>JAZTWL010000244.1:0-17432 GCA_045635845.1 Candidatus Scatosoma sp. | reverse complement strand
CCCGAGAGAAAGCACAAGCGCTTCCAGCTCGGTATACGATAAATCTTGTAAAATCTTTTTCATAAAGAACCTACGTCGTCCATTTTTAGGATTTTTTCACGAGCTTACAAACGTAGAACCCCGCGCCGTATGCGCTATCGGGCAAGAACTGCAAGCCGTATTTTTTCTTTTCATGTACAAGCGGACTTTCCAAGCTTTCCACCGAAAATTCCGCGTGATTTTTCAAAAAGCTTTCCACCGTCTTATCGTTCTCACTCTCAAAGAGAGAACAGGTGGAATAATAGAGCGCGCCCCCCGCCTTCACGTATCTACAAACGGTGGACAAAATATCCCTTTGCGCCTTTTCAAGCGCCGTAATATCTTCCTTTTTGCGGAAGAGCTTGATATCGGGATTTTCACTCACCGTGCCGTAACCCGAGCAGGGTGCGTCGCATAAAACCGCGTCGAATTTCTCTTCGAAGGCGGGATCAAAAACGCTGCTGTCCTTTTGTATTTCTTGCAGGTTTTCCACGCCCATACGCGCCTTGTACTGCCGAATAAGCTCTACGCGGTGCGCGTGCAATTCAAACGCCGTCACTTGAGAACATTTCTTGGCAAGGAGTACCGATTTTCCGCCCGGCGCGGCGCAACAATCAAGCAAGCTTTCGCACGGCGAAACGCAATCGCAAATGGCAATACTACCCACCGATTGGAAGGTGTACTCCCCGTCGTCGAAGCCTTCGTCGCGCACGAAGTTTTCAAAGATATAATTGCCCGCGAACGGCGTTTTGATATGCGCCCTTTCTTCGTATTTTTCCGCATTTTTTTCAAAGCGCACGGAAACGCCCTTCGAGCGCGCCGCTGCAATTTCCTTCGCCCGTGCGCCGTATTCCTTTTTCAGCATTTCGTACGCGAACGCGGGGTAGGAAAGCGCAATCGCTTCCCCGTCCTTTTCCGATTTCAACCGTTCGTCTACCGCCGCCTTATCAAACCGTCTTAAGAAGGCGTTCACAAACCCGCTCACACCGCTTTTACCGAGTTTTTTACACAAATCCACCGCGCAATCGGTGACCATATATCTCTTTTTGCCCATTTCAAGGAGCATATAAAGAGAGATTTTCAAAATCGTCCGCACCGCAAGCTTGGGCGCTTTGGGCGCATAGTGACGAATGCAGTAATCGTAATACACGTCGTTTTCCAAAACGCCGTAAACGATTTTCACCGTCCGCGAACGGTACTGCTCCTCAATATAAGTGTCGGCAATCGCTTGCTTTACGTGCGCACCGTCCGAATAGACTTTCGTCAAAATCAAGAAGGGATCGTAAACGGGATTCGTCAACATGAGAACACCTGTCCCTTTTGCGCCTTTCTGCCGTTCAAGAAATCCCCGCCCGAGATTCTTTTACCGCCCGCCGCCTGCACTTCCAAGAGCTTCACCGCCCCGTCCGCACATTTCACGAGCAAGCCGCGCTTGGGCTTATCGGAAAGCACTTCCCCGATTTTCGCCCCTTCGAGCGCTCTATTTTCTTCGTCCGTTAGCACCGCTTTTTCCGCACGGTACACGTTAATTTTGTTCCCATCAAGCTCCGTGTACGCCACGGGTGCAGGGTTCATACCACGCACCAAATCCACAATCTCTTTCGCCGCTTTCCCAAAATCGATTTTCGCGTGTTCTTTCCCGATTTTACGCACGATTCGCACGCCGTCTTCGTCTTGGGGCGTAAGGGTGTAATTCCCCGATTCGAGCGCCTTCAAAGCTTCCACGATCAAGTCCGCGCCAACCGCCGAAAGACGATTCGAAAGCTCGCCGTAGGTCTCCGCGGGATCGATCGGCGTCTTTGCTAGGCAAAGCACGTCCCCGCAGTCCAAGCCAAGCTCCGTTTTCATGATCGAAACGCCCGTTTCGCTCTCGCCGTTTACGATACAGCTTTGAATAGGCGACGCCCCGCGATAAGCAGGCAAAAGCCCCGCGTGAATATTCCATACGCCCATAGGGAACACGTCCAGCACCGCTTGCGTCAAGATTTGTCCGTATGCACAAGTGACCATAACGTCCGCCCCAAACTCTTTGAGTGCATCGATTTCATCACGAATTTTTTCGGGTTGCAAAACGGGCAAACCAAGCCCTTGCGCAAGCACCTTCACAGGCGGGGGCGTGAGTATTCCCTTTCTGCCTTGCGGCTTATCCGTTTGCGTAATTACGCCCACCACTTCAAAACCGCTGTTTATGATGTTTTGTAAAGGCAACACCGCAAAATCGGGCGTGCCTGCAAAAAGTATTTTCATAGGATTTTCCTTTTATGGAATCGTTTTATTTTGCTTCCCCAAAACGGAGCAAGACGCAAGAAAGACAAGGCGCGTCGAGTATGCCGACGGGAGTTTACTTGTCGTAAACGAGCAAGGCGCACGGAGACGCAACGCCGTATTTCATACGCCCCCGCAAAAACGGAGCAAGACGCAAGAAAGACAAGGCGCGTCGAGTACACCGACGGGAGTTTACTTCATCGTAAACGAGCAAGGCGCACGGAAACGCAACGCCGTATTTCGCCGCCCGCGGACTATCGCCAAAACGGCGAAGCTACGAGCAGTTCCAGGCGCCGGAAGGGAGCGTACCGAGTAGTACGTGACCGAGCGGCAACACCCAAAACCCCGTCGTTCGTCTCTTGGGAAAAACGGCGAAGCTGCGAGCAGTTCCAGGCGCCGCAAGGGAGCGTACCGAGTAGTACGTGACCGAGCGGCAACGCCGAAATGCGACGTAGATCCGTCGTTTTTAATTTTTTTCGATGTGAGTTGCTTTGTCTATATAAAGCACCCCGTCCAAGTGATCAAGCTCATGGCAAATCGCACGTGCGAAAAAGCCCTTCGCCTTCAAGAGATACTTATCTCCGTGACGATCTTGATAGGTAAGCGTCACCTTCATGGGACGGGAAACGATCCCGCTCTTGCCGCGCACGGAAAGACAGCCTTCCCACCCCGATTGTTCACCCTTTTGTTGCAAGAGTACGGGGTTGATAAATTCGAAATATCCTTCTTCTACGTCCACGACTACCACGCGGCGAAGTACGCCCACTTGGGGCGCGGCAAGGCCTGCGCCTTGCTCCTTTTTCACCGTGTCCTTCATATCGTCCAAAAGCGCGTGGAGCTTTTCGTCAAACTCCGTCACTTCGTTGCATCTTTGTCTTAATACGTCGTCACCGACTTGCACTACGTTGCGTATTGCCATTGTAATTCACTCCTTTTCTCATTGCATTCTCTATTCTTTCCCGCGCCGCCGCGGTGGCTCACCGCTTAACTCAAGTTCGTGGGATTTTCTTCCACGCTCACGAGCACGTCCCGCGTTCGTGCGTCCGCGCAAATCTCATAGATTTGCGGCAACACCGAAACGTCGGAAAGGCGCATCAGCACTTGATAGCGGTGCTTATTTTGTATCCGCTTAATCGGCGAGCGCATTTTATTAAAGAACAAGAATTTGTCCATATTGTTCGTATAAATTTCTTCGAGCGCGAAATAGACGTTTTTGAGCGCTTCGAGCGCCTTTTTATCGTCTTCGCCCGTAATGAGCACGCGCACGATTTTCGAAAAAGGCGGGAACGCCGTCGCCGCGCGCAAGGAAATTTCGTTCTCGTAAAAGCCTTGATAATCGTACGTCGTCGCAAAGCGCAAAACGTCGTTCTCGGGATCAAAGGTTTGCAAAACGACCTTCCCCTTTTCTTCTGCACGACCGCTTCTGCCCGCTACCTGCGTCAAGAGTTGGAAGGTGCGCTCACCGCTTCGATAATCGGAGAAGTGCAAGCTCATATCCGCGTCCAAAATTCCCACCAACGTAACGGCGGGGAAATCGTGTCCTTTTGCAATCATTTGCGTGCCGACGAGTATATCCGCCTTATGCTCGGCAAAGGTTTTCAAAATCTTATAATGCCCTTCCTTACCGCTCGTCGTATCGTTATCCATACGCAAAATCCGCGCGGTGGGATAAAGCTTTTGCAAATCCGCCACGATTCTTTGCGTACCCGTACCCGCGTACGAGAGTTTTTTACCCCCGCAATCGGGGCAAGCGGAAAGCATATTGTATTTCGTGCCGCAGTAGTGGCACTTCAAGCAGTCTTCTTCGCGGTGATAGGTGAGCGAAACGTCGCACGCCTCGCACTTGGCTACGTAGCCGCATTCCTTGCAAATCACCGTTTGCGAGTAGCCGCGCCGATTCAAGAACAAAATCGCTTGCTTACCCGCCATAAGACACTTGGAAAGCTCTTCCTTCAAAACGCCCGAAAAGGCGGAGCTATTCCCCCTGCGTACTTCGCGGCGCATATCCGCGATCGTGATTTCGGGCATCGGCTTTTGATTGATACGCTTTTCCAAACGAATGAGCGAAAACTCCCCTTCCACCGCTTTTTTATAGGTTTCCACGGCGGGAGTCGCGCTTCCTAAAACGAGCTTACAGCCGTTCTTCTTCGCACGAAGTAAAGCGATATCGAAAGTATTGTAGCGGGGCGCAGTTTCACTCGAATAGCTCGAATCGTGTTCTTCGTCGATAATGATCACGCCGAGATTTTCAAGGGGGGAGAAAATCGCGCTACGCGCGCCGATTGCAATCTTCGCTTCCCCCGTCCGCAACCGCCACCATTCGTCGAAGCGCTCGCCCGCGGAAAGCCCGCTGTGCAAAATCGCCGCTTGTTTGCCAAACCTTGCGCGAAGCTGCGCAAGCATTTGGGGTGTGAGCGAAATTTCCGGCACAAGGAAAATAGAAGATTTTCCTTCCTTCAAGCATTTCGCTATCAAGGTGAGATAAATTTCCGTCTTACCGCTCCCCGTCACGCCGTGCAAAAGCTGCACCGTGCGTTCGTCCGTTTCAATCGTTTTCACCGCCCGTTCTTGATCGGGAGTGAGTCTGCGTTCCACGCTTTCGGACGAAATTTCCTTATACGGATCGCGCAAAATTTGCTCTTGCGTAATGCGTACGTACCCTTTCTTTTCAAGCGCCGCAACGCCGCCAGGGAATGCGTTATTCAAAAACGCGCAGTCCGTCTTTCCGTTTTCCGCCAAAAACTCCGCCGCCCCGAGTTGATTTTTCGAGCCCGCGCGCAATTTCATTTCCGATAACGGAAGCAGCAGCTCCGCATAATTTCTCGTAAGCTCGCGCACCTTGCCCGTCCGCATTTCCGAAGGCAAAAATAAGCGCAGCGTGAGCGCCTTGGGCACGCGGTATCTCGCCGTGATTTTCTCCGCTAAAGCAAGGCATTCCTTATTCAAAGCGGGAAGCTCGTCGGGGGTGGGCAGCACCTTCTTCAGCTTTTCTTCCGGCCATTCGGACTTTTCCTTGATCCGCATGACGAAGCCGGGTACGATCTTGCCGCCGAAAGGCGCGCGAACACGGCTGCCGACGATCGTATCTTCGTCGCAGAGATAATCGAATATTCTATCCGTTTCGCTCGCCGCAATATCGACGATCACTTCCGCTATCATATGCCCCTTCCTTCCCTTTTTCGAGAAAAATTGTCCCGACAAAACCGTCAGGACAATCTACTTTTAGTCTTTTGCTACGATCACTTTGCCTTCCGCAATATCCTTGCAAGCGGACAAAAGTTCCTTATCCTTGCCGGTGGTTGCGCCAACGCCGTGATTCTTTTCCATTTCGATAATTTGACGAGCACGCTTGGACGCAATTGTGCAAAGCGCGTAGCGGCTAATGGGTTCTTCTTCCGTACCAAGTTTTCTAATCATTTCATCTACAGAGGGTTCGTTAATCATATCTTTTCACTCCTTTATTGTGTTATTTTTTTCCAAATTTATTCGCCGTCAATGATTTTCGTTAAATCTTCAATGGCTTTTTCCAAATCGTCGTTGACGATGATATGGTCGTATTCGTCCTTGTGCGAGAGCTCGTAATCCATACGCGCAAGTCTGCCCAAGATTTGTTCTTCCGTTTCCGAGCCGCGGCCGGACAAGCGGCGCTTAAGCTCTTCCACCGACGGGGGCACTACCATGACGAGCACGCATTCGGGAAAGGATTTCTTCGCGTTGAGCGCACCCACGACGTCGATTTCCATAATCACCGATTTCGATTTGAGCGTTTCGCGCACGAAGGATTTCGGCGTGCCGTAGTAGTTGCCGAAATGTTCGTCGTATTCCAAGAAATCGTCTTCCTTAATACGACGTTCAAATTCTTCCCTTGAAAGGAAGAAATAATGCTTGCCGTCCACTTCCCCTTCACGCGGCGGGCGGGTCGTACAAGACACCGATTCCACAACGTCTTCTCTGCGGCTTATCAACGTTTTTACCATTGTGCCCTTGCCAACGCCAGACGGGCCGGACACGGCTAATAATACGTGTTTCATTCGTTCTCTCCGTTATTCCAAGTTTTGCACTTGTTCGCGAATTTTTTCAATCTCGTTTTTAAGCGCGAGCCCCGCTCTCGTGATCGTCACGTCGTTGCTCTTTGAGCAAGTGGTGTTCGCTTCACGATTGAATTCTTGCACCAAGAAATCCAGCTTTCTACCCACGATCCCCTCTTCGGCAATCGAACGGAATTGCTCGATATGCGAACGCAAGCGGGTGAGCTCTTCGTCAATGTTGCTCTTATCCGTAAACACGGCAACTTCCGTTAAAAGTCTGCCTTCGTCCACTTGCACGCCTTCTAAATATTCTTGCACCTTCGCCGTGAGTTTTTCTCTATAATCCTTCGCAATTTGCGGCGCGCGGGTTGCGATTTCCGCCACGAGATTTTCAATCGTTTCCACGCGGGCGAGCATATCTTCTTTGAGCTTTTGCCCTTCCACCGCGCGCATTTCGTTGAGTTTATCAAGCGCGATATTGAGCGCAATATCGAGCGCGTTCGTCATTTCCTCGTCCAAGCTTTGCGTATCTTCTTGCTTCATTACGTCAGGATAGCGCAAAACGGAAGAAATCGTAATATCGTCCGTCAAATCGGGGAACGCTTCCTTCATCGCCTTCGCCGCCGCCACGTACGAATTCGCAAGCGCCATATCCAAGGCAAGCGACGTTTGACGTTCGCGTTTATCCTTCAAGGAAATGAATACGTCCGCATGACCGCGCGTAAGCTTCTTGCGCACCGTCGAACGAACGACGTCTTCCAAGCACGCGAAAATTCTCGGCGCTTTGACGGAAACGTCCAAATAACGGTTGTTCACCGTCTTGATTTCGCAAGTCAGCTCCAAGCCGCCTTCCGCGTATTCGCCCTTTCCATACCCCGTCATGCTTAACATAGACGCTCTTTCTCCTTTGAAGACCAAATTATCAGTTCTATCATTATAGCACACATTTACGATTTGTCAAGTCCCCGCTGCCAACTTTTTCAAGTTTTTTATAATTTATTATAAAGTACGTAAAATTTCAATGGGAAACTGCGCGAAAAAAGCGGAGCGTTTCGCCCCGCTTTTTATTTTCTTTTGATTACTCTTCAATCATGCGCTTGAATTCCGCTTCGTCGATAATGCGAATACCTAATTTTCTCGCCTTGTCGAGCTTGCTACCTGCCGCTTCACCCGCCAAAACCAACGTCGTTTTCGCCGTCACGGACGATTGACAAACGCCGCCCTTGCTCTCGATAAGCTTTTGCGCTTCGCTGCGCTTGAATTCCGTCAACGTACCCGTCAAAACAACCGATTCACCCGAGAAAATCCCTTCCGTTTTTTCTTCCGACCAAGTGGGTTTTACCCCCGCGCTTTCCAAGGCGGCAAGCTCTTCGCGGTTGCTTTCGTCTTGGAAATACGCCGCGATTGCATTCGCCGTAATCTCCCCGATATTTTCCATACCTACGAGCTCTTCCGCGCCCGCTTTTGCGAGATTTTCCATGCTCTTGAATTGCGCCGCCAAGTCCTTCGCCGCCACTCTACCCACGCCTTCTACGCCTATGGCGTAGATAAACGCGTCGAGCGTAGGCGTTTTGCTCTTTTCGATTGCGGTGAGCAGGTTCTTAATTTTCTTATCCTTAAAGCCTTCAAGCTCTGCCAAATCTTGCTCGGTGAGCTTGTACAAATCGGAATATTTCGTCACGCCCTTCTTTGCTACGAGTTGTTCGGCGGTACTTTCCGAAAAACCGTCGATATTCATGGCGTTTTTGCTCGCGTAATGATCGAGCGCCGCCACCACTCTCGGCGTACAAAGCTTATTCGGGCAGAAAAGGTGCGCGCCGATTTCGTTAAGCGTACTGCCGCAAGCAGGACAAACCGTGGGCTTTTCCACGTCCGCGCTATGCGCGTAATGCTCCGTCGCGCCCAAAATTTCGGGGATAACTTCATTCGATCTACGCACGAGTACGCGCGAGCCGATTTTGACGTCCTTTCTCAAAATGTCGCCGTAGTTATTCAAGGTCGCTCTCGAAACGGTTGCGCCGCCCAAATCCACGGGATCAAGCAAGGCGAGCGGCGTCAATTTGCCCGTTCTACCCACCTGCCAAATCACTTCCTTCAAAAGGGTGGTCACTTCTTCCGCTTCGAACTTATAGGCAAGCGCCCAACGAGGGAATTTGTCGGTGAAGCCAAGCTCGTCGCGAAGACGGCTATCGTTGAGCTTAATCACCGCGCCGTCCGTCAAAACGTCGAGCGTTTTGCGTTCCTTTTCAATCTCGGCAATCGCCGCAAGCACTTCTTCTTCCGTATGGCAAACTCTAAAATACGGGAACACCTTAAACCCTTCGTCCACCAAGAATTGATGGGCGTTCGTTTGCGACATGGGTGCCCCGTCCGACGTATAATTCACGTCGTAGAAATAAATATCGGGACGGCGTTTTTCGGTGATTTTTGGATCGAGATTTCGGATTGCCCCCGCCGCCGCGTTGCGTGCGTTTTTGAGCGGCTCGTCCGCGGTTTGGTTATATTTTTCAAGCACGGAAAGACGGATCACCGCTTCCCCGCGCACTTCCAAAGTGCCTTGATATTTGATCTTCATGGGGAAGGATTTGATCGTCAAAACTTGCGCCGTCACGTCTTCGCCCACCACGCCGTTGCCGCGCGTCGTTGCACGGACGAATTGTCCCTTATCATAGGTAAGGCAAACGGTCAAGCCGTCGAATTTATATTCCACGGTGTAGTCCTTTTGCCCCGCAACGCCCTTATCCACACGCGTCAAAAAGGCGCGAAGCTCGTCCGTTGAAACGGCTTTATCCAAGCTAAAAAGCTTTTCGATATGGGTGTGCTTTTCAAAGCCCTTGATCGGCTCGCCGCCCACACGCTTGGTGGGGCTATCGAAATAGACTTCCCCGCTCTCTTCTTCCAAACGGCGAAGCTCGTCGTAAAGCGCATCGTATTCCTTATCGGAAACGGTGGGATTATCAAGCACGTAATATTCGTGCGCCCATTTGTTGAGTATATCTACAAGCTCTCTCTTTCTATCCATAGTCTTTTCCTTTTTTCACCGCTTTGCGGTGCTTGTGCAAAACAAACTTGCTTTTTATGGTTATACGATCGTAAGCGGCGCCAAACTTGCCGAAAGCTGCTTAATGCCAAGCCCTTCAAACGCCACGTCCAAAATCATGTTGTTGCCCGTGCCCCTTGCGCCGACAATCACGCCGCTGCCGAATTTCGGGTGAGACACTTTCACGCCGATTTTGAATCCGCTCAAATCCTTCGCGCCTGCCGTGGGCTTGGGCGTACTGCTTCCGATCCCGCCGAATACGCGGCCGCTTGCCGTCGGTTTTTTCGCCCCGCTCGATCCGCCGTAAGTAAAGCCGCCCGACGAGCCGTAGGACGAATTGCCGTAAGACGAGTTTCCGTAGGACGAGCCGCCGTAGCTCTTGCCGTAACCATTTCCCGACGAGCCGTAGGACGAGTTTCCGTAGCCGCCGTACGAGCCTCCAAAGCTCGTTTTTCTGCCGCTATAATCGTCGTTCGATCCGTACCTGCCCCCTGCGTATGCGGAATTTCCGTAGCTTTCGGGATCGTCGTAATCGGTGTAGCCGTAGCCATAGCGGCGGGTTTCCTTGGGCAATTCAAGCTCCGAAGAAAGCTCCTTCATGAAACGAGAACGCATGGTCGGCTCCCGCTTGCCGTAGAGATAACGGCTCTTGGAGCGAGTGAAATAAAGTTTCTCTTTCGCGCGGGTGATTGCTACGTAGGTCAAACGGCGTTCTTCTTCCATATCGTCGTCGTTATCCACCGCACGGAATACGGGCAAGATGTTTTCTTCCATGCCGCAAAGGAATACGCACGGGAATTCCAAACCCTTTACCGCGTGAATGGTGGCAAGTGTGACGTAGTCGCCGTCGTCCATTTCGTCCAAGTCCGTCGAAAGGGTCACTTGGTTGAGATATTCGGTGAGCGTTGCGTCTTGGTTGAGTTTGCAATATTCTTCCACCGAGTTGACAAATTCGTCGATATTCGCGCATTTATTGATGCTTTCGTCCGATTCGTCGGCGTATGCTTCGCGCATTTTCGTATCTTCAATAATCTTCTTCGTAAGCTCGTTGACGGGCATATCTTGGCTATCGATAATCCACGTCTTTACCAAATCGCGGAAAGCAACGAGTTTTTCTCTCGTACCGCTTGCAAAGCCCAAATCATCCACGTCTAAAAGCGCGTCGTAAACGGAAAATTCGTTCGCAAACGCGTAACTTTGCAAGGTATCCACCGTCTTTGCACCGATCCCGCGCTTGGGGAAATTGATAATGCGGAGTGCCGCTTCGCTATCGAAGGGATTGTTCACAAGACGTAAATACGCAAGCAAATCCTTGATCTCTTTACGCTCGAAGAACTTGAAACCGCCGAAAATTTTATAGGGAATCCCGTCCGCCGTAAACTCTTGTTCGAAGGATCGCGAAAGGGCGTTCAAGCGCATCAAAACGGCGAAATCGGAAAAGCGATAGCCTTGACGCATAAGCCCCGCAATCGCTTGCGCAACGTAGCGCGCTTCCCCGCTTTCTTCTTCCGATTCGTACACCTTCGCCGGTGCGCCTTCGTCGTTTTCCGTCCAAAGCGTTTTGTCCTTTCTGCCGAAATTGTTCTTGATAATCGTATTCGCAAGCTTCAAAATCTTCTTCGTGGAACGGTAATTTTGCTCCAAGTTAAAGACTTTCGCGTTCTTAAACGTCTTTTCGAAATCGAGAATATTCCCGATTTCCGCACCACGCCAACCGTAGATCGATTGATCGTCGTCCCCTACCACGAACAAATTGCCGTGTACGGACGCAAGGTACTTGACGATTTCAAATTGCACCGAGTTGGTATCTTGGAACTCGTCCACCAAAATATAACGAAATCTTCCGCCGAGATATTCTCTCGCTTCTTCGTTGCGGCGGAGCAAATTGCGCGTTTCGTTGAGCAAATCGTCGAAATCGAGCGCGTTATTTTCCTGCAAATGCTTTTGATAACGGGCATAGACCTTCACGATCGTTTCGATCTCTCTTTCGCCCGCGTTTTCCTTGCCGTACTCTTCGGGGGAAAGACCGAGCATCTTCGCATTCCCGATATGGAATTTGATATTTTTCAAAAGCTTTTCGTCTTCCAAATCACATTCTTGGAAGGATTTTTTGATAATATTATTCCGCTCCGTTTCGCTATAAATCGAAAAATTCGAGCTCACCCCGCAATCTTCGGCGTACATACGGATAATACGAACGCACATGCTGTGAATGGTGCTCACCCACATACGGGAAACGTCCAAGGACGCGGAAAGGCGTTCCTTCATTTCATTCGCCGCTTTGTTGGTGAAGGTGATTGCCAAAATCGCTTCCGCGGGCACACCCTTTTCTTCCACGAGATAGGCGATACGCGACGTTAAAACGCGCGTTTTACCGCTCCCTGCACCTGCCAAAACGAGTACGGGACCTTCCGTTTGCAAAACGGGCTTGATTTGTTCGTCGTTCAATTTTTCTAAAATGTAATCTACGTTTGCCATAACGAAACTATTATAGCACAAACGCAGGGATTTTGCAAGTACCTTTTTCACGGAAATGAAAAAAGCACGGGGTTGTTTTTTCTAACAACCCCGTGCGATATATACGCGCATTAGCTTTCACTGCGCAAAAGCTCGAATTCGCACTCGGCGCGGAAGCGCTCCAAAGCGCGCAAATATTTCTCGCTCAACGTCAAATTGTAGCGTTGCTTTTCTTCGTAGGAAAGGGTGGCGTAATACGCCTTGTCCGTAAGCCGACCGATCGCGTCGCTCACTTCGCCGCATTCTAAAAGCATATCCCGCACTTTGAGATAGAATTCGTCTTCTTGCTCGCCCGAAATTTTGGTGGCGATTTGGGAAAGGAAAAACCGCTCCGCTTTGCTTTCGTTAAGACCCTGCTCCCTTGCTTTTTGCATTTTTTCTTCCTTTTCCGCTTCACATTCCGTCCAAAAACCGCACTTCAAACGACTCTTCGCACGGCGCGCTTCTTCTCGCAACGTTCTACCGACTTGATTTGACATATTCCTCTCCTTTTCTTCTAAAATTCGACCTTTTTCGCAAACAAAAAGAGCTCACGTTTGTGAGCTCTTTTGTGTGCTTTTTAGTTTCTGCTTCTCTTACGAGCAGCTTCCGACTTCTTCTTCTTTTTAACGGAAGGCTTTTCGTAGAATTCCTTCTTACGAAGGTCACCGATGATACCGTCGCGGGAGCACTTTCTCTTGAAACGACGCAATGCGCTTTCAACGTTTTCGTTTTCACCAACTCTAACCGTAGACATTCTTTTTCACCATCCTTTGCCGTTGCATTAATTAGTACTCCGTTATTATAGCAACTCAAAAGCCGTATGTCAAGGATTTTTAGGGCGTTTTTACAACCTTTTTTAGAGTTTTTCCCACAACCTTTGTCGAATGAGAAAAGGCTTTGTCGAATTAGCCGATTTGTTCGAAATCTTCGGCGGGGTGCTTGCAAAGGGGGCAAATATAATCGGCGGGAAGTTCTTCCCCCTCATAGACGTGCCCGCAAATTTTGCACACCCATTTTTTGCCCGCGCTTTCCTTTTTTGCTTCGGGCTTGGGCTTGATATGATTCAAATAATATTCGTAGGAAACGGACTTTTCGCTCGAAAGCGTCTTCGCTTCCGTCACTTCCGCCACGAACAAGGTGTGGCTACCGTAATCGTAAGCGTCCACCACTTTCGCGCTCAAAACGGCATTGACGTGTTCGGGCAAATAATAGAGTCCGTTTTCACTCTTTGCATAGCTACCGCTTGCGAATTTATCCGTATCTCTACCCGACGAGAAGCCGAATTGCTTGAAAATATCAAAGGGCGCGCTTTCCGTCAAAATGGAAACGTTGAACACGCCCGTCTTTTTCAAAAGCTCGGCGGAATAATTTGCATTATTCACGAAAACGGTGATCCGCTTGGGACTATCCGTAATCATAGAAACGGTGTTCACAATGCACCCGTTTTGCTTTTCTCCATCCGTCGTCGTCAAAACGAATAAACCGTAGGTAAGCTTATACATAGCTTCTTTTTCAATCATATCTTTATCCCTTCTTTCTTTATTTTTCTTTTGTATTTTATGCTTAATTTCGTGTACTTGAACGCCAAACTGTGTCAAGCTTCAAGCTTGCTCGAAGTAGACGCGTTGCTTTCTTAAAGAACGCACGGCAACACGCTAAATCTGTGTGCAGTTTCAAACTGCCCAAAGGCCGTGAAGATTGCAGTACGCGTACACCGCCACCGCCTTATCCCCGTCCGCAAGCGTGAACGTGCAAATCGGCTCGCTTCCCGCCGACAAATACTTCACTTGATAGCCTTGCTCCGTTTCCAAAGCCACCCATTCAATCAAATGCTCTTCCGTCATGGGATGCGCCACGCTGCCTACGTCCACCTTCACCGTCTTGCACTTCTTCGTCACAACCGGTACGTGCTTTTCTTTCGCCGCATCTACGCTCCCCGCCACAAGCTCCTTGAACCCTTCAAGCTTCAATTCCACCTTGCTGATCACCGTCTTGCCACAACCGCATTTTTCACATTGATATACTCTTAACATATTTTCTTTCTCCATTTTTTATTATTAGGACTAAATCCTATTTATAATATACCATAGCGAAAGCTACTTGTCAATAGTTTTTCCTAAAAAACTGGAAAATATTTTGAAATTTTAGCTGTTTTTTTGGATAATTTCATTTACGTAGTCCACCGAAGCCTTCAATTCGGCAAAATCTTGATAATCTCTATTATAGACTTCGATCAAAATCGCGCCGTCGAAGCCAACGCCTTTTAGGCGTTTAATAAGCTCGTCGAAGGGGAATTTTCCTTTTCCCGGAAGGCACATTTTACCCCTTTCGTCTACGTCGGAAATATGTACGTGAGAAAGCCGATCCCCCATTTCCGCCAAATATTCCTGCCACGGCTGCTCGGAAATGCGGGCTTGCTTGATATCGAGTACGCCACGAAGTTTCGGGATTTCCCGCGCCAACGTGCGGAAAACGCCCAAACGATTGTAGGTGGACCATTCCACGTTTTCAAGACATAGAGAAACGCCCCGTTTTTCGCAAAAAGAAGAAAGCTCGGCAAAGCCTTCGATCATGGACGGAAAATCGTCGTTTACGCCCGAGCGCGTACTCCGTTTCACTCTCGACGTGCCGTGGAAGGTGTACGCCTTTGCCCCGAGCGCGTTTGCGCTTTCGAGTACCTTTTCCGCCCAAGCATACGCATCCGCTTTTACGCGCGGATGTCTGCTAAATAATTGCGGTTCAAACTCGGTGTTGAGCGCGTGGACGGAATGGACTTGCAAAGCCCCTTTCACGCCTTTGAGCACGTCCGCAAAGGGATAGCCGTACTCGGAAAAGGACGTGAGAAAGACCTCGGCGCATTTTACGCCAAGGTCGTTTAAGAGTGGCAACGCCTCCTCGTTATTCTTTCGCATAAAGAGCGAAGCTGTGGAAACGCCCGCTAGCATTTGGATAGAGCCTTATGCCATCATTTCGGAAATTACGTCGAGCACCTTATCGTGGCAACCGCCGCAACCCGTCGAACAATGGGTGATCATTTGCACCTTTTCAAACGCCTTTTCTACGTCCGAGAATTTGCCGCTTTCGTGCAATGCCTTTTCAATGTCCGCTTCCGATACTTTCATACAATTACAAATAATTTTGTTTTCCATAATAATCTCCCTTGCTTTTTCTTCATTATAACACCTTTCGCTATCGCTGTCAATAGTGAAAGGAAATCTTTCTTGCGTTATTCCACGTAAAATACGCGGTTTGCCTTGCGCGGTTTCTTTTCGGGTATAACCTCGGGATAGCCCAAAACGCAGTTTCCGATCCCTTCGTACTCCCCTTCCACGCCAAGCGTTTTCAAGAAAGCTTTCCACTTGGGCATTTCGAAGGTTTCCTTCGCCCGATGAATCCAACACGCGCCCAAACCCAACGCGTGGGCGGCAAGCTGTAAATTTTCCATGACGAGCGAGCCGTCGTAGAGCGCGAAAGGTACACGCTTATCCGCCAAAACAACGAGCACCACGGGCGCGCCGTAGAAGGGATCTTTGCGCTTGAAGGGATCAAGCTCCGCATTCACCTTGGAAAGCTCGGCAATCACGTCCTTATTCGTCACCGCCACGATAATCGGGGACTGTTGATTCAAGCCCGACGGGGCGTGCAAACCCGCTTCAATCACTTGCTCGATCAATTCACGGGGCACGGGCGTATCCTTATATTTTTTCACGCTCACGCGCGTGAGCATCGTTTCTATCGCTTCCATACCGCTTTTCCCTTAATCGACGTAGTATACCCACTTATCCTTTCTCGGTCTTGTGATCGGGTAGTCGCCGTCCAAATAGCCGATTACGCAGTTGCCCACGCCTTCGTATTCCCCTTCCACGCCGAGTTTTTCAAGGAGCGCCTTCCCTTCGGGAAGTTCGAACGTTTCCTTGGCTCTGTGAATCCAACACGCGCCCAAACCCAACGCGTGCGCGGCGAGCTGTAAATTTTGCATCACGGACGAGCCGTCGTAAACGCGGGTGTTCCGTTCCTTTGCCGCCAAAACGACAAGCACGACAGGGGCGTTATAGAAGGGATCGCTCCCTTCGGGCGCGCCGAGAATTTTCGCGTTGATTTTGGAAAGTTCGTCGCGTACCTGCTTATTGCTTATCGCCAAAATAATCGGGGCTTGCGCGTTTCTGCCCGTGGGCGCGTACGTACCCGCTTCCACGATTTTTTCAATCAATTCCTTCGCAACGGGGGTGGATTGATAACTCTTCACGCTCCGTCTTGTAAGCATACATTCTAACGCATCCATATTTTTCACTCCTTGTACTGTAAATCCGCTTCCGTCCAGCCCTTTAACGCTTCGCACATATCCGCGCCGAGCGCCTTTGCGCCGAGCAAATCGTGGTCGAGATAGTTTCCGCATTCTTCCTTCTTATTCCCAGGTATCTCCCCTTCGAAATCGCGGATAAACGCCATACTCTCTTGCACGAGCGCAATCGCTTGCGCCGCCGAAAGACTATCTCTCGTCAAAAGGTAGAAGCCCGTTCTACAACCCATAGGCCCGACGTACACAATTTCGTTGCCGTGCGCGCTATTGCGAGCGTAAGTGGCGAACAAATGCTCCAAGGTGTGCGCGGCGGACATATTGAAATAATCCCCGCCGTTCGGTTTTTTCATACGAATATCGTAGGTGACCACGTCGCCGTCCACGCGGGAAACGTACATTCCCTTTTCAAGCGTATCGTGATTCACCGTAAAGCTTGCAATCTTTTTCATAATTTCCCCCCTTCCTTATTGCCCGAAAAGCTGACGGAACGCTTGCGGTACGGTGGCGCGGATGGTGATAAGCTCCTTCGAAATCGGGTGGATAAACTCGATTTGCGAAGCGTGCAACCCCAAACGCCCGAGCGGATTCTTCTCAAAGCCGTACTTATCGTCGCCGACAACGGCATGTCCTTTCGCCTTCATTTGCACGCGGATTTGGTTCTTTCTACCCGTTTCAATTTCCACGCGCAAGAGAGAATATTCGTCCGTTTCCCGCACTACTTCGTAGTGCGTGATTGCCTTGGGGCAGGAAGGATCGTTGGTGACGAACACCAAGTTGTTTTGATTTTCCTTCAAGTAATTGACGAACGTGCCCTTCTTTTCCGTAAACGTACCTTCTACGACGGCGTAATATTCACGGCGTTGCACTTGTTCGTTCCAATGCATTTTGAGCATGGAATGTACCTTCACGTTCTTCGCAAAAACCAAAACGCCCGACGTTTCCTTATCGATTCTATGCAAAATGAAGGGGCGGATATGCTTATCCTTCTTTTGCAAGTAATCAAAAACGTAGCCGAACGCGCACTCCGATTCCTTATCGCTTTCCACCGACAAAAGCCCTACGGGCTTATCGATTGCAATAAAATCGTCGTCTTCGTAAATCACTTTGAGTTCGTGATTTCTCGGCGCGGGCTTCGTCGTTCTCTTTTCCTGCTTTGCCGTGGGCGCGTCCTTCACGGGACGGCGGGAAAGCTTCACTTCGTCGTCCTTTGCAAGCACGAAATTATATTGCGTGACAACACTCCCATTCACCAAAACTTGCCGTCTTACGAGCAAACTCTTGA
>JAZTWL010000243.1:0-4790 GCA_045635845.1 Candidatus Scatosoma sp. | reverse complement strand
CACTTTTTCATAAAAAACAACCGTTCAAATATCAAAATTTTTATCGATATCGAGAAGTTTTTATCGATTTCCCTATTGACACTTCTTCCAAAATATAGTATAATAATTGAGTATGATATAATAAAAAATCTTATAGGAGGCTATTATGGCTCATTTACAAGCGGCGGCTGTGCAAAAGATCAATGAAATTTGCGACAGATACGTCCAAGAAAAAACCCCGCTTATGATGATTTTGAGCGATATTCAAAAGGAATATGGATATATTCCTCTTGAAGTACAAGAGCTCGTATCCGAAAGAACGGGGATTTCTGTTGCCGAAATTTACGGCGTTGTCACCTTCTACTCCTTCTTCTCGCTCACCCCGAAAGGGAAGTACGTTATCGGCGTATGCTTGGGCACGGCTTGCTACGTAAAAGGCGCGCAACAAATTTTGGACAAGTTTGCGGAACTTATCGGCATTAAACCCGGTGAAACGTCCGCGGATGGTCTTTTCACGCTTGACGCCCTTCGTTGTATCGGTGCGTGTGGTATTGCCCCCGCTGTAACGATCAACGGCAAGGTTTACCCTAAACTCACCGTAGATGCCGTTCCGAAGGTAATCGAAGAATATAAAGCAATGGAGGCAACGACGAATGATTAAGAATTTTGAAGATTTGAAACAAGTCAGCGCAAAATGCGCCTCCTGCTTGAACGGGAAATTCACGGGTGCGGACGGCAAGCGCCATATCGTTCTTTGCGGCGGTACGGGCTGTCTTTCTTCGCGCGCGGACGAAATCACCGCAGAATGCAATAAGCTCGTAGAACAATACGGCTTGCAAGACAAAGTGACCGTAAACCAAGTAGGTTGCTTCGGTTTCTGCTCGCAAGGGCCTTTCATTAAAATTTACCCCGAAGATACCCTTTACCGCTTGGTACAACTCGAAGACGTTGCCGAAATTTTCGAAAAGGATATTTTGGGCGGCGAAATAATCGAGCGTCTTCTTTACGTTGACCCCAACACGGCGGAAAAAGTGACGAAGCAAGAAGACCTCAATTTCTATAAAAAACAAGTGCGCGTAGCTTTGCACGGCTGCGGCAGCATTAACCCCGAAGCCATTGAAGAAAGTCTTGGCGCAGGTGCATTCCAAGGTCTTGCAAGAGCCCTTCAAATGAGCCGTCAAGACGTTATCAACGAAGTGCTTGAATCGGGACTTCGCGGCCGTGGCGGCGGTGGCTTCCCCACGGGTAGAAAGTGGCAATACGCTTACGCACAACCCGAAGGCGAAAAGTACGTCGTTTGCAACGGGGACGGAGGTGACCCCGGCGCGTTCATGGACCGTTCGATTTTGGAAGGCAACCCCCTTGCCGTAATCGAAGGTATGATGATTGCGGGCTACGCAATCGGCGCACAAAACGGTTATTTCTACGTTCGCGCGGAATACCCTATCGCTGTAAATAGACTTCGTCTTGCCATTCAACAAGCGGAAGAACTCGGCTTGCTTGGCGACAATATTTTGGGCACGGACTTCTCGTTCAGAGTGCACCTTCGCTTGGGCGCAGGCGCGTTCGTATGCGGTGAAGAAACGGCGCTTTTGAATTCGATTGAAGGTCAACGCGGTATGCCCCGCACCCGTCCCCCTTTCCCCGCAGTGAAAGGTCTTTGGGATAAGCCCACGATCGTAAATAACGTAGAATCGCTCGCTTGCGTACCCTACATTTTGCGTGAAGGCAAAGACGCTTTCGCAAAACATGGTACGGAAAGATCGAAGGGTAAGAAGGTATCCGCACACGGCGGCAAAATCAACAACGTTGGTTTGGTGGAAATCCCTATGGGTACGACGCTCCGCGAACTCATCTACGATATCGGCGGTGGTATTCCCGACGGAAAACAATTCAAAGCCATTCAAACGGGCGGTCCTTCGGGCGGTTGCTTGACGGCGGAAGATTTGGATACGCCTATCGACTTCGATAATCTCGTTGCAAAGGGCTCCATGATGGGCTCGGGCGGCGCAATCGTTATGGACGAAGACAACTGTATGGTAGACGTTGCAAAATTCTATATGGAATTCATTTGCGACGAATCGTGCGGTAAATGTACGCCTTGCCGTATCGGCACGAAGAGAATGCTCGAACTTCTCACGAAGATCACCGACGGTAAAGCAACGCTTGAAGATTTGGACGAACTTGAAAATCTCGCGGAAAACATTAGAACCAACTCCCTTTGCGGTCTTGGTCAAACGGCACCCAACCCCGTACTTTCCACGTTAAAGCATTTCCGTGACGAATACGTGACGCACATCGTAGATAAGAAGTGCCCTGCGCATATTTGCAAGAACTTGATGCAATACGAAATCGAAAAAGACAAGTGCTTCGGTTGCGGCGTCTGCGTAAGAGCTTGCCCTGTTGGCGCGTTCGTTAAAACGGATTATATTGCACCCGGCAAGAGATTGCCTGCGTACGAAGTTGACCAAACGAAGTGCGTGAAGTGCGGTATGTGTATCGCTTCGTGTAAGTTCAAGGCGATTGTGAAAAAGTGATAAAGGAGACCACCATGTCCAAAGTGAATATTAAAATTGAAGGTATCCCTTTTGAAGTGGAAGCGGGCTTGACCATCCTTGAAGCGGCGAAAGAATGTGGGTTTGAAATCCCTTCCCTTTGCACCTACAACCACGGCGAATGTTCCAAAGGCTCTTGCCGTGTATGCCTTGTAGAAGCAACGGGCGCGCGCGGCCTTGTGGCTTCTTGCGTTTACCCCGTTTCGGAAGGTATGGAAATCACCATTTCTTCCCCCAAAGCAACGGCGGCAAGAAGAACTTCCGTTGAATTGCTCCTTTCCAACCACAATAAAAACTGTCAACAATGCGATAAGAACGGCAAGTGCGAACTTTTGCACGTAGCAAAAGTGACGGGCGCTCGCGATAATATGTTTGAAGGCGAACAAACGCCTACGACGGTAGATCGCCTTACGCCTTCCATCGTAAGAGATACGTCCAAGTGCGTACTTTGCGGCAGATGCGTTGCAAGATGCAAAAACGCGCACGGTCTTGGCATTCTCGGCTTCGAAAAGCGCGGTTTCAATACGATCGTCGCTCCCGCGGAAAATAGAAGCTTTGCAAATTCCCCTTGTATCCTTTGCGGACAATGCGTAAGCGTTTGCCCTACGGGCGCACTTATGGAAGTTTCCGAAATCGACAAAGTGGACGAAGCAATGAAAGCGGGTAAGTACGTCGTTGTACAAACCGCTCCCGCTGTTCGCGCGGCACTCGGCGAAGAATTTGATATGCCGATCGGCACGCTCGTAACGGGCAAAATGGTTTCGGCATTGAAGAGACTTGGCTTTAAGAAGGTATTCGATACAAACTTCGCGGCAGACCTTACGATTATGGAAGAAGCAACCGAGCTTTTGAATAGAATTCAAACGGGTGGCAAACTTCCCATGATTACGTCTTGTTCCCCTGGCTGGGTAAACTATGCGGAATATAACTACGGCGATCTTTTGCCCCACCTTTCTTCCTGCAAATCCCCCCACCAAATGTTCGGCGCAATCTTGAAGAGCTACTATTGCGAAAAGAACGGCATTGATCCCAAAGATATGTTCGTCGTTTCGATTATGCCTTGCACGGCAAAGAAATCGGAAAAAGAACGTCCCGAACTTTCGGTGAACGGTCTTGCGGACGTAGACGCAGTGCTCACGACGAGAGAGCTTGCAAAGCTTATCAAGCGTTCGGGCATCAACTTCGTAAAACTTCCCGATGCGGAATTTGATCAAGATATCATCGGCGACTACACGGGCGCAGGCGTTATTTTCGGTACGACTGGCGGCGTTATGGAAGCGGCGCTTCGTACGGCGGCTTATAAGCTTACGGGTGAAGAACTTGCAAAAGCGGAACTTCAAGAAGTACGCGGCTTTGAAGGCATCAAATCGGCAAGCTACGTGCTTGGCGGCAAGGAAATCAAAGTGGCTGTGGCACACGGCATGAAGAATGCGAAAGTGTTGCTCGACGAAATCCGCGCAGGCAAGAGCGAATATCATTTCATCGAAATCATGGGTTGCCCCGGCGGCTGTATCGCAGGTGGTGGTCAACCTTTCGTGAAGCCTTGCTTCTTGCCCAACGAAGGCAACGATATTTTGGATACTTTCAAGGCAAAACGTGCAGCGGCACTTTATCAAGAAGACGAATCCAAAGCATTGCGCGCATCCCATAAGAATCCGCAAATCATTGCCCTTTACGATCAATTCTTGGGCGAACCGAATTCGCACAAGGCACACGAGCTTTTGCATACGCACTACGCTGCAAAAGAAAGATTTAAGGACTAAAAACGGAGCGTACCTGGCCATTTGACGGGGGCAGGTACGCGTTGAACTTATTATTATCAGGAGAAATGCAAATGAATAACTTGAAAGAAATGAGAAAAAAGGAGCTTATCCTAGCCCTTTTCGTTGGCGCAATCGCACTTTTTAGCTTTTTGGCTCTTACCTTCCACGCATTCAAAATGACGGAAGATACGGAAATGGCTTTGGCTCTTGCTGGCTATAGTTCGATCGGCTCTATGACGAATATGAACGCATTCAATTTGATTGAGCATATTGGTGATTTTAACGGCATCTATAAAACGTATGCATTTATCGACGTTGCCGCTTTAATTGGCTCGATTATTGCAATCGGGTATTTTGTTTACGCGCTTCTTAATAAAGATGGTGAAGAACGCGTTGCTATCTATAAGAAAGTGATTTCTATTGCGCTTGCAATCTCTATTCTTATGCTTATCCAAGGCTTCCATTTAACTGATAAGACGAACGATAATTTCTG
>JAZTWL010000242.1:0-3789 GCA_045635845.1 Candidatus Scatosoma sp. | reverse complement strand
AGTGATTCCCGCAAGCTTTTAAACATTTTTTCGATCAGCTCGTACGTTTTCGGCTCGTCTACGAGCAAAATATCGTTGATGTCCACGATACCCGAATAATACGGAACTTTTACCAAATTTTCCATGTGCGCAAGCGTTTGTATACAAGGCACAAGCTCTACGCCATGCGCCGCCGCATAAGCGTCCATTTCTTTTAACTCTTCTTTCGTATACCCGCCGCGCAAATATCCAAAATAGGGCTCGTCGTCGATTTTATACATATCGTCGATACAAAGCTCCAATAAATCGTAATTCATTTTTTGCATTTGATCGATCAAATGCTTTACGCGTTCTACGTTCATAATGCCGTTCGACGCGCAACAAGCCAAAATACCGAAACGTTCGTAACTCATTTTTTGCTCCTTCCGTCAACCTATTCTCTTAAAATAAGGTAATTCGCCCACGGGCGTAGGCACGGTAACCGTTTGCCCGCCGTCGTAAATTGCTCCCGTCGATCCGTATTGCCATTTTGCCCCGCTCGGCAACGCGATCGCTTTTTCCGTTATATCTTTTTCGACGATCGGCGTAACGTAATATTGCGTGCCCAACATAAACGCATCGTTTACGTGCGCAAAACCTTGATGGGGAAATTCGTATTCAATAGGCCGTACAATCGGGGCAAACGTTTTTTCCGATTCGTCAATCAAGCCGTGCAAATAATCGCGTACGCTCGAATGTAAATCGGTTGCTTTTAAGAAAATTCTCTTCAAATTGTCGTTGTGTCGCCAATAGGAATAAGAAAATTGCATAGACGGGAACAACGCCGCGCCTTCACAGAAACGGCTTACAAGCTCCTCGTCGTAATCTGCCGCTCTCCCTTTCCAATAATCTTCAATTTGTCCGCCGCCGATCATATCCGCGCAAGAGAACGGATAACCGCACATCCCCGCCTGTACCATACAAGGCACTAACGACTTGATCCCATAGCGGTGCGTCCAAGAACGGCGTTTGTCGTTTAAACGCTGAATGAGATGTTG
Source organism: Candidatus Scatosoma sp. (assembly GCA_045635845.1). Lineage (GTDB taxonomy): Bacteria > Bacillota > Clostridia > Christensenellales > Borkfalkiaceae > Scatosoma. The sequence continues at coordinate 2,773 of JAZTWL010000242.1, read as the reverse complement.
ACAACCACGACCTATTCCTTCACGAAGCTCGCTATAATCGTATAAATACGCTAAATCGAAATACTTTAAGCTATGTTCGTTCGGCGTAACTTTTTCGTACGTTACGTCTTCGTAGCGATAGCTCGAACCACCGCCACCGTCAAACTTAAATCCGTCCACTCCGTATTCGTCGATCAAATATTGAAGCCGTCCCGCAAGCCAATCAAAGCCCGCAGGGGACGTAAGATCGAGAAAGGCGTCAATACCGTTCCACCATTCGCGTTCCACTACGTTTCCGTTTTCGTCTTTCACAAAACCGCCTTGTTCTACGAGCATTTGATAATCCGCCGCAGTTTTTCTAACGTACGGCACGATCCACATTTCCACTTTAAAACCAAGTTCTTTGAGCGTTTTTATCATGCCTTTCGGATCGGGGAATTTTTCTTTGTTAAACGTCCATTCGCCGTATTCCGTCATCCAACCGTCGTCAATGATGAGTACCTTATGCGGCAGCCCACATTCTACGATAGAATTTGCATAGCTTATAATTTTCTCTTGGTCTACTTCGTAGCCCATTTCCGCCCAAGTGCAGTATTGCGGTTCGATAAGCGCGTCGCGAGGCACTTTTCTTTCGTCTGCTACGATCATACGCTGCGCCGCTGCAAGATACGCCCCTTTAAGATCTCCAAAACCTTCTTTTAACTCCGTTTCGCAATCGTGCCAAACGGTAATAACGCCATCCTTTACCTTTAAATGACATTCCGTGCCGAACAAAAGAAAATAGCGTCCTTTGTTGCTCGTAAACATACCGTGAAAGGGATTGCTCGTCTTGTTGATAGACATATCCAATTCGTAATCGGTTTCGTTACAATAGGGCATTTTATCCCCGTGCGTAACCGCGCCGCCCCACCAATATTCTCCGTCTAAAATTTTTACTTCCGTTTTAAATGCAAATTCTCTCATATTACTCCTTTTTTTCGGGGAAGCCGTTACGGCTTCCCCTAAATTGCATAATCGCCGTTTTATTCGCCGTCCGTTACAGGCGTTTGTTGCGTAACGTCAAAGTTTTCCGCCAAGATATTGTTCGTTTTGAACAACGGTCTATTTGCATCGGTAATAACCGTAACACCCGTACAAACCGCCGTATTCGAAGCGGTAACCGCAATCGCCGAATAACAGAACGTACCTTCCGCGGGAACTTCATATTTCGAGTTCAATACGGTAAACGTGATCGTACTGTCTTTTAACGCGCCGTTCATCTTGTTGAATAGCGTACCGAAGTTGGGAGCATTTCCTTTTTCACCGTTTGCCGAACCGTAGGATGCTCTAACCAACATTGTAAACGTACAATCTTCTACCAAAGCGCCATCGTAAAAATCATACGCTACGATACCTTCGGGCGAAACGTCCTTATCGGTTATATCCGCCACAACGTTCAAATTATAAATATGTCCGTACAGATAACGGATAAACGAACGGTATTTTGAAATATCGGTCGAAGTAATGCTTATCGTTTTTTCCTTCCCGTCAAGCGTAGCGCTCATATTGCTGATTACGCTCTTATACGTACCTGACTGCGTACCGTTGGAAAGCGTTACAAAATCAAAATCGGAATCCGTGATCGTAAGATCGTTAGCTAAATAATACTTACCCGTTTGACCGTCCATCGCTTTGAGTTCCGCCACCGTCGTGATTGCGTTCCATACTTCTACGGAAACGGAATAAACTACGTCAAAACCGTTTACGGTAACCGTGCAATACAAGGTATCCGTACCGCCTTGAAGAGCGCTTACGGAAACGGTATCCGTATTTGCGTTTTCAAGCGACAATACGCCTTCCTTTTCCGTCGTCCATACGTACGAAATTTCCGCTTCGCTTTCTACGGTTACGCTAACCGTTTGCGCCGCTTCGCCTGGTCTTAAGGTAAGCTTGGTCGCAGAAAGGGTAATTTCGCAGTTAGAAACGCCGCTCACTTTGCTCTTGTCTTCATAAACCAAACGGGCTGCATTATCGAACACTACTACGTTTTCAAACGTAGCGGAATCGTCCATTACCATAGCGCCGTTCTGCACATACAAATTGGCAGGATACCAAGCGATAGCTTCTACTGTTGCAAAATCTTGTGTTGTATTTCCTTCCGCAATGAATTTCACGGAACAATTTTTCATCGTACCACTAAAACCGAACATTACGCCGCCGCATCTATTGCCGTTAGAACCGTCCGTTGCCGTAAAATCAAACGAGCAGTTTTCAAAGACGGACGTTGCGTTTCCTTGCATAGCAAAGCCACCCGTTCTATCAACGTATTTGCCTACCGCTTCTACGTCCAAATTTTTAACGGTACCGCTGATCCAACCAAACAAACCGCTACCACCACTCGGCGCCGTAAAATTATACGTAAGCGTTTTTCCGTTGCCGTCTAATTCCTTATTTAAGTATTGAATAGACGCGTATGCGTTGACACTCGACCCATTAGCAATCTTGTCGTAATTGGTAAATGAAAGCGTGCCAAGGTCGATATCTTCCGTCAAGATCGCGTTTTTCGTTTCAAAATCGTGCGCTAAAAATTCTGCTTTCGTTGCAATCTTCGTATACGTTTTTACAACGATATTTTCACCGCTTACTATCTTCTTGGTAAATACGTTATCCGTACCAACAATTTCTTGATCGCCTACGTATACGCGAGCAACCGTCGTCGAATCTTCGTGGGTATACGTAAACGTATCGCCATAGCGGTATTGTTGCGCCGCCGTGATCGTTGCGCCCGTTTCGTCTACAACGGAAATTTGATACT
>JAZTWL010000241.1:0-6208 GCA_045635845.1 Candidatus Scatosoma sp. | reverse complement strand
TAACCCTTGCACGAAACGGTGCAAAATAAGGCCCCCTTTGCCTTGCGAAAAAGGGGGCTTTTCCATTCAACAATCATTTAGTCCTTCAAAAATTTGGGAGCAAGCACCGCGCCCGCCGCCGCAAAGGAAAGCAAAATTCCACAAATCGCGCCAATATCTAATTTCATATAGCTCGCCACAAACGGAACTGTTCCATGCGCCACGCAAAAGAAATATTTCGTCATTAAGCAGAAAAATCCGCTCACGATAAAGCAAGCCGCCGCCACGTACTTGAATAAATCGTCATCCCGATTATTCGAAAGGTATGCCGCCACCACGCCCGCAAGCATTGCGAGCACCGTGAAAAGCATCATGAACACAAATTCGCCGCCGTCCATCTCTCCCGTTGCCGTCATCAAACTCCATCCGTTCATACCTTCGTCCCCCGCTTTTAACGCAGGAAGAAAGAGATAAAGCAACACCGCCATGCCACCCATGATCGCTGCAATAAACGCGCCTTTTCTTTTTAAAATATCCATCATAACGTTCGCCCCCTTCTTTATTCTTCAATTTCTTCTTCCGCTTGGGGGAACATCGAGAATACAATTCCCGCCGCCGCGACAAGCGCAAAAATCCCTGCAAAGATACCGCCAAAGCCAAGGTCAAAATAATATTTATCCCAACCGCTGATCCCTTCCGACCAACAGAAGAGCTTGCAGCTTAAAAAGCAAGCAATCGCCCCTATAATAAAGAAAACCGCCGAAACACGCTTGCTCAAAATTCCGCCCGTCTTGATCGAAACGCCCGCCGCAATCAAACCAAATAAAAGCGTCAATGCAGGAACAAGCATAATCCATACAGGATCGCCGTATCTCGGTTTAAAGAAATGAAGCCCCATCCAACAGCTACTATTATACACCAAAACGTCCATAAACATAAAGAATAGAAACGCCGCAAAGCCTGCCGCAACGGCAATCAACGCGCCGTGTTTTTTAAATGCGTTCATAGAAACTCCTTCAAAAAGCCCTTTTCGGGTTTTTCTTATAATTGATAGTAATATTATAGGGCCTATGTCGAAATTTGTCAATACCCTGTCGAAAAAAACCTTGTTTTTGTTTAGATAAAAACCCCCTTTGCCCGAAGGCAAAGGGGGTTTTATGTATTCAAAAATTTAATTAGTCTTTAATGAATTTGGGAGCGATAACAGCTGCAGCTGCAACGAGCGAGCAGATACCTGCAAGGATAGCACCGATACCAAGGTCGAACATAGACTTCATGGAGCTAGCGTCGTTAGCGGAAAGAACGAAGTTCTTCGTCAAGAAGCAAAGGATAGCTGCTACTACAAAGCAAGCTGCTGCTGCGTATTTAAACGTGTCGCCTTCTTTGCTAGCGGAAAGGTAAGAAATAACCGCGCCTGCTACCATAGCAGCAACTGCTACGAGCATCATAAGAACGAATTCGCCGCCGTCTTTACCAAGCATTGCATCCAAACCATTTTGACTGTCGCTATAACCCATGATTTCTACTTTATACGCATCAAGGAAAAGGTAGAAAACGAGAGCAACAAGACCTGCGATAGCGGCTACGAGATAGCCTTTTTTCTTTAAAAAGTTCATAAAACCTCCATACGAAAGACCGTTTTTTTTATTTTGGGGGTGTCTTTCGCTTACTATTATTCCCATTATAAACCCGATATTCGGATTTGTCAATACCCTTTTGCAAAATTTGTAGAGTATTTTATAATCTTGTACATTTATGCAATAAAATGTGGAATTATGCACAAGAAAAAATCCCCTTGCCTTTCAGCAAAGGGATTTTTATAAGTATATTCAATTATTCTTGAACAAAAGCGTCGCCTGCTGCCGCACCTGCACCCAAAATGCAGAAGATTGCGGAAAGGTAAGCACCGATTTTATATTCCATTTGCTTACGAATTTCTTTTGCATACGCACCGCCAACACCGTCGAGTTGCACGTAATTCTTTGCGGTGAAGAACAAAAATGCCGCCAAAGCAAAGCAAGCGATTGCCGCATACTTCATCATTTTGTTGTTGTTCTTCGCGCCAAGATATGCAAGTGCCGCACCCGCGATTGGAAGCACGTAAGCCAACGTATTGATAAACGAGAATTCCAAGTATTCGTCGGAATCACCAAGAGCCACTTGCATACCCGTATATTCGTGATCCATCCAAGAACCGATAGGCAAGAAGATCATAGCGCACGCAAGTACGCCGCATGCCAACGCCGCAAGGGGGAAGTATTTTTTAAAATTGCTCAACATAAAAACCTCCATGCAAAAGACCGTTTTTTTTCTTTGGGGATGTCTTTCACTTATTATTGCCCCTATTATACTCCCTTACTACCCCTTTGTCAATACTTTCCATGAAATATCTTCCAAAGAAAAATCCCCTTACCTTTCGGCAAAGGGATTTTCTTTAAGTAAGTGCTTATTATTCTGCGTCTTTCATGAACGTATCGCAAGCCGTAGCTGCTGCACCGATGATGCAGAAAAGTACAGCAAGGATCGAACCGATTTCAGCCTTCATTTCCTTTCTATATTCCTTTACGATGCTGTTAGGAATAACGCTATCAAATTGCACGAAGTTCTTGCTGCAAATGAAAAGGATTACGCCAACAACGAAGCAAGCGATTGCTGCATACTTCATAGTCTTGTTGTTGCTCTTTGCGCCAAGATATGCAAGTGCGCCGCCTGCAAGACCGATTACGAAGCTCAAGGTGTTCAAAATCGAGAATTCCAAATATTTATCGGAATCACCGAACGAAATTTGCGTACCTTTGAATTCTTCGCCGAAAAGCGAACCTGCGGGCAAAATGATCATTGCGAGTGCGAGCACGCCGCAGATCAAGGAAATAAGGGGAAACCATTTCTTCAATGCTTTCATAATAAAAACCTCCTAACGAAAGACCTTTGTTATTTTGTTTTATTGTCTTCCGCCTTGTCGTTATTTATATTATACTAGTTTTTCCCCACTATGTCAACACTTTGCGGAAAAAAATATAGAAAATGTTGCAGTTTTTCCCCATTTCCTTGTTGATTTGCGGAAAAAATATTGAAGCGCCCCTTGCGGAAACCGCAAGGGGCGTCATGATTTGTCTTTTTTTGTTTGTTATTCGGGCATAAATGCGGAAACGAGTGCGCAAGCTGCCGCGCCGCCGGAAGCGTACATAGCGATATCGCCGCCTTTGCCGAGCTCGAACATTTCTCTCAAAGCGTCGCCGTAGAAGGCTTCCATCAATTCGTTGAATTGCAAGAAATCGGGAGCTTTATAGAAAAGGAATGCCGCCGCACCGAAGCAAATTGCCGCGAAGAATGCGGAAGCGCCGCCCTTTTGCACCGAGCCTGCACCGATCAAAACGAGCAAGAAAGGAAGACCGTTCATAATCGAGAATTTGAGCGTTTGTACGCCGTCTTCTTTGCAACCGATCACCGCTTTCCAGCCTTCGTATTCCCCGCCTTCACCGCCACCGATGATTTGCACAAGGGGAAGGAAAAGCCCTGCCAACGCCGCAATCCCTGCAATGGTTGCAAGCGAAGTAAATATTTTTTTCATAACAACCTCCATTTAAGACGTTTTGTCTTTTGCTTAACTATCTTTTATTATAGTACACTTTTCATGCTTTGTCAATACCTTTTTGAAAAAATCGTACCGCTTTTATAGAACCAACTTTCGGCGAGCGCACTCTTATCAAAAATGCACCCTTTGCTTTTTGGCAAAGGGTGCGTTTTTCTCTCGTTATTAGAAATCGTCGTCGTCACGAGCCTTTTTCTTTTTGCTCGTCTTGGGCGAAGGTGCGTCGTCGTCATCAAAGGAATCGAAATCGTCATCTTCGTCATCTTCGTCGTCTTCGTCGGGATTGTAATCGTCGGCGGAAACGTATTCGAATTCTTCTTCTTCGTACATTTCTTCCTCTTCTTCCTCTTCTTCGTCGTCTTCGAATTCGGAATCGGGAATGCCGAGATCTTCCATCTTATCGTCTTCGTCGTCGAGATAGCTTCTCCAAGAAGCGTCTTCTTTATCGTCGTCTTCTTGCGTTTCTTCTTCGTATTCGGATTTTTTCTTGCATTCTTCGCACATTTTTTCGCCGAGTACCATGAAGTTTTCGCCGCAAACGGGGCAAAGCTCCGTTTCTTCAGTGCTTTCTTCCGCTTCGAAGTCGTCGGAGAAAGTTCTTTCGCCACTCAATTCCTTAATGCATACGTCGCAATATTCTTGCACGTCCGCATCAATGAAATTTAACTCACATCTGGGGCATATTACGTAATTTGCCATATCTGATTTTCCCTCGTTATCGGTATCTCTACCGTGATTTTGCTATATTATATTAAGATTTCTTGTTTTTGTAAACTGTTTTTCATATAGTTTTTGAACTTTTTCGAAAAATATTTCATCTTTTTCACAAAAAAAGGCTGTTTCCTAAAAGAAACAGCCTTTTCCTATTCTTCGTCTTTCAAAACGAAACTTTTTCTTATTCTTCGTCGCTTGCGTAAACGTCGATCGTTTCGTCCTTCGTCATGTCGATCTTCTTGCGCTTGTAAGCGTTCGTCGTTGCATCTTCAAGACGTTTTTGTACCTTCTTCTTGTGCAAGATTACGAGTACGGGAACGAGTACAGCCGCAGCCAAAACGAGTGCGATAAGCACTACGATCAATACGATCAAGCCCACTGCCATGCCACTTTCCGTCGTTTCTTCTTCTTCGGGTTGAAGGAGTACGCTCGTCCAACCGTCTGCGATTGTTTCTACGTCTTCGTCCGTCATTTTGCTAACCAACGCGTTGTAAGCCGATTGCTTCGTAAGCTTTTCTGCGTTCGTATCTGCAAACTTTTCTACCACTTGCGCGTAGATCGTTTCGTCGTATTCGTCGATCACTTCTTGTTCAAGTGCGCCGTCCGTCATGAAGAAGTACTTGATCAAGTTTTGCGTGTCCGTATCGGAAGCGTATTCTTCCAAATAGTCGGTGTATGCTTCGTAGGATTCGTTCGCCGCGATGATTTCTTCCGTCGTGCCAACCTTTGCCGCGTAGATATAGTTATAAGCCGCACCCGCGCCGTAGGATTGTGCATTCGAATAGAGCAATACGTCGCCTACGAATTCAGGCTTGTACCAAGCCGAGTTCCAATCTACACAAGCAAGCGTTTGAATCTTATATTCTTCTTCGCTGCCCCACGAGTACGCGAATTCGTTGCCCGTTGCATTGATACGGGAAACGTTGTTGCCGTTCGTACCTGCGCTATAGAAATAGAGATATTCCCCTCTTACTTGCCAAAGCGTTGCAGAAGAAGCGTCTTCCGTCATCACGATTTCCGTTGCCGTGCCATCTTGCGCCGCCGTTGCCTTCACAATCTTATTGCCGTTTACGTAGTAGTAGCTGTGTACGCCTGCGTCTACGAAGTAAAGTGCGGAATCGTAATAGGTCTTGGTTGTGTCGTTCAATACGATATCTGCGTTGGAGTTGGAATCGATCACAGCGCTCCAATCTGCCGCTCTATCTTCTGCGATATAGTAGAGATTCTTATCCGTATCGCCTGCGGAGGTCTTTGCCGCTTTGGTGAAATATACGCCGCCGTTTTCTACGCGTTTGATCGTGTAGTTATAACCAGCCATTTCAAAAGGCTTCTTGCCCGCAATTTCTTTGCCCTCATCGTCAAGCCACTTGTCCGCTTCGTTATTGAATTGCGTCCACTTGTTTTCGGAGCTGAAACCGATACCGTCCGCTACGAGCGTACCCAAGTTCACGTAAGGGAAATCGGTGTAGTCCGTGCTAGAAAGATCGTTTTCGCTGAAATACGCCTTGTCGAAAGAGTACGTTTTGCCGCCCTTAACCGTATAGGAAACTTGGTCGTCAGTAGAAGCATAGCTTTCCACTTGCGCCGCCGCGTTTACGCTATAAATTTGGTCGTATGCCGCCGTGTGCGAATTTTGCTTATCTGCGTCTTCTACAACGGACATCGTATAGTATACGGTGGGATCGGTGGGATCTGCTTCGTTATAGAAGAAGCTGCTCTTTGCGCCCGATACGAGTACCGTATCTTCTCTCGTAGCCGTGTTGTAGGATTTCAACGCGCTGTTTTCTTCGTACAAGCAGAATACGTCGAGTTCGCCGTCGTTATTTTCGTCCACGCCGTCAACCGTAACGAAACGCTTGATCGTTGCAGCCGAAGACGAAACCTGCAAGTATTCCCCCTTCATAGGCGCTTCCGTGCCGTCAA
>JAZTWL010000240.1:0-3358 GCA_045635845.1 Candidatus Scatosoma sp. | reverse complement strand
CAGGGAAAGATGGGTGCAATCGTCTTCTATCCCGACGGTGAAATGCTTTTTCGGTTCTTCTTGGGCTAGATTTTCAAAGACGGCAAGGCAAGCCGAAGGGGTAAATTCCTTCGAACCAAGTCCGTACCGCCCCCCGACGACGCGGATGGTCGTGCGCCCCGATTCCGAGAGCGCGGCGCATACGTCTAGATAGAGTGCTTCCCCGAGCGCGCCCGCTTCCTTGCTCCGATCCAAAACGGCAATTTTTTCGCAACTGCTCGGCAACGCGGAAAGAAAATATTCCGCGGGAAAGGGCCGAAAAAGCCGCACCTTGATTACGCCCACTTTTTCGCCGCGCGCTTGCAAAAATGCGACGGTTTCTTCCACCGTCGAGCCGCCGCTTCCCATGATTACAATCACCCGTTTTGCGTTCGTTGCACCGTAATAATCGCATACATGGTAGCTTCTTCCCGTCAATTTTGCCACTTTGTCCATTTCCGCTTGCACGAGTGCGGGGGCTTGGAAATAGTGGGCGTTGGCGGCTTCTCGGTTTTGGAAATAAATATCGGGATTTTGCGCCGTACCCCGTTGCACGGGCTTTTCGGGATTAAGGGCGCGCTCGCGGAATTTCTCAAGCGCCGTAAAGTCGAGTAAGGGGGAAATTTCGGCGTAGTCGGGAAGTTCAATCTTGCAAAATTCGTGAGACGTGCGGAAACCGTCGAAAAAGTGTAAGAAGGGCAGACTCGTTTTGAGCGTGGCAAGGTGTGCAACAAGTGCCAAATCCGCACATTCCTGTACGCTGGACGAGCAAAGTATGGCAAAGCCGCTCTCTCGGCACGCCATTACGTCTTGGTGGTCGCCGAAAATGCTCAACGCGTGCGTGGAAAGGGCTCTCGCGCTTACGTGAAAGACGGTGGGCAATAGCTCGCCCGCTAGCTTGTACATGGTTGGTAGCATTAAAAGTAAACCTTGGCTACAGGTATAAGTGGTGGCAAGCGCGCCGCAAGTGACTGCGCCGTGTAAAGCGCCCGCCGCACCCCCTTCCGATTGCATTTGTACGATTTTCGGCACGTTGCCAAAGAGATTTTGCTTGCCTTGCGCCGCCCAAATATCCGCTTGCTCCGCCATGGGACTGGACGGGGTGATGGGGTAAATTGCCGCAATTTCGGTGAAGGCGTAAGAGATATACGCGACGGCGGAATTGCCGTCTAGAGTTTTTCGTTGCATATATGATTCCTTGGAAAATAATTTTCTCTCGTTATGCCCGATTCCACGAAAAAATAAACCTTTCGAGAAAAATGCAAAGAGAATTTTCTCGTTTACAAGCACCGTGCAAGCTTACGAAAAAGAGTGAAAAGGGACACGCGCCCCGCCTTCGCAAGAAAAAATGACATACTTTCGCGAAGTGAAAATTTGACGGCAAACCTTAAAATTTGGAATATTTTTCATTTTATCAAAATGTCATTTTTTCGCAAAAAATGGTTGAAAAGTTGCAAAAAAAATGATAAAATTCTACCTATATATAATTTATATAGTAAAACGCTCGAAAAGCGGTGGGCTCATAAAAGTGAAGAAAGGGAATTAAATTTTGATGAAATTCGTAAGTTTTAACATAAAAACAATAAACTATAACAACCATAAAAGAGAATAATATGATATAATTTATTTTGCAAGGGGAAGCCCTTATATTTTGCGTTGCACGCGCGACGCAAGAAAACAATCAAGAAAAAAAATGTTTGCAAGGAGGCAAATTATGAAGAAGAAATTTACAGCAGCTATCGCATTGATGCTTGCAATGGGCTTTGTGCTCGGTTCGTGCGGCGGTTCTGGTAGCAAGGGTTCGCAAGGCAATAGCGAACCTACGAGCTCGGGCGGCGGTGCAAACGGTGGTATTGAGTTTGATTTGGAAGGCTTTGATGCAGAATTCTATCCCGATATGGAAAACGTAACGCAACAAGAAGGCAAGATTGACGTTGTTATCTTGTTTGAAGGCACGGAAATGGGCTGGAAGGCGTTGGCAAATGAATATATGCGTATTCACGAAGGTGTTGCAGTTATTTTGAACTCCACCTATACGGCGGCAAACTACCCGGCGAAGTTGAATTCGGAAGTGACGGGCGGTCAATCGGATTGGGATATCGTACAAGGCAACTTGTTCGAAGGCAACAACTTGAAGACGTACTGCTTGAACATGAGCTCGGCAATCGAAGCGGCAAATCCTTATGCGGGCAAAGGCTATCTTTGGGAAGACGTTTTGGAAAGAAACGCGTATATCACCGATCAATCGGGTAAGAATACGTCCACGCATATCATGAACTCGGAAGGTTTGCAAACGGCTTGGTTCGTAAACGACGTTGCGTTTGACGCGGCAGTTGCGGAAGGCTATTTGAATGAAGCAGGCAAAGCGGAAGCGCCTATCACTTGGGACGATTTGATGAGCCTTTGCTCCTACATGGAAGAAGCAGGTTATCCCAACCCCCTTGGTATTTCCGTAAGCTCGGATTCCGTAAGCGCGTCGCAATTCACGTGGCTTCTTCGTATTTATGGTGACTACTACTATAGAAACGAATACGATAACATTATGGTAGACGATAATTACTCGGTAGATCTTTCTGCCCAAAATCCTGAAGCGGGTACGAATTACATGGTAAGCGATACGAAGCTTTACAATGCGATTTTGGATGAAGGCAGCTCGAACTACGTAGGTGCAACGAGCGGTAAGTTCCAAGATTTCCTTTCTCAATTCGGTAAAATGGAAGATTACCTTGCGGCAGACGCAGGTACGGCATCCATGGACCAAATGAGAGAACGTTTCCGTCAACAATCGAAGGGTAAGGAATCTCCCCAAATTATGCTTGACTATGCAGGCTCGGGCTTGGCGTTCAAGAAGGCGGAAAACGATTCGTTTAGAATGGACTACTTCGATTATCCCGTAATGGTAAGCGATTATATCGATAGAGAAAACACCCTTCTCCGTGACGTAGGCGGCAACGGCGGCTACCTTTCGATCGTTGCACATAAAAACGATCAAAACCAACTCAACCTTGACTTCATGAAATTCGTTATGTCGCCTTATGGTCAATCGGTTTACTACAAGGCGTTGAACGAAAACAATGTCGTTCCCAAGGGCTTGACGACGGTTGTTCCTGAACTAGTAGTTGTTCCCCAAGAATGGAAAGAATTCTTCGAAGATACGTCGAAGATTTCCTTCACCGGTCTTTCGGATAGCAACCCCTTCGTTTCGGCACTTATTCGTGACTTGAACGGCGAAGCAATTTCTAGCGCGAAAGCAATCGAACTTTGGAATAACTATTTGGTACTCGGCACGGAAGACGTGGACGGCTTCTCGGGTACGTGGCAAGACGCTTTGGAAGAAGAC
>JAZTWL010000239.1:0-1972 GCA_045635845.1 Candidatus Scatosoma sp. | reverse complement strand
CATTAGGGTCAGATATATCCTCCTAAGGGGCCGTTATGGGTTCGATTCCCGTCGGGAGTACCAAAAAAAGCGACCGATTGCTCGGTCGCTTTTCTATTTGTTTTTTCGCGATTATGCGGTGATTTGCGAGTTCGTCACAGCGAACTTATTCGCCAAAGCGTTTGCAACGCTTTCTTGCGCTACTTGCAATTCCTTTTCCGTCATCGTTACGCCGCCAGCGGTAGGCTTAAAGCTTACGTCGTAAGGGCTTGCACCCGTGATCAAGCAGAACATCGTAAGACCGGATACGAAACGGCCTCTCGTTTCCGACAAGTGGTAGCCGTCTCTCGTCCAATCGTCGCCGATATAGGACGTTCTTGCGTTTTGAATTGCCGTACCTGCAGGGGAAATCGCTGCGAATTGATCGTTCGTCGCAATCTTGCTACGTACCGCTTCCACGATCATATTGTACATTCTCATTTGGTTGTTGCTATATGCAGGGAAGCCAGTGTGCGTGGAATCAGATTGATATGCCCACGTCATATTCCAAAGGAGCTTCACGTTTTCGTTCGTAGCCGTTTCTACTACGTAGGTAGCCCAGTTCGTCAACGCGCTATTGTACGTATCCTTCAAGCCGCTCTTATCACTTACTTGTTGAAGGGAAATGAAATCCCAATCCGCGTAAACAATACCATCTTTCATGGATTGCGAAGTCTTTTGTCTCCACACGCCGTTTTCATAATAATCGAAGGTGTACGCTCTCGAATTGTTGATTGCGTTGCCGTAGTGCTTTTCGATATCGCAACCGCCGATAACAAGGTTACCGATAAGGATATCGCTGTAACCTGCCGACTTCGCAATTTGACCCATCCATTGAACGGTGTCTTGCGAGAAGCTGTTGCCGATCATTAAGAGTTTCACTCTCGTTGCTTTAGCAACAGATACTTCGTAGGAATGTTCCATGCCGCCGATCAAAAGCTTAATCGTATGATCGCCTACCGTAAAGCCGTCGTATGCAGAATCGTCCACCGTGTAGTTTGCCGTACCTTCTTCCGTTCTGCCGTCTTCATATTCCACGGAAATCGTGCCGTCGAATACGAAATCTTCCGCGAACGCAAAGCTCGTCTTTTGACCGGAAACGGAAATTTCCTTCGCTACCATGCTTTGCATTACGTTTACCGTATAGTACGCGTCCACGCCTTGATAGCTCACCTTGATTTCATATGCGCCCGCAAGCGTTGCGTTGTACGCACTGCTATCCACTTCATAGCCCGTTTCCACAGCCACCAAACGACCATCTGCATATTTTTGGCTTACCGTGCCGCTAAAATAATAATCTTGGTTATACGCAAATTCCGTCGTTTGACCTTCCAACACCAACGCAACCACCGTCGCGCTTTCCGTCACCGTGACGAAATAACCCTTCTTCACGGAAACGCCGTCTTCTTCGTAGCTAACCGAAATATTGTATTTCCCTGCGCGGTTTGCATTGTACGCAGCGCTATTCACTGAATAGTCAGTGACCTCCTTAGACGAACCGTTATCGTACACTGCCGTGACAACCAAATCGCCAACGCTAAAGTCTTCGCCGTATTCGAATTCCGCTTTATAACCGGAAACGGTGATCGATTCGAGCTTTTTCGAACCAGAACCGGAACCGCCGCAAGCAAAACCGAACATCATGCAAACGCACATAACGATAAACAAGATAGCAACTTTAATCTTTTTCATCCTACTTCTCCATTTGCCTTTCTTTAGGCTAAACCCCTTCCAACGAAGCTTCGTCAAGGTCTAACCAAATTTTTGATAATACTATGATAGCACACGCGCACAAAAAAATCAACCTATTATTTTTGATTTTCTACTTATTTTTTCGGCAAGACAAACATTTTTTACTCAAAAATCGGCATTAGCAAGAAAAAATATGAGAAATCCGCCATTCAATTCAAAAGAAAGCCGCCGCCGCAAAAAATGCCGCGGCGGGTTTATAAAA
>JAZTWL010000238.1:0-3823 GCA_045635845.1 Candidatus Scatosoma sp. | reverse complement strand
AGATTTATCTAAAGTAGACTAATTTTATCAAAAGAAAAATAAAAGTATTTATTTTGCCGATTTTTGTCTTGTTTCTTACGATTTTTACTCTAACAGGAAGAAACGTTATCTCTTTCGTGGGCGTTGCCCACACCCACAAGGGCGTTCCGCCCTTGACCTTATTTTAGAAAAAAGGATTTTTTTATGGCTACGAAACAAAAAACGCCGACAAGTCAATTCGTTTGCTCTAGCTGTGGCTATGCCGCACCCAAGTGGCTCGGGAAATGCCCCGATTGTGGCAGCTTTAATACCATGCAAGAAGAACTTGTACGCGCGGAAAACCCCGCTAAAACCGAATTACGTAGGGGCATGTACGAGTTGAAATCCAAAGCACTCCCCCTTTCACAAGTCGGCTACGAGAAATTCGACCGCGTAAAAAGCGGCATCTCCGAATTTGACACCGTGCTCGGCGGCGGGATTGTACGCGGCTCGCTCGTTCTGCTCGGCGGCGATCCCGGGATCGGGAAATCCACCCTGCTCACCCAAGTTTCCGCACACCTTGCGGCTACCCAAAACGAGCCCGTGCTCTACGTTTCCGCCGAAGAAAGCTGTTCGCAAGTGAAAATGCGTTGCGAACGCTTGGGCTTAAATTCGGACAACCTACTCCTTCTTAACGAAACTTGTCTTGAAGATATCGAAGCTTCGCTCGGGGATTGCAAATTCGTCGTAATCGACTCGGTACAAGCCATTTATACGGAAACTATGTCTTCCGCGGCAGGCTCCGTCGGGCAAGTGCGCGAATGCGCGTCCAAGCTCATGCGGATTGCAAAATCGCAAAATATCACCTTCTTCATTATCGGCCACGTCACCAAGGAAGGCTCGCTTGCCGGCCCGAAAGTGCTCGAACATATCATGGACACCGTGCTCTATTTCGAAGGACAGCAAGAAGACAATTTCAAGCTCCTTCGCGCGGTGAAAAACCGTTTCGGCTCGGCGCAAGAAGTGGGCGTATTCGAAATGTCGGATAAGGGCATTAAGAGCGTGCGTGATTACGCGGAAATCTTCCTTTCCGATACGCGCGGACTTGCGGCAGGCTCGTCCGTCACCCCGTCCGAAAGCGGGAATCGGTGCATGAACGTGGAAATTCAAACGCTCATTTCCAAAACCCCCTACGGGCAACCCCGTAGAATGAGTCTTGGCGTCGATTACAACAAACTCGTCGTTTTAATCGCCGTGCTTGAAAAGCGGTGCGGAATCCCCTTTTTCAACGCCGACGTCTATATCAATGCCATGGGCGGTATTAAGCTTGACGAGCCGTCCGTCGATCTTGCCATTTGCGCGGCACTTGCGTCCGCAGCAAACGACGTCCCGATCGATAAGTACACCGCCCTTTTCGGGGAAGTGGGCTTGACGGGCGAAATACGTCCCGTAGCTTTCGCGGACAAGCGCGTCAACGAGTGCATTAAAACGGGCTTCAAACGCGTGATTTTACCCAAGAAGAATATGAAGGCGTGTGAAAAATACAAAGACCAAATTGAGCTTATTCCCGTGCAATACGTAGGGCAAATGATCAAAGCCCTTGCCTTGCGCGGCAACGAATAAAAGAATAATCCGCCCCCGAAAATAGTCGTTTTCGGGGGCGGGTTTTCCATTTCAACGCGTACATGCCCTATTCGTATACAAAAAACCGAGCCGTTTGGCTCGGTTTTTCATTTTTCTTTTTACGCGTTAATCGCGTGCATTTTTTGATGGAAAAGATCCAACTTACCGTCGTCGTCGAAATAGTCTTGCAAGAAGATATAATCACAATGCTTAATCTTATTTACAAGCTCAATACCCGTAGCCTTGTAGGTTGCGAGCATTTCGTCCGTAACGGATGCATCACGGAAGAGCAAGTTGTTTACGCTTCTGCCCACGATACCGTCGGAAACGAAGATATCGTATGCACGGGAATAGAGCACGGACGCCTTTTCCGCAAACGCCGACGTACCGTAGCAAAGGTTCGTATAATAGCGAATACCAAGCAAATCCAAAAGCGTAGGCACGATATCCGCCGTGCAGGTGAACTTATCCACCGTGATCGGCTTATTCGCAAATTCGGGGTTTTCTTGACGGATTTTCGCAGTCAAATCTTGATCGTAGATCATGAAAGGCACTTTGAAAAGGTCGGTGTAGTTCCCTTCCGTATTCTTATATTTCTTGATATTCTTAACGTAGCTGCTCAATTGTTGATAGTACGCGGGGTGGTCGCCGAATACTGCGATCATCGTATTATCAAGCAAGCCCTTTTTTTCCAAATCTTCCATCATGCAACCGATTGCATGGTCGAATTCCATAGCCGTTTGCATGTAGTTGAAAAGCACCATTTCTTCGTCGTCATCTTCGTCGGGTTGATAATGTTGCAAGAGGATTTCGCGGTGTCTTTCAAGGTTGCCACGTTCGTAGTAAACGCCGTGCATCGTAATCGTCGTGATATACGTATAGAAGCGTTCGTCCGTGGGGAACATTTCGTCCTTGCAAATTTCAATCATTTCGCTATCCAAGTTGCGTTGCCCTTCATCCATCCAATTGAAGAAGATTTCTTCGCCGCCTTGGTCTTCAATTTCGTTCGAATAGTCTTCCATATCGTACATGTCCGTTAAGAACTCAAAACCGAAGCTATCGTGCACGTCGTCACGATTATAGAAGGTCTTAAAGCCGTTGTGATAGGAACGGCATTGTACGGGCACGGGGCTCAATTCCTTCAAAATGTTGGGAACGGTGTGGGGCATTTCGTTATTCGTATAATCGTAGTTGATATACGAGTCCGTAGGATAGCAACCCATAATGCTTAACGTTTCGGAAATGTCCGTCTTTTCACGGGAGTGGAAATTCGTCATAGAAACGCTTTGTTCGTAGAATTTCGTCAAGTTGGGATAAAGAATCTTCAACGTTTCGGGGGAAATATCAAGTTCGTTGGGGTTTCTCGAATCGCGCATGAACGCGTACCATTCCAACGATTCGCCCAAGATTACCACCACGTTCTTGCCTTCGGCAACACCGAAATATTCGGTGGGTTGAGAAACGTATTGTTCACTGCCGTCGCCGTAAATGAAGGCTTCGATTTCTTCGTTGGGCATCGTGCCGGGATCGTAGAACATTGCACCGCCGAATTCGCCGATTGCGTTGCCGATCATGCCGTATGCGGAATACGCACTTTCCACTCTGCCGTTGATCATGTCTTCATATTTATTCGTCTTGCCGGGGAAGTACACCGCGAACGAGCCGCAAAGGGTTGCGATACCCGCTACGCACACGCCCAAGTGCCAAATAATCGAACGCTTGCCCTTCTTCGCTTTCTTTTGGAAGAAGGTCTTACGCGCGCCGTAAACGATATACACCACGCAGAAGAACAAGCCCGAATAGAAGGTGATGAAGTTGACGGGGATACTTTCCAAAATACCGAACGCGTCGTTCTTCAAGTTCAACATACCGAAATCGAAATATTGATCGGTCATATCGAAGATAACCGAGAATACAAGGTCGATCACCGCTTGCAAAATCAAGAGCGTTGCACCGATCGCCAAGCGGACACGGTTGCTCTTGAACATAAACATAATGCCGCAAATAAAGAGCAAAAGCCCGAGCGAAAGGAAGGGACGCGTCATAAACGGTTTGCCTTCTACGGCAAACACCGCCACCATTTCTACGCCGATTGCGAATATGAAATATAATACGATTAAGCTATTTTCTTTAATCCAGTTTCCTATCTTGGAAAAAAATTTACGCATTTTCTCTAAACTCCTTATCAAATCGGTTAGAAAATATAGATGAGCAAAATCAAACCGAACGCCTTGCCCTTGCT
>JAZTWL010000237.1:0-3431 GCA_045635845.1 Candidatus Scatosoma sp. | reverse complement strand
CTTGTAAAAACGACAAAATAAGCATAAAATTCGCGTTTTAGACGCAAAAATCACATAGCGCACTTGCAAATTTCACGCAAAAGTGTTATAATGAAGCAGTTATGAAAGAAATCGTTGTACTTTTCGCACAATTTTTAGCGGTAATGATTGTCATTACCCTTCACGAATACGCTCACGCGCGCGTTGCGTGTTGGTGTGGCGACAGAACGGCAAAGCTTTCGGGGCGTATGACCTTGAATCCTGCCAAACATTTCGATCCGATCGGCGTCGTTATGTTTGCCGTGACGGGCTTTGGCTGGGCAAAACCCGTTCCCGTGAATCCGAATAATTTCAAAAACTACCGTGGTGGTGCGTTTTGGACGTCCGCGGCGGGGATTATTATGAACTACTTGACCGCATTCTTCTTTTTCGGTTTGACGGCGGTGGCGTATGAATTTTGGATTCCCAAGTTTGAAGGGCAATATATGGAAGTCTTCTTGAAGGCGTTCTTCGGGGGGATGGTGCTCTTTTCCTTGAGCTTTTGCATTTTCAACCTTTTGCCTGTGTTTCCATTAGACGGATTCCGTATGTACGACGCCTTGGCGAAAAAACGCGGGAAAACCTATTGGTATTTAAGACAATACGGCTATTACGTATTGCTTGGCTTAATTTTGTTGCATTTCATGGCAAGTCGCGTGCCTATGCTCGGGTATATCGATTTGCTCGGCTACGTATTGGATTTTGCGCGAAATATATTCGGTTATCCGATTGAAGCGTTTTGGAAATGGTTTTATGACGTTTGCGGCAAAACTTTGCCGATTAGAATGTGATATAAGGAGTAGGAATGGAAAAGGAAAAATTGACAATTGAATCCGTCAAAAATTTCGAAACGGAAGTGGAATACGACACCGTCTTGGAAAATTTTGAAGGTCCGCTCGATTTGCTGTTGCATTTGATAGAGCAAGAGCGCATTGAAATCAAGGATATTTTCGTTTCGCAAGTCACGGAGCAATTCTTGGCGTATATGAAAGGTCTTCCGTCCATGGATTTGGAAAAAGCGAGCGAATATCTCGATATTGCGGCGACGATTATCAATATCAAGGCGAGAAGACTTATGCCTTCCTTCGACGACGAGCCCATGGACGACTGGGATCCTGAAGGGGAATTGATTGAAGCGCTCGAAGAATATCGTGAATTGAAAACGATGATCAAGGACAAGGAAGAAAAGCTTAAAGAACGTGAAACAGTGGGCTATTTCTTCAAGAGTCCCGATGCGGATTTGAAGGGCGTGAACGTGCAATATAAGGATTTGACGTTGGACGGTCTGATTGATGCGTTCGAGAAGATGATGATTCGTGTGGAAGCGGAAAGAAAAGCCGCGCCACCCGCTCGTGAAATCCCGAAGGACATTTATACCGTTCGCGATAAGGTGAAGCACATTCGCCAAAGAGTGGAATCCGTAGAAAAGTTGCATTTTGAAGAACTTTTTGAAGATGCATCTTCCACGCCGGAAATCGTGACGACTTTCCAAGCGTTGTTAGAGCTTTTGAAGCATCAATTTATTACCGTTGAGCAGGAAGAACTTTTTGCTTCCATCATCATAAAGAAGAATCCGAATAGAAGTGAGGACGAAGAAATTGGAGAAATTGACGAATATCATTGAGGCGGTTTTGTTTGCGGCGGGCGACGCTGTATCTATCGACTTGTTGCGTGAAAAATTAGAAATTACCAAGCGTGAAGTTGACGACGCGATTCGTCAGCTTGAAAAGAAATATTCGGGCGTTTGTGGCATTCGTCTGTTGCATTTCAATCATCAATTGCAGCTCGCGACCAACCCCGATTATAAAGAACTCGTAGCGGCGGCGATTAAGCCCATTCGTGAAAAGGAATTCACGAAAACCATTTTGGAATGTGCGGCAATTATTGCTTATAAGCAACCGATTACGAGAAGAGAGCTTGAAACGATTCGCGGCATGAGCAGCGATTACGCAATCACGACGCTTTTGAGCTTGAAGATGATTGAACCTTGCGGTAGAAAGGATACGCCGGGTAACCCCGTCTTGTTTGCAACGACGGACAACTTCTTGAAGCGTTTCAAGTTGAAATCGCTTGCGGAATTGCCCGATTACGAAGAACTTATGAAGAAGATTGCGGAAATTACGTCGATTGAAGAAGCGTCGAGCAACTATCTCTACGAAAAGGACGTTTACGATCCCGATTCCGATCCCGAGTTGCAAGAAGAACAACCCAACGAAGAGCTTGCAAAGGCGGAAAGCGAAGGCTTTGCGATTCCCGATTATTTGAAGGACACAGATGACGTTTTCAAGATCGAATAAGCTAGGAAAAATACATACTTTTAGGCAACTTGCCCATATTGACTATATGGGCAAGTTGTTTTTTTTCGTCCTTATCTTATTCATACTGCTTGTGGTGTTGTTTTTTCCCATTTATTTGGAAACGAGCGCTCATTACGATATGAATCGGAGGAAATTAACGCTTGCACTTTATTTATATAAGCTTTTGCCGATTTTCGGCGGCTATTTAGCAACCTATCCGGGCGGAATGGCTTTTCACGTGAGCGATAAAAAGGCAATAATTATCCCGTATTCGCAAGTTCACGCGGAGAGAAAACGATTTTCTATGTGGCGTAGTTTTCATTTAAAATCTTTGTTTCTAACGATAGAAACGGGGGCGGAATATCTATTGCCGGCATTTGCGGTACATTCGATTGCGCGCTCCTTATTTGAAATGAAGCACGGAAATCGTCCGCATAAAAACGTTTTGTGGCTTCATCAGGGGGATATGCTGCGGATTTCGTTGCAGTTTACGGTGTATTTTAATCTTTTTATGCTTTTGCGCTACGTTTATAAGGTTTTGAAGGAGAAAATAAAGGGGTTATGTCGGAAGAAAAAGAAAAACTCAATAGTTTAATCGAGCTCTCTACGGATAAAATGGGGTTAATGGCGGACACGGACACCGTTATGGGTAAACCAATCACAACGGCAAGCGGTTTTCAAATTATTCCCTTTTCCAAGGTGACAATCGGAAATGTGACGGGGGGCGGTGAGTACGGAAACGTAAAAGTCGTCAAACAAACACACGGTATGCCGTTTGCAGGCGGTACAAGCGGCGTAATTAGTATGAAACCCATGGGTTTTATCGTTGACGACGGCGTTTCTTGCCGCATTTTGCGTATAACGGATGCGCCGCTTGACAATTTGATTGAGCGGGCGGGGGAAATCGTACAGGATATATTGCATAAGAAAGATGTGTAAACGGCTTTTTACAATTTTAATAGCGGCAATCCTTATTTGTTGCGCCAAGCCGATAAAATCTCTTTCCGTAACCGCAGAAAAAACGCCCCAAGCCGCCGCGGAATGCGTGCTTGAAGTGAATAGCGGGCGTATTTTGTACGAATGGCGTGGGGATACGCGCTTACCGATGGCAAGCAC
>JAZTWL010000236.1:0-1254 GCA_045635845.1 Candidatus Scatosoma sp. | reverse complement strand
ACGCGAAGGTCGTAGATACGCTTACCCAAATACCGTTCATCCGAATCCAACAAACAAACGGGCTTATACAAGCTCTTTTCCTTAAGCACCATATTGCGAATGAGCGTGAACGCGTCGTTGTTGCAGCCGACGATCATAACTCGCTTTTTATGCGTAAACGTGTTGCTAATCGCCACTTTCAACGACATAAGCGCACGACGAAGGAAGCGCGTACACGTCAAGCCGCAAAGGAAGAACATGACGAAAAGCAATATCGTCATATAGCCGATAAGATACTTATGACCAATCGCCGCAA
The DNA here is from genome assembly GCA_045635845.1 of Candidatus Scatosoma sp. Classification (GTDB taxonomy): domain Bacteria; phylum Bacillota; class Clostridia; order Christensenellales; family Borkfalkiaceae; genus Scatosoma. Next base: position 959 of record JAZTWL010000236.1, on the reverse strand, counting down.
CGAAGATTACGTTCAAAGCCCCCATAATCCCCGTCACCAAGAGAATACGGAAAACTTCGGGGAAGCCTGCGGTAGAAAAAATCATGGAATATAAGCCGAAAATAAGGCAAAGCGCAATCGCCACCGCAACGTTTCCTAATAACCAATACGTCACGGGAAAGGATACGCGCAAATGGGAAAAACCCGGCCAATCCGCAAACCAAAACGCCGTAAGCCCCGCAAACGCAATCCAAAATACGTCAAAAATACCCAAGAAAACTCTAGCGGACGTATTTTTTATTGCTTTCTCCTTATTCTTCAACATAAAAACCCCTTAATATCGGCACATCAATGACAAAATGCGCTGATTATTGATTTTATAACCATGATATTATATCATGGATTGTAAAGCTTGTCAAGTATTCCCTTTTCATTTCCGCAAAAAAAATCGTCCCCTGTTAGGGGACAATTTTCTTCGCTTCTTATTTACCCAAAATATGTTTCGCGTAAGCCTTTGCTACGTTCACACCCGTCACGCTTTCAATCCCTTCAAAAAAGGCGTTGGAATTGACTTCGCATATCAACCCGTTTTCCGTTTCCAAAATATCTACGCCGCAATAATCCAAGCCGAGCACTTGCGCGGCCTTTTCCGCCGTTTCGCGGTAGGTTTCCGAAAGCGTAATCACTCTACCCTTCCCACCAAGCTCGACGTTGGAACGAAACTCCCCTTCTTGCGCCACTCTTTCCATTGCCGCAACACTCTTGCCGCCGATTACAATTACGCGAATATCTCGCCCGCTCGATTGCGCGATATATTGCTGATAAAAATGGGGCTCGTAGAGAAATTTATTCGCAATTTCTATCAATTCGGGCATACCGTGTACGAGTTGAACTCCATTTCCAAACGAACCGTAACACTTTTTTGCCACCAACGGAAAGCCCAGCGATTTTGCAACGTTTTTTAAAAAATTTTCATTGGG
>JAZTWL010000235.1:0-1149 GCA_045635845.1 Candidatus Scatosoma sp. | reverse complement strand
CGCGCCGCAATCCGCCAACCATCAATTTCATGAAGTCGTGAAGCTCGATCGCGTGAACGTAAGTATGGCGGTCTTTGTTTTGGTAAGGAAACCATAGCTTATAGGCATAGCGCGCGCCCATGTCGTTATGCAACGATTCATAGGCGAACGGCTGCCCTTTGTTATAGCCCTTACCGCTTCCGCGCTCGTTGCGTTCTAACGGCTTCCACTTATCGCGCCCTTTCGCCAATATTTCATAGTCTATTTGGGCGAAATCGAAAGTGGAATTATAGCAATGGCCGAATTTGAAACCGCAGCGGCAAAGATAGGTAAGCCACGTTTCGAAATCGTTTGTCATGAAGAACCCGTTTAATTCGTCATAGGCTTGCCATGCCCACGTAATATTCGAAATGCGCTTGCGCTTCTCGTCGTCCTTCATCTTTTTAACCGCCATTGCAAGCCGCTTTTGCGGAACGATCTTCCCGTCAAGATAAATTTGCGTTTCGGTGTCGAAAGCGAATGTGTGCCATTTGCACGGTTTCGAAAAATCGCGTCCGGCTTCGACGATGACCCACGCGCCATTTTGCAATCTTGTTTTTTCATATTTACTCAACGACATGGTTTATGACTTCTTCTTTGAATTCGTCGACGCTTCTATAAAGCATGGAAGGCAAATAATAGCCTACGCTTTCGGGTGTTGTAACCGCGTATATAACGCTTGAAGACGCGGTTTTGTATTCCCTTACGCCGGCGATCTTGCCTTTTATTAACCGGTAATCGCCGTCTTCGCTTAAGACAACATATACGCTTTCGCCAAATTTGAATTTCTTTTCGTTCATACTTTGAACAATCCTTTCTTAATCATCGTATTTGTTACGATGGTGATAATTTCCTTTTTGTTTTCTTCGCCGGTAAGCAATACGGAAACCGGCTTCCGTTTGCCGCGCCTATGGCGGACGATTTTAATTTGGCAATAGCCGCCGCGCTTTGTCTGCGTGTCGTATGCCGAAGCGACTTTGAAATCGATATTCGCTTCTGAAATAGACGAAACTTTTTCGGTAAGTTCCGGAAGCACGAAAACATCGATAAACGCCATATAGCGCGCCAAACGCGAACCGGCGTTCTTCCTGTCCATGCAGGAAAGGAAATGCACGCAGGCGGCGCATTTGC
>JAZTWL010000234.1:0-1928 GCA_045635845.1 Candidatus Scatosoma sp. | reverse complement strand
AGAAAACGCACCCCCAAGGGGTGCGTTTTCTTGGTCCAATTTTCTAAATTTTGCGCTTATTCTACGATAAATTCAATCGCCGTGATATACAAAACGTAATATTTCGAGCCGTTCTTTTCGGTGGAAATCGTGACGCTATTCGTGCTTTCAAAATTGATTTGAATGGTGGACGTTGCGTTTGCTTCCAACGTATCTTTGCCGACAACGTTCATGAAATAATCGTCTTTTGCCGTGACGGACGTGGTTTTGCCGTCGTCGCCATTCCCCGCCCAAATCGTGGAGCTGCTATCGCCAACGCGGACGTTGCAACCGTTATTCGTCACGTAGCCGGTGATGATTACGCCTTTTACGTTTTTCGTCAATTCCAACGTAATGCTACCGGTGACGCTCGTCGTGCCTAATTTCAACATGTTTCCCGCGTACCAAGTGTTGTCGCCCGAGCCGCCTTTGCCGCCGCCGTAGATATTCGTGATATTGCTCACGCTCGAAATAATGTTTTCTTGCGTGCCGTTAAACTGCATAACGCCGTACGCTTCCGCAGGATCGTTAAACTTCACCGCTTGTTTCCCCGGCAACGTATAAACGATATCGTAATAGTACTCCTTCGTAGCTTCAATCGTGGGCGGGAGTACGTCTTTGTCCTTTAACGTGATTGCGATTGTCACGTCTTCGCTCGGCATAGAGAATTGATAGGACGTGCCGCTAGTCGCTTCCAACACTTTGCCGTTCACCTTCACTTGGGAAAGTTCCTTCGTGTTGTCCGTCATTAAGATCGTGAAGGAAACGGTTTCTCTTTCCTTGTACGTATCCTTCAAGCCCGTTAATTGATAGGCGGTGTCGGTGTTTGCGGTAAGCGTATGCGTGGAATATTCGTAGGGGTTATTTTCCAAGAACTCAATAATGATCGGTCTTAAATAGGTGTTAAAGGGTACAGCGGCGCGAATGTTTGCGCAAATGGTGGAAACGCCTACGCCGTTTTGTTTGCCTTCGATGGCAAGGTCTTTCGCTTCGCGAACTTTTTCGGAATCCACACCCGTTGCTTCAATGATCCACAGCAACAATTCGGGGCAAGAGAATTTGCCGTAGGATCTATTAGATGCGGACGCGTCCCAAAGCATGCCTTCGTCAATGGTGGGGTACAACCACGATTCGAAATAATGCCATTTTTGAGAGGGAAGGTGCTGTGCTTTATCCACGACCAAACCCGCTTTCAAAGCGTTGGCAATATACCCGCCGCTCTCTTGCTGATATAATTCTACGTATTCGTTCGTGATGGGATATTGTTCGTTCTTCGTTAATAAGAAACGTTCCATATCCGACATGGTGATCACGTAATCTTCGGGCAAATCTACTTTCTCATTCCCGATTTCCGGATCTTCACTGCTTTCGCTGTTTTCGGGCGTTTCGGGGACTTCGCTGTTTTCCGAGTTTTCGCTGTTTTCGGGCGTTTCGGGAACTTCGCTGTTTTCCGAGCTTTCGCTGTTTTCGGGTGTTTCGCTCGTAATCTCTTCGGACGAATTGCTATCGGGCAATACGGTGCTTTCGCTATTTGCTTGATCGCTGTTATCCGATTGCTTACTTCCGCCGCAACCGAAGAATAACGACGTTGCGCAAATAAAGGCTAAAACGGTGCTTAACCATGCTCTTTTTTTCATGAGTGTACTCCTTTTGTGGAAATTTCTTATGCCCACGTGAATGGTGTGCAAGATTAATCTTTTCACACATTATAGCATATACCACCGCAAAAATCAATATAATTTTTGGATTATCGGGGTATTTTTTTCGGCGGGGCGAGAGAAGGCGTCCGTAAAAGTTGCATTCGTCGAGCACCTTATTCCTTTCCTAAAATTCATGGAAAGACAAGCTAAAAAGGAAAAATCGCCGTGCAACGCAGATAAAATTTATTTATCCCATTGAAGTCGGAGGCC
>JAZTWL010000233.1:0-2214 GCA_045635845.1 Candidatus Scatosoma sp. | reverse complement strand
TCCAACCACGGTACGCACGTTGCGGGTATTATCGGCGGTTATGACGAAGGCGGTTATACCGATGCGGACGGTAACCATATCAATATTCCTTTCGAAGGGGTTGTGCCCGATTGTCAACTCGTCATTTGTAAGGTATTCACCGACGACCTTGACGATCCCGATATCGGCGGGGCTGTTGCGCCCGGCATCATCGCGGCGCTTGAAGACTGCGTGAAGCTCGGCGTTGACGTTATCAACATGTCGCTTGGTACGTCTTGCGGTTTCACCACGACGAACGATGGCGACGACGAAGGGGAAATGCTCAACAACGTTTATGAAAGCATCAAAGCGCAAGGCATTAGCTTGGTCTGCGCCGCAAGTAACGATTATAGTGCTGGTTACGGCGGTGTATATGGTACGAACCTTGCATCCAACCCCGATTCGGGTACGGTAGGTTCGCCTTCCACCTTCGCGGCTTCTCTTTCCGTTGCAAGTATCAACGGGCAACAAGCTCCTTACGTAAAAGCGAACGTGGGCGATGCAAGCCGTGAATCGGTTGTATTCTACGAAGAATCCCGCGATATCGACGGCAACCCTTACGATTTCGTGAACGATATGTACAAGCGCTACGGCAAGACGACGTTTGAATACGTACTCGTGCCCGGCGTTGGTGACTCGACGGACTACACGTCGGCTGTGAAGCGTTTGTTCGTGGACGCAAACGGCAACAACTTGAATAGAATCGCCGTTGTAAAACGTGGTGACGCAACCTTCCAAAAGAAAGTAGAAGTTGCTATGAAGATGGGCGCGGCAGGCGTTATCATTTATAACAACGTAGCGGGCGTTATCCGTATGAATCTCGGGGAAATCGAAGATCCGATTCCTGCAATCTCGATCACGATGAACGCGGGTGCGGCGCTTGCGCAAGTGCAAAGCTATTCCAAGGACGAACAAGCGGCAGGCAAGATCAACCGTGTGGGTACGATTGAACTTTCCGCGGCATACTCGGCAGGTCCTTTCATGAGTGAATTCTCGTCTTGGGGTCCTACGCACGATTTGAAATTGAAACCGGAAATCACGGCGCACGGCGGTGAAATCACTTCCACCGTACCCGGCGGTTACGGCGAGCAAAGCGGTACGTCCATGGCGTCGCCGAACATGGCAGGCTTCATGGCACTTATCCGCAGCTACATTGAAAAAGATTTGGGCATCACCGATCCCGTAGAAGTAAATCGTCTTGCAATGCAACTCACGATGAGTACGGCGGGTACGGTATACGATCAAGACGGCTTGCCTTATTCGCCTAGAAAACAAGGTGCGGGCGTAGCGAGAATGGAAAACGTTATCGACTACACGCAAGCGTACTTGTGGACGGACGTAGCGGAAAACGATTATCGTCCAAAGATTGAAGTTTTCGATAATACGGAAGGCGTATACGAACTCAACTTCAACGTGACGAACTTCAGCAAGACGGATTCGCTCACCTTTAAGGCGTCCCACCTTGCTATGACGGAAACCCTTTCCCGCGACAATTTGACGGTTGCGGAACAAGCGCGTATGCTCGATAGAGCGCAAGTGCTTTGGAAGGTAAACGGCAGCTCCCTTGAAGACGGCGAAAAGATCACCGTAGCGGCAGGGGAATCCGCAAGCATTAGCGTAACCCTTATCCTTGATCAAACGGAAAAAGATTATATTGAAGCAAGCTTCAAAAACGGTATGTACGTGGAAGGCTTCTTGCAACTCCTTTCCGAAACGGACGGTCAATGCGATTTGAGCATTCCTTTCCTTGGCTTCTATGGCGACTGGGACGACGCGCCCATGCTCGACTACACGGCATTCGAAGTGGCGGCAGACGCGCAAAACGATGCAATCGTAGAAGAAAAGAAAGCGAAAGCAAGCGTATGGGAAACCTTGCCTTACACGTCCTACTATAACGAAAAGTACATTTTGCCCATGGGTGGCTATACCTACCTTCTTCCCGAGGATGAAGAACCCATGTACGTAAACGAAGAACACTGCGCTGTATCCCGTTATAATGAATATTACGGCGAAGGGGTTGCGGAAAACTACTTGACGTCTACGCAAATTAAAGCGGTTTACGCAGGTTTGCTTCGTAACGCGCGCGTGGTAAGATATAGTATGTACAACGTGGAAACGGGCGAAGCGATTATCCAAGACGAAATCATCTACCGCGTTGGTAAAGCGTACTCGGGCGGCGGCAGTCCTACGCCTGCG
>JAZTWL010000232.1:0-5169 GCA_045635845.1 Candidatus Scatosoma sp. | reverse complement strand
CTCGTGCTCTTTACGACGGGTAGGGGTACGCCGTTTAGTACTTTTGTTCCGACCATGAAAATCGGCTCGAACAACCATATTTCGGCGTTTAAGAACAATTGGATTGATTTCAATGCGTACGGAATGGACGAAGACGGACTCTTTGCGCTCATTCAAAAAACGGTGAACGGCGAGTACGTTTGCAGAAGCGAAGACGTGCGGGAAATTGCCTTCTATAAAACGGGTGTGACTTTATAATGGACGTAGAAAATAAGAGCGTGAAAAAAGAAAGAATGCAAGGCTTTCGGCAGGACGTCGGGGATTTACTCACGGCGGTGTGCGCGGGCTTGATTGTGGCGCTTGCCTATTATTTCTTTCAAAATAGCAACGGCTTTGCGCCCGGTGGCGTCGGCGGTTTGGCTACAATTACCTATTATTTGGTGGATTACGAAGTGTCTTGGGCGATTTTAATGGTGGCGTTTAACGTGCCGATTTTTGTCCTTGTGAGCATTTTCGTCAACAAGAAGTTGGGCGTATATTTGATTATTTATATGCTCGTGCAATCGTTTGCCACAGAGCTCTTTTCCCTTTTGGAATGGAAGCCCTATTGCCTTGCAAACAACGAAGAAGATTTTGAAATCGTCTTTGCGTGCATTGCAACGGGCGTCGTTTCGGGGATCGGTTTTTCGATTATGCTTCGCCGTTTTGGCGCGAGCGGCGGCACGTACGCCATTTCCGCATTGATTAAGAAAGCCAAGCCCGCAACGAATATCGCCTACGTTTCCTTTTGGATGGATACGAGCGTCGTCGGGATCGCATTCTTCGTGTACGGCATGAAGATTACCCCCGTCGTTTGTACGCTCGTCAACCTTTTTATCGCGAACGTGGTGGTGGATAACCTTTTATCGGGGCTCAAGAATGGATATAAATTCGAGATTGTCACGGATAATCCGGAAGAATTGTCGGCAGAGTTGATTGAAAAGCTTGGGCATAGCGTCACGGAAATTCGCGTGCAAGGTATGTACTCACATACGGAAAAATACATGCTCGTTTGTATTATTCGAAAGAAGCAAGTGGGCGAAATGATGAAGATTATCAAAAAATACCCCGGCGCGTTTGCAAGCTTTACAAAGGTGAACGAAGTATTGGGTAGATTTAAGGCGTAGCGGGAGTATTGCGCAAAAAATGAAGAAGGAATTGTTTGGTGAAATTGACGGACGGGAAGTCTTTCAATATACGCTCGAAAAGGGGAATATAAAGCTCGGCGTTTTGGATTTTGGCGGGACGATAAGCCGTTTGGTAGTGGACGGCGTGAATATCGTGCGCTGTTTTGCGACGGCGGAAGAATACGCGAAAAACGACGAGTACGTTTGCTGTGCAATCGGCAGAGTGTCAAACCGTATCGCGGGCGGGGAATTTTCCTTGAACGCTGCAAAGTACCGTTTGACGAAGAACGAAGGGGAAAACCAACTGCACGGCGGCTCGGGTTTCCATAAAAAATTCTATAACGTGGAAGAAATAGAAAACGGGGTTAAAATGACTTACGTTTCCCCCGACGGGGAAGAAGGATATCCCGGTCGGCTCGTTTTTAGCGTGACCTTTACGCTTGCGGAAAAGGCGGTGCATATTGAGTATTCCGCGCTTTCCGATCAAGATACGATATGGGCGCCGACGCAGCATTTTTATTTCAATATGAATGGGCCCGTCGGCTATGCAAATTCCAACGAACTTACGATTTATGCGAACGCATATACCCCCGTGGATCGTTCGCTTATCCCCACGGGCAGTGTGGTGGACGTGACGGGTACGCCCTTCGATTTCCGCACGGGCAAGCGCATAGATTGCGAGCTTGCAAAGGTTGGGGTGTACGATCATAATTTCCTATTATCGGGCAATCGTGCGGCGACGCTTGTGGGGGATAAATCGGGATTAAAAATGGACGTATTTACGGACATGCCTGCCATGCAGCTCTATACGGGCGCGGGCGAGAAGTTGGACGAAAAGGACAAAGGGGGTGTGGCGTTAGAGCCGCAGTTTACCCCGAATGCAATCAATATGCAGGGCTTTGAGAAGCCGATTTTGAAAGCGAAGGAATGCAAACGGCATTATATCCGTTTGGAATTTTAATAAAGAAAAAATTAGAAAAGGAAGGCCGATATGAGCTATATCAAGGAAAACTTTTTATTGACGAATAAAACGGCGGAAAAATTGTATTTTTCCTATGCGAAGGATATGCCGATTTTCGATTACCATTGTCATTTGCCCGAAAAGCAAATTTTAGAGAATAAGCCCTTTGACGACGTATTCCAAATTTGGCTTGCGGGGGATCACTACAAGTGGCGTTTGATGCGCAATTACGGCGTAGACGAAGAATATATCACGGGCGGGAAATCGAACAAGGAAAAATTCTTGACCTATTGCCGCGTACTCGGTACCGCATTTGGCAATCCCTTGTACCATTGGTCGCAAGTGGAATTGAAGGAATTCTTTAATTGCGAAATTGAGATCAACGAAGAAAACGCGGAGTTGATTTGGGATTGGTGCAACGAATATATCCGCTTGAACGGCATTACGCCACAAAGCTTGATCGAGCAATCGAACGTGACCCACCTTTTCACGACGAACGAAATTTTCGACGATTTGTCCACCTTCCCTGCAATCGCGGCGAAGGGATATAAATTCAAGGTGATTCCTGCTTTCCGTGCGGATAAGATTATGAATATCGAAGCGGCGCAATATAACGAATTTATTGCAAAGCTTGGCGACGTTGCCGATTTGGATGCGTTGGAAGGCAAGATCGAAGAACGCTTGCAAGCCTTCATTCAGGTGGGTACGACGGCGGCGGACGTAGCCCTTCAACGAGTGTGCCCCGTTGCCGAAAAAACGGAGGCGGCGAAGGTCTTTGCCAAGAGAAGAGCAGGGGAAAGCGTGGGCGAAGAAGAAAGCGAAATCTTCAAAGGCTATCTCACCTATTTCCTTTTCAAGCTTTACGCAAAATACAATATTGCCACCGAGCTGCATATCGGCGCAATGCGCAACAACAATTCGCAAATGCTTGCCAAGCTTGGTTTGGATACGGGGTACGATAGTATCGCGGAAGATAATTCCATTAAGAATATGTCTCGCTTGTTCGATCGCTTGAATAATGAAGGCGCGTTGCCCAAGACGATCGTTTTCAATCTCAACCCCAAAATGAATACGGAAATTATGACGCTTATCGGTAGTTTTCAATCGAGCGAAGCGAAGGGGAAAATGCAATACGGCCCCGCTTGGTGGTTCTTGGATAACAAGGTGGGCATGGAAAAACACTTGGAAGATTTGACGGCGACGGGGCATATCGGCGCGTTCGTGGGTATGCTTACGGATAGCAGATCGCTCTTATCCTATCCCCGCCACCACTATTTCCGCCGCATCCTTTGCAACTACTTTGGCAAAATGATGGAAAACGGGGAAATGACGGGGGACGAAAAACTCGTCGGCGAAGTGATTAAAGACGTATGCTATCGCAACGCGATTGCGTACTTGAATATGAAATAACCCTACCATGTACGCGTTGAATGAAGAAAAAGGAGTGAAAAACATGGAAAAATGTATTCCCGTAGTCGTAATCAAAGAGCTTTGCGAAACGGATAAGATTTTGACGGCTTTGAAAAACAACGGCATCAACACCGCGGAGATCACTTTCCGCACCGCTTGCGCGGCGGAAGCGATTGCCTACGCTTGCAAAAATTATCCCGATATGAGTATCGGTGCGGGCACGGTAATCAATGCCGAACAATGCGAAGCGGCATTAAAAGCGGGCGCGCAATTTATCGTATCCCCCGGGCTTTCTCCCGCGGTGGCGAAGATTTGCGCCGAGCGCAATATTCCCTACTATCCCGGTTGCGTGACGCCCACGGAAATCATGGCGGCGTTGGAGCTTGGCATTACGACGGTGAAATTCTTCCCCGCAAACGTTTACGGCGGGTTGAAGGCAATGAAGGCACTTTCCGCGCCCTTCCCCCAAATCAAGTTTATCCCGACGGGTGGGGTGGATAGAAGCAATATCGACGAATTTTTGGCATGGGAGAAGATTGCCGCAATCGGCGGTAGCTTCTTCGTGAAAGAATCTTTGGAAAAAATGGAGGAAAACAAATGAAAAAAGTGGTGACGTTTGGTGAATTGATGTTAAGACTTGCCCCCGAAGGCTATCTTCGCTTTGTGCAAAGCGACAAGTTGCAAGCGACGTTTGGCGGCGCGGAAGCAAACGTAGCCGTGTCCCTTGCAAACTACGGCGTGGACGTGGCGTTCGTATCGAAATTGCCCACCCACGAAATCGGGCAAGCGGCGGTAAACTCGTTGCGAAAATTCGGCGTAGATACGAGTAAAATCGTACGCGGCGGCGAAAGAGTGGGGATCTACTATTGCGAAAAGGGCGCAAGCCAAAGACCTTCGAAGGTAATCTACGATAGAGCGTATTCGTCGATCGCAACGGCGAAGAAGGCAGATTTCGATTGGGATAAGATTTTCGACGGCGTGGAATGGTTCCACTTTACGGGGATCACCCCTGCATTGAGCGACGAAACGGCGGAAATTTGCGTGGAAGCTTGTAAGGCGGCGAAGGCGAAAAATATCACGATTTCCTGCGATTTGAATTTCCGTAAAAAGCTTTGGAGTAAGGAAAAAGCAGGGCAAGTGATGGGCGAGCTTTGTCAATATATCGACTACTGCATCGCCAACGAAGAGGACGCGAAGGACGTATTCGGCATTGAGGCGGACAACACGGATATCTACGGCGGCAAACTCGATAGAGAAGGCTATATTTCCGTAGCGAAGAAGTTGACGGAGCGTTTCGGCTTTAAGGGCGTGGCAATCACCCTTCGCGAAAGCAAGAGCGCGAACGACAACGATTGGTCGGGTATGCTCTATACGAACGGCGAGGCGGTGTTCACGAAGAAATATTCCATGCACATCGTGGATAGAGTGGGCGGCGGCGACAGCTTTGGCGGCGGCTTGATCTACTCTCTTTTGAACGGCTACACGGCGCAAGGTGCAATCGAATTCGCGGTGGCGGCAAGCTGCTTGAAGCACTCGATTGAAGGGGACTACAATATGGTTTCCCTTGCGGAAGTGCAAAATTTGGCGGGCGGCGACGCAAGCGGCCGCGTGCAAAGATAAAAACGCAAAAGATGGGGAAAAGCCCCGCGGACG
>JAZTWL010000231.1:0-7554 GCA_045635845.1 Candidatus Scatosoma sp. | reverse complement strand
GTTCTTTTTTGTCTAAGAGCGACCAAAAGGTGCGTAAATGTAGGTAAGAACGACCAAAAGTACACCTATTGATCGTTAATTTCCATGTAGTAGTATTCTTCCGAACAACTAAGCATGGTATAGCCGTCTTTTTTTAACTCTTCTACAAGAGCAACATATTCATCTTGGCTGACAAAATGAAAATGCTCATCCTCGTAACCGTTTTCCAAATGATCAGAATACATAATCATATACTCTTTTCTTGTGTTGTTCACGAGCAAAGCATATTGGTCTTCGTTTTCCTTTGCAAATGGCCCAATCATTGCGTATACAACTTCCCATTCGTTGCGCGTTTGCCAAATATGGTCATAATCTTCAAAAAGTGCTATACTTTCTTGCATATCATTCGGCTCTTCGTCTTCGGCACTAAAGAATGAAAGACCGTCCAAATCCCAAGTTATAAAATCCTTGAAAAAAGTCTCAAATGAGTTAAGGTCGTCTTTTAAGTTATCATCAAAACCACCCGAAAGAATCCAACAATATATGCACGCCCAGTGTGCGAGAGTTTGATCATCCCACTCATTAGAAATATACTTTTCGATTGCACCCTTTATTGTGGACAAACTGTAATATTTTTTAAATGGATATTCAGTGTCATATTTTATCGTTGTTTGGTTTCTGACTACTTCTTCTTTCAAACAAGTGAGGTTACATACCCTCTGTATCAATTCCTTGTCGTACATAAGTCCTCCATTATCTTTTTGCTTTATGTTATTGTATCAATGATCTACCTAAAAGTCAAGAAAAAAAGATCGCACTCCGTCTTAGTAGACAAAAGTGCGTTTTTTGTTGGCGGAGGAAGAGGGATTCGAACCCCCGTGGGGTTTCCCCCAAACGGTTTTCAAGACCGCCTCGTTATGACCGCTTCGATATTCCTGCAAAAAATGAAATTGTACAACGCAAACGCCTAAAAATACATGCACTTGCGCTCGACTGTTTTCTATTATACCCCAACCAAAAGGAAATGTCAATCGATTTTTCCCCGCCGAAAAAATTTCCCTGCGCCGTTCGTGGCGTAGGGAAAATTTTTATATCAACGTTTCGTATTCTTCGTACAAGCTATCCAAAAGCAGCTTGATTTCTTCCAAGCGGTTGCACTTTTCCGTCAGTAGCGCAAAGTTTGCCGTTACGCTCGGATCCGCAAGTGCGCCGTTGATTTCTTCACTCTCGATTTCAAGAGCCGAAATCTCGTCCTCAATCTTCTTGATCCGCGCCTTGCGCTTGGCGTCTTGCGCGCGATCTTCCTTACTACGATAATGGCTTTTTTGCTCCGTATTCTTCGCAACGACGGGGGCAGGTACGCGTTGAGCGTTCTCTTTTTCCTTTTGCTTGAACGCCGTATATTGATCGTATTCCCCTTTGAACTCGGTCGCTTTCCCGTTCTCCAACTCCAAAATTTTATCCGCCAACGCACGAATGAAATATCGATCGTGCGAAACGAACAAAATCGTGCCGTCAAACTCTTTCAACGCCGTTTCCAAGCTCTCTCTTGCAGACAAATCCAAGTGGTTTGTCGGTTCGTCCAAAACGAGCACGTTACCGTTTTCGCACTCGAAAACCGCCAAGGCAAGCTTGGCTCTTTCGCCGCCCGAAAGCATACGCACTTGCTTATCCATATCCTCCGCGGGCAAGCCCGCTTGCGCCAAAATACTGCGCACTTTCGTTTGCTCCCACAAACTATGCCGTCCCCAAAGCTCCCCAAGCACCGTTTCGCTCGGATTCAAGTTGGCATTTTCTTGATCGTAGCAGGCAATCTTTACAAATCTACCAAACCGCAACGCGGGGTTTTTCCCACGCACGATTTCCTTAATCAACGTTGATTTTCCCGTGCCGTTATCCCCGATAATAGCGCACTTTTCCCCGCGCTTTAAGGAAAAATTCGCCCTTTCAAGCAAAGTCTTTTCCCCCGCGCAAAGTCGCAAGTCTTGCACTTCCAAAACGTTCTCGTACGGCTTGTCCGTATAGGAAAAATGGAAACGCGGCGGCGTGGGCGGCAAGGACGGTTTTTCGATCAACTCCATTCTTTCGAGTGCCTTTTGGCGAGATTGCGCCATCTTCGTCGTGCTCGCGCGCACCAAATTACGATTCACGTAATCCTGCATGTGCGCACGCTCTTCCTGCTGCTTTTCGTATTCCTTCAAAAGGTGCGTCACCTTCTCCGCTTTCAGCACTTTATACTTCGTATAATTCCCCTTGAAAACGGAAAGCTTTTTATTCTCCAACTCGTAAATTTGCGAAACGAGTTTATCCAAGAAATACCGATCGTGCGAAACGGTGAGAATCGCGCCCTTGAAAGTGGAAAGATATTCTTCGAGCCAAAAGAGCGTCTTCATATCCAAGTGGTTGGTCGGCTCGTCCAAAATCAAAAGCTCGGGTTCTTCCAAAAGCAATCGGCACAGTTTCAAGCGCGTCTTTTCCCCGCCCGACATGGTGGCAATCGCTTGCTCGTAAGCGTTTTCAAAACCCATACCGTTGAGCACGGTGCGAATGCGCACTTCGTAGTGATAACTATCCCGCGCGGAAATTTGCTTATTCAAACTCTCGTACTTTGCCGAAAGCACGCGGTATTCGTCCGAACGCTCGTCCGCAAGCGAGATCTTTTGCTCAATCTCACGAAGGGCTTCGATCGCGCGAATGTCCGCGCTAAAAATCTCGCGCATTTCTTCGAAAACGGTGTTCGACGAATCGTACCCGCCGTTTTGCGCAAGGTAGCCGATTCGAATGCCGTTTTTACGGAAAAGCACCCCGTCTTCCCCGTCAAGCTCCCCTAAAATCAAGCGGATTAGAGTGGTCTTTCCTTCGCCGTTTCCGCCGATCAACCCGACCCTGTCCCCTTCATTTAGGGAAAAACAGATCTTTTCGAGCAGACTCCCGCCGTTAAAACCAAATGATAAATTGTCAGCGGAAATCAACATAAAGATACTCCTTGCATAATCGTTTTTGTCTTCACCCACAATAGAAATATGGCGAAAAATCTATTAGAAAAAATACGCGCGTGGGAAGGGAATTTATCATACGCGCCACCCAAGCAAGCCGCAAAATTGACCAAAAAAATTGCGAAATATAAAGTCCTTTTCGCTTGCGCGCTCAATAATCCCACTCGGGAATAAACTTTTTATCACTCGAGCCGCGCTCTTGCGCGAAAAGGTTGGAAATGCCCAAATCAAACGCCGTCTGCACCGCGGAATCGTATTCCCGCGCCGTGATTTTACGGCTCAACTCGGGAAAATTCTCAATCTTCCCAAAGGGGGTATATTGACTCATCAAGCTCAAATACGTATCCTTTGGCAACGTGCGCGCAAACCACTTGATCAACGCTTTGGAATCGCTCACGCAAAGGGGCATCACCAAATGCCGCACGATACAGCCCGACAGCATTTTTCCTTCTTCCGTCATCTTCAAGGGCTTGGAATTTGCCATAAACTCGATGGCTTCGCTTGCCACGTCGAAATAATCTTCCTTGCCCAAATACCGCTTGGAAAGGGCGGACGAATAGAACTTCATATCGGGCAAATAAATATCAATATACGGATCAATGCGCTTTAACGCGTCGATTTTTTCATAGCTGCTCGTATTGTAAACGACGGGAATTTTCGGCTTATAAATCTCAAAAGCACGTACCAGGTGTGCGTTGAAATGAGAAGGCGTCACCAAGGAAACGTTTTCCGCGCCCATGTCTTCGAGCTGCTTGAAAATATCCGCAAGCTGCTCGGGCGTGATTGCCTTTCCCCGCTCCGCGCGCGAAACTTCGTAGTTTTGACAAAACGCGCAACGCAAATTACAGCCCGCAAAAAAGATCGTGCCGCTCCCCCTTTCAAAGGAAATGCACGGCTCTTCGAAGGGGTGCAAATAGTATTTGGCAATTCGCAAACCCGAAACGCCACACGCGCCCACGCCGTTTAAGCGGTTCGCGCCACATTCCACGGGGCAAATTTTGCAGTTTTCAAGCGTCGTCGTATAGTCCATGAAAATATTATAGCACGAACGAAAAAATTTTGCAAGCAAGTGTAAGCGTTGAGAATAACTTGACAAATCGAAAGAAAGGATATATACTATAAATCGTTCGAAAAAAGTATTTTCGGGCAAAAACTTTCAAGGAGCAAACCATGCCCCAACAAGCCTTTCTTAAACAAACGGCGCTTTCGCTTGGCGCGGATCTCGTGGGTTTTTGCGCGCTTGACAGCGCGCCCGTCAAGGAACTCCCCGAGCTTCGCTACGCCCTTTCCATCGGCGTAAAGCTTTCCGACGCAATTTTGCAAACGATTGATAACGCTCCGAGCTTCGTCTATTTTCAGCACTACCGCACGGCAAACGCCCTTTTGGATAATATTGCCTTCCGCTTATCCCGCGAAATAGAAAAGCTCGGCCACTCCGCCCTTCCCGTGGCGGCAAGCCAAAGCTTGGGCAAAAACAACCCCTATCGCGGCGTGATTGCGCATAAAACAGCCGCCGTACTTTCGGGGCTTGGCTTCGTCGGCAAGAGCGGTCTTTTCCTTTCGAGCGAATACGGGAGCAAGGTACGTCTTGCCACCATTCTCACCGATATGCCCTTGCAAGCGGAATTGCCCGTGATTGAAAACGGCTGCGGAAACTGTACCATTTGCCAAACCGCTTGCCCCGCAGGCGCAATCTTCGGCACGCTGCCTACCAAGGACGGCGAACGAAACTTCGATCCCGAAAAATGCTCGAAATATATGAAGGAGCATTTCCAAGATATCGGCCGTGGCAGCGTTTGCGGCGTTTGCATGCGCGTTTGCCCCAAAAACAAACTTTAATCCAAGCAAATCAAATGAAAAGCGGAGAGTTTTCACTCTCCGCTTTTTCTATTTCATTGCGTACACGGTACGCCCATTTGCCTTTTAACCCACGATAAAGGAGTTCTTATCCACGTTGGAATGGAAGGCAATGCAATTCCCGTCCGGCTTATCGTACGTTTCTACGAGTTGCCAAGCTACCACCTTCCCATTCACCTTCACGAATACGTACGCCGTATTGCCGTTGTAAAGCTCTACGTAGCCGATTTCCACGCTGTACGTTCTGCCCGTCTTCCAAGAGTAAGTCGAACTCGTGCCGTTGATCATAAAGCCCGTCGGGGTGAGCATAACGCTCGTCCCCTTCGTGGGGGCGTCTTCCGTCGTATCGAGATAGATAATCATAGCCGCAACGAAGTTTGAAGGCGTCAAGTCGAAGGCGATCGAGTAATTTTCGTCGTTCACTTTCACAAGCTTATTCGTCTTGCCCGTCCATTCGCCTGCAAAGCCTTCAAATTGATTACCCACGTATTGATAGCAAAGTTCGCCGAAATATTCTTCCGCCCCTTCTATCTCTTCTTTGGGTGGATCTAATTCGAAGGGATTTCCGTCCGAAACGACCGTCAAGGAATCAAAGTACACCGTACCCGCTTCCGCGCCGTAGAAACGATATACGAGCGTGAACGACTTCAACGATCCGTCTTCCGCGATCATATTTGCGCCCTTCATCAAGTCAAGAATGTCCACGTATGCCCATTCCCCGAAGGTCACGCCCAAATCTTCCGCGGATTTTTCCACCAAGATGTTATTCGTCGTATCGTCGTAAATACGAAGGAGCGGCGTCTTCGTCGAGCTATATTCCGATACGTACATTCTCACGAACACCGCAAGCAAGCGATTCGCATTCACCGTTTCATTGAACTTAATGCCCACGCTCGCGAAATTATCCGTCGTCTTGCCGTAAACATCCCCCGTAAAGCCCGTGGGCACGCTCGTCGTATCCGTGATCTTCGTTACGGTCATCGTCTTTATATCCGCCGTCGTCACGGTCAAATCAAAGTCCGTATCATTGAAATCGTAATCCAGCACCGTTGCGCCTTCGGGAATCGTATCCATCGTGATCTTATCCGCGCCCGCGTTCGGGTTCTTATAGCCCTTTTCGTGATCGTAAAGGTACAAGCCCACGTCCGAAATACTGCCGTCTTCTTCCGAAAGATTGATATAAGTGCCGCCCATTACGGGAAGACCGTCTTTCGTATTATAACGATCGTAGGTGGAGCTCTTTTGCGCGTAAGTAAGACGTACGCCTTCGTATTGAATGGACGCGCTGTTGTTGTGTTCGTGCCCTACGAAAATGGAATCCACGCCCAATTTCTTAATGCCGTTCCAAACGACCTTACTCGTATCCCAAGGATTCTTTGCCGCCGCGCCGATATAGCCGAAATCGCCTACCGATTGCGCCAACTCGTTTTGATCCAAGTCAATGGGCGAATTTTTAATCGTCGAAGAATCGTAGCCGTATTGACGCATCGCATCTTCGAACGCCGAAAGCTGAATATGGAACGCCATCGAAATCTTCGCCTCGGGGTATGCTTCCGTCAAGTTTTGCATGCTTTGCGTGTACCAATTGATTTGGTCTTGCCCAAAGCCAACTTCTTTCTTGGTGTGGCCGTTTGCCATGGAAATTTTGCTCGCACCGCCGCAACCGTTGGAATCGAGCATATAGAATACGCGCTTTAATTCGCCGCCTTGCGTAAGACCGACGGAATAGTTGCCGTTGCCCGTCAATTCTCTTTGCATAAACAAGCAATATTCGGACGCTTCGAATTGATCGCATTGCCAATCTACGCCCATATTACTTTCGTTATCGTGATTACCAAACACGGGCGCCCAAGGAATTTGGAAGGAATCCATAAACTCAATCCAATTAAGCAAGCTTTCGCCGCTATCGTCGAATTCGCCGTACGTATTATCCCCCGTGACGATAATAAGGTCGGGTTGATAACTTTCCACCACTTGCCCGATATACTTTTCGTAGCCGTTGAAGGTATCCGGTTTGGACGAATCGGAAATACGTCCGGGCGTACGCTTTTGCGACGCGTCAATCGTTTGTACGTCCGAAAGCTGCAAAACGCGAATTTCACGCCCCGATTCCACGTCCACCAAGAAATCCACGTAATCCGCGGGATCTTTTTCTTCTACGGGCGGCTCGGGCTCTTCACTCGTCGGGGGAACGTCCGGCTCTTCGCTTACGGGCGGCTCGGGTTCTTCGCTCGTTTCCGGTTCTTCGGAAACTTCGGGCGTTTCGCTCGTTTCCGGTTCTTCCGAAACTTCGGGCGTTTCACTCGTTTCCGGTTCTTCCGAAACTTCGGGCGTTTCGCTCGTTTCCGGTTCTTCCGAAGCTTCGGGTTCACTCACTTCAGGCGTTTCACTCGTTTCGGGCAATTCGCTTTCATAGGAAGGTTGCCCTATGCTATTTTCGCTTTGCTCACTCGTATCGCTACCGCCCTTTCCGCAAGCGGAAAACGCGCACGAGAGCGCCAAAAGAGACGTCAAAAACGTAAAAATACCTTTTTTCATGATCTATTCTCCTTATTTTTTAACGTGATTTCAAAGAACGCAGCCGTCTTCGTTTCTTCGAAGGAAATCTTCAAATCCTTTCCGTCCACCGCATAAGTTGCTTTGGAATCGCTCGGATACGCAAGCTTCGCGCTTTCAATCCCTTCGGGAATCGTTACGGAAACGTTCGTATCCCCCTTCAAAC
>JAZTWL010000230.1:0-25093 GCA_045635845.1 Candidatus Scatosoma sp. | reverse complement strand
AACGACATGGCTACGATGCGACTTATATCCTTAGCCGTTACGAATTCCACGAATTCTAAAACTTGCCACTTACCGCCCAGTAAGCATAGCGTAACCGCAGGGAAAACGTAGCCGTTAATTTCCGTGCCTTCCGCAATATTGAAAATTGCACCGTCTTCAATACTAGCCGAATAAATAACGGAAAGCCCATGCACATCGCCCGTGTTTAAGAAAGCATCTATGTTTGCTCCCGTAGCACTCATGGTAACGCCGTCCGAGCTTATAGGTTGCCATGCCCACTGCGTGAAAGATACTGTTTCCCCCGTTGCTTTGTTGGCAACGTCAATCACAAGTCGTTTTTGCGTATTATCACCCCAACCCGCGTTGTTATAGTCTTGGTTTATCGAGACCGTTACCGTGGGCTCATCCGCTTTTGCCGATTTAGCATGAATAGGGCATTGCAAATAAATCCCTATCCCAAGGAAAAGCAAACACACAAACGAAAGAATTGTGCACGCAATCTTCTTAAATCTCATTTTCTTTCTCCTTCTCATAAAACTGATACTTACTGCATTGATTTTTGCATAATTAAGCTTGCTATTTCTTATCAAAATGCTCCATTTTGGCATTTACCACATTCATTATACCACCATATTATATCATTGTCTTGTATATTTTTATTAAAAATTAGCCTTTTTTTATCATTTTTTATCATTTGAAACAAATAACACCCCTATTTTTTATTAATAAATAGCAATTTTACTCACGAAAAAAAACGAAAGATAAGAAGCGTAGTATTTTTTTAAATACTATAGTATTGTTTTCACTTTTATAAAATGGGCATTTTAAATCAGATGAGCTCAAAATAAGCATAACCACTATTTGATGTTAAATGTAAATTTTAATCACACGAAAATTAACAGAGCTTTTCATATGCCATTTTCATTAGACGAAAGCTAACTCCTATCAAATATCATAAAAATTGTTCAAGTGAAATTATTTCGACAAATTCGTTTTTTTCAGGATTCTCCCTTCTTGTGATCGTTTTGAAAAAACAGTCGTCCTCAATCTGTGAACAACTAAAACTTCAACAAAAAATTAGTTGTTTGCAAATTGTAATCCACTGAAATTGAATGCTTTTTTCTATCTCTAAAAGAATAAACTCGTACATGGGAATACCGTTTAAAAAAATAAAGGTGTGGTCATCGCAAAATACTGCGTTTGACCACATCTTTGACCATCTACAGACTCGGACTACCTGGAAACAATGCTCACAAGAGCACGGATTAGCACCGTTTCTGGACACGAAAGCCCCTAAAATCACCCGAAATTACACAAAAAATCTTTGCAGGACACTTCGGGACCATAAGGTCGTGGGTTCGATCCCCGTCGCCTCGATCAAAAAAAACGGACGTTTATGCAAGAAAATAGCGCATAAACGTCCGTTTTTTGTATATTTGTATGAAAAGTTAACCATTTTTTTGAAAAAATTTCGACTCCGGGGAGTGTTTGGGGGAATAAAATGAGTTTTAATAAAGGAGCTTTTCCCCTTCTTGTATAAATGTTCATCCGATAAGTCCGTGTAAAATCGGCATGTTTTCAACCAACATACCCCCACAATAAATCCTCAACCCAACGTGTGAGCCCTAATTAGTCCTTTTTACACCCCTATTCAAGCCGTTTAATCCAACTTATAAAGGCGATACCATAACAAGACACTCAAACCAGACGGATATATTCTCGGCAAGCTCTACAGTTTTAGTTACTTACAGAATAACAAGACACTCAAACCAATCGCGGGAGGATACTAAATGTGAAAGAGTTTTAGTTACTTACAGAATAACAAGACACTCAAACACTCCACACGGAGCAGAGCCGGTTATTTTAGTTTTAGTTACTTACAGAATAACAAGACACTCAAACACACGATGCTGCGAATTGCAAATGCGATCAGTTTTAGTTACTTACAGAATAACAAGACACTCAAACGGCATACGTTCGGGACGATCCAAATTTGCGGTTTTAGTTACTTACAGAATAACAAGACACTCAAACTCGGAGCTCGTACGTCAACGAAGAAAAGCTGTTTTAGTTACTTACAGAATAACAAGACACTCAAACAGCGTGATCTTCACGAACACGTATTCGTGAGTTTTAGTTACTTACAGAATAACAAGACACTCAAACTCAATCGCGGGGGGCTACTAATGGGCAAGAGTTTTAGTTACTTACAGAATAACAAGACACTCAAACCTCAAATTAGGCGTGAAGGTCGCGTATTGACGATACGATTATTCTGTAAGCATTCATCAAAAACAAGCATTTATATACTCATTTTATCACACTTTTTCATAGTTTTCAAGTATTTCACACAAATCTTCCGTAATAATAACCGCTTTTTCACAAGAAAGTAATGGCCTTCGCTTCCCAGCTTCAATCAATAGAAGTCCCACTTGCTCCGCACGGCAATGCGTATTGCCCATCTAAATCGGAGACCATATTATAAAATTCAGTCGGATTTTCTATAATTAGCAGTTGAACGTACTCATCCGATAGTGTAAGTTGCGTTTCATTAATTCGCACAATAGAGAAGCAGTTAAAGAAACTGCCGTACTTTGGACAATTAACGTATTGATTTCATCTAAAAATACTTTCTTTTCCTGCTCTCCACGCACAACCAAACTGTTTAAGCGAACCTCTAATTTTGCCCTATTCTTAATAATAACTATGCGGAATCCCATTACACTTTTTGAACGCGCTCTATCAAACCGCAGGGAGATTGATGGATAATGGAAAAATCAACTTTCGTAATATCATAGCCTGTACGCAACGCACAAGCATTTTTTGATTCGTTCAATGAAGACAAGTCAACCCCAGTAGATCCACCCCTTCTTAAATATCCAACCATATTAAATAAACATTTTGCCTGCTCTAATACGATTATACTCTCAAACACACCCTTTTTATTTTCCATTATTTCTTTTAAAGTTTGGAAAGCTGCAATAAATTGATAAGATTTTAAAGAAATTTGCTTTATGATTGTTTCATAAAGTTTTACGTTGTTTTCCCTGTTGATGGCTATCTTTTGTTTACCAAAACGATTTGTATGAATGTCAAACAATTCGGCTTGTTGCTCGATTATTGACAACTTGCCTTCTTTCAACATTGACAATAATTTATCCAATCCTTTGACGTAGTTATCTATTTCGCTATTGCTAAACCATTGAATTGCGTTTGAAAATTTAATACGATTATCCGATGCACCCGTTATATAGCCCTTATATCCATTGTACGAAATAAGCGTATCCATTTTAATCTTCGCAACGAGAATTTTTACGTCCTTCAATCCTTCAACTTTTTCGAAATACTCTTTTAACTTTTCAGGGTTCCCTTTTGCCTGATATTCGGTCATAACAGGTACGCCTAAAATAACCTTTTTACGTTTTTTGCCGTCGGTATACTCTAAAGCTGTAAAATACGCCCTTTGAACGTTAGAATATCCGCCGTACTTGTATAAACCGTTTTCATCCTTTAAGTTGTAAGGCGCAACGTCTTTTCTTGGATAGGATACACCTTTATCCCCTTTTCCAAAAACCGTTTCCTTATAGAACATACCTTGATACGTGTACGCATATCTCGTAACACACATGCTCGTTTTTTGGGTAATTTTCTTCACCCTATCGATATCACTTGCGCCATTCCACGCTCCTTCAATTTTCCAACGATAAAGGTTCTCTAAATTATATTCACGCGAAGTTCCTTCTTTATCCGTATAACGGTAAGCGTATTTCGACGTAAATTTTGTATCGTACACATTGCCAACAACAATATTCAAATAAGCATCGCGGGCATGGTGCAAATCGTTGGTTTCACGGCATTTGACGATACCATGTCTTTGTTTAAACTCGTCTACGTTCTTTGCTTTGCTGTAAACTATTTTTGTTCCTAACGGCTCGTATTTTTGTTTTAAGAGCTCCGCAACCGCCTTTGCGGTTTGATTTGTCACCACAAGCTGACGATTGATAAATTCTCTAAAATCATCATCACCCAACGGTTTTGTCCGCGTTAAGCGATTAAATTTCGACTCGCTCATTAAGCCTTTGGCTCTCAATAGTTTCCAAAAGCTTTGTTGTGCCGTGAAGCCCATCGGCAAAGGATATTGATTCGTCTTTTCCGCATTCTTTTGGCGTTCAACAAGCACCTTATTATCGATGCTATCGTCTTTTGTCATAGACTGTGGAATAATATGGTCAACGTCATAACGAGTGCCCGTTAATTCTTCCAAATTGATACGATTACCCGTATACGCGCATTTACCCAACTGCAAGAAATATAAATATAAGCGTTCAGAACGCAAACGGGAATCGGTCATGTCCTCGCGCTTGAGCTCTTTTATCAACTCTTCAACTTCACCACACTCCTTCTTAATGCTTTCATAAAGGTCTTGAAGTTGTTTCTTCCTAGAATTCTTACGTCCTGCATCTCCTTTTACTCCATCTTTGCGCGTAACTTCGATGAAAATTTTATCAGGAACTTGGCCGACTGCCTGCGCGTACTCGTCTGCCATTTGAAGAGCCTGCCAAATACCGCGACATACCATCGGCGAAACGTATAACTCCTTCACGTCGTCGTAAGTAATCGATTCTTTTTCAGTTCCTGTATTACTCTCTTCAATTGAGGCAGCAAAGGTATATTCTTCCGCAAATAAGAGCTGGTTGAAATTATCATTCGTGTGATATAAGCGGTTTAAAATGGTGTAAACCTCCCCTGTTACTCCGTCTACACCACCTGCAATCTCGCATAATAACTCTTTGGATAATCTTCCAAATTCCTTAAAGGAAGTCAAGCCCTTTAACCACTTGATATTCTCTTTAATGACGGAAATAGAGCCATAATTTCTTAAAATCAGCTCTTCAACCAAACTCTTATCCGTGTTCAACGTATGCCAAAGTATAATATTTTCAAAGAGTTTGGGCTCTTTATCAACTAAACCACCAAATTCACTTTTAAATGCAACGTACGAACTCATATTCGCTTTTAAGTCAGCAACGTTATCAAAACCGCCCAAAATGTTCTTACTTTCTTCAACGGTACAGTAGCCCTGTTTAACAAGGTATTCTCTTATTTGTTTCGCACCTACCTTTTTATTGCAAAGATATACGTTTTGAAATATCTCTTGTTTTAATAAAAGTGGAATCGGAGCACCATCAATCGTCAATTTGTTAATTTGATTAAGCACGTCAAACGCCTGATAGTACATCGAACCTTTCGGCAATACGTCTTTACCGCGTAGGTACGTACACTTATTGGTCATTCGACGGATAAATCCTTCACTGCTCTTCGCTTCGTCAACAACGTCTTTAAAGTTCCAAGGGGTAATATTCTGCATTTTGCCTTCCTTGCGCTCCATCCAAGCATTTTCGCTCGCCCTATTTAAAGGTCCGACGAAATAAGGAATTTTAAACTTGAAAATCTTTTCAAGTTTTTGCTTGGGGGAATAGCCATCTATTCCAACCTTCAGAAAATCAGGATACTGCTTGCAAAGATTGTCCAAAATTCTGTCCAACTCCATCCCGTTGATTTGATGAGGGAATAAGCCATTATCCGCATTTAAAATTTTCGGTAAAAAGCTTTCGTTTTCAACCTCGTTAAGAATGTAATTCAGCGTTTCTTGATCATTTGCCGCCGTCCCCAAAGTCTTCTTTAAGAATTTATAAAATTCTTCTACTGTTTTCAATTTCTTAACGGATTGTTTTTTACCTTTTGATTGATTATAACCGATATAGTTAACGTAATTCGCCGTTTCTTCTCTACTGCGGAAAATTTTATAGTAAATCTCTTGAGGATAATTTTGCTTAACGAAATCTTTCAGAAGTTTTAAATCTTGTTTGTGTTTCTCATACAAAGCCACCATAGACTCGGAAATATACGTACTGCCTTCCAAAATCTTCTCAAAAATCGTAAAGTTATAAATAGCGCGCGCAGCAATCAATAAGTCAAAATGCTCTTCTTCAAACTGCTCACGTAAGCCTTCAAAGGTTTCATCGCTAAATTCCTTAAACGAAAAACTCTTTACCTCTTTATACTTTTCCGCATATTCTTCCCCAAAAAGCTTCTTGGGCGCTACTTTAGCCCCCAACAAAAGTGAAATCCATTCTTTCTTTTCAATCGTTATCGCTGAAAAGAGTTCCGCACCCTCTTTATTCTTATCCTTTTGGCCTTTCCTCGATAAAGCCAATGTTTTAAATTGGTCCGCTTTTTCTTCGCAAAGATATAAGTCCAATTCAAAAGCTCTTTCTTCCAAACATGTATTATATCTTTCAAAGAGCTTTTTAATATCACGAATATCACCCACATTGCCTTCGAAAAGGAAATGTCCACGATATTTAATAATATGGTGTAAGGCAAGGTAATAGTGGCGCAAATCTACCACTTTATCTGTCCCTTTTATCAAATCACGACGCAAATGGAAAATGGTCGGAAAGTCCCTATAAAACTCCTTATCGGTATACTTTGCATCTGCGAATAAGGAAAATTTTGTTTCTAAACTTTTATCTTTGTCTTCCTCGTAAAAAGCGCTATTATTTAAGCGCAGGAAAAACCTGCCGTCTTCCATAAAAGGCGCAAAAACGTCTTGCAACCATTCAATTCGCTGTTTACGACGTTGCAATCTTCTACGCGACGTACGCTTTGTGCGACGCTCCGACGCATCTTTCGCTTCATCAAACAAACGCACTGCCCAAAGGTCCTTCCCTTTTGCGCGAAGCAAGTTATATTGCTCATCCGTACAAGCCATACCAACCGATTCCGTGCCGATATCCATTCCCAAATAAAATTTTTTCATCTTTTCCCTCCAAAAGTATTGACAGCTGTAATTTTTTATATTATAATAACGCTACAGAATAAACAAGACGAGTTCAAATAAAAATTTATTCTAACCATTTGTTCGCATCTGCGACATAGCTCTCCTATTTGGAGAGCTTTTTTCTTTCATTAAAAAAAATTACAAAATAAATAGGCATCTTTGATATAATTTCCCGTCAACTTCTTGTAAAAAATTAAACATTCGTATCTCCATATTTTACCTTCCTTGGGCCTTTCACTTTAAGAAAGCCTCGCTAGTGCCGTCATAATCAAATCGTACGCTTCTTTCGATGTTTTTGCGTTTGCGACGGCGCTCTCAATAGGACATACGCCGTCTCCCTTCCGATTGATAATATGCGGAACGCATTGTTCGTAAAAAACGTCAATCCCATTCTTTTGAAGTACTTCCATGGCTGGCTCACTGATAACGTTTGCCCATACCGTACGAATTCCCAACAACACGTACAAATGGGCCGCGCCTGCCCCTACGCACTTATCCGCCGCAACTGCGCCTACGTAAGAATTTTCCATCTGCAAGAGCGAAAGCAAGGGCTTCACCCCACGCTCATGCGAAACGTACTCTCCGTTATCACCAAATACGACGCAGGTATAGCCGCCGTCAAGCATTTTTTTGCGCACCGCATCTATGGCTTTCTTCATCCTTATGCTCCTTAAAACTACATCTTTGCAAGCTTTTTAAGCTGTTCTCGAATGGCAATGCTTTGTGGACAAATCCCTTCACACGCACCACATTCAATGCAATCGCCCGCCTTAATTTCGAAGTCTGCAAGACGATTTTTCACGTCCTCTTTCGTTGCCTTTGCCAAGGCGTATTCGTTATACGCGGCAAACAAATCGGCAATCGGCACGTTTTTCGGGCAAACTTCCGCGCAATATTTGCATTTGGTACAAGGAATTTGGTTGTACTTGCGAATAATTTCCCGCACCTTATCTACCGTCGCAAGTTCCTTTTCGTCAAGTGGAACAAACGGGTACATCGTTTGGATATTCGACTCCATCATCTCCATATTCCCCATCCCCGAAAGCACCATAAAGACTTCGGGAAAGCTTGCGGCATATCTTAACGCATACGATACAGGTGCCGCATCACCAAGCTTTTTGAATTCGGCAACCGCCGCGTCGGGAAGATTCACCAACGCCCCACCCTTAACAGGCTCCATAACAATCACTTTTTTTCCGTGTTTCACCGCGACTTCATAACATTTTTGGCTTTGCACGGCAGGATCGTCATAGTCAAGATAATTGATTTGCAATTGCACCACTTCAATTTGCGGTTGTTCGGTCAAAATCCTATCGAGAATATCCGCCGTATCGTGGAAGGACATTGCAATATGCTTTACCATGCCTTCCCTTTTTAATTGATCCACGATTGCAAAGCTATTGCAATCCTTGTGTTTTTGGTAGGAATTGCGATTCAGCGCATGGAATAAATAAAAATCAAAATATTCCACACCGCAGATTGCAAGTTGCTGTTCAAATAACGGACGAATCTCCTGTTCCGTTTTGAAGAACCAATCCGAAAGTTTATTTGCAAGGATATAGCGATCCCTGCTATAGCGCGAAGTAAGACAAGCCTTAACGGCCTTTTCACTCTTCCCTTCAATGTAGCCGTGCGCCGTATCAAAATAATTAAATCCCGCTTCAATAAAAGCGTCTATCATTCGATTGCACTCCACTAGGTCTACTTCCCCGTCAATCATCGGGAAACGCATACAACCAAACCCAAAATTCCGTTTTACATTCTCAAACATACAAATCCCCTTTTTATTTTTTACAATACCAACCACCAACGCGATCCGCCGTTAGCATGAATAACCCACTTTTTATGGCGATCTGCTCGTCACATTCCTATTTACTCTCGTAATGGTGACAACTCTATTTGCACGCCGTAATCAATCCCTGTTCTTGCCCGTGATACTGCGTTCTCATAGATTTATTATAGCATATTTTCTTGCAAATTTCAAGCACTTCCTTTTCCTTTGTTTAGTGCGTAGCAATTTTTTTTGGGTGATCAGCTCGGTCACCCCTTCTATTATCTTTATCAATGAAACCGTTCACACGAGCAGCACTTTACTGACCGTATATTTTCCCAGCTCACAGTTGACAATTATTGTGTTGCGTGCTATAATGGCAATAGCAAATCGGGCATTTATCACAAAAAAATATTAAAAAAGCGTGGAAATGAATAGATTATGACCATTTCAAATTATCCCAAAGAACGAATCAAACTCAATAAGCAATTATACGACGAATGCTTAAAAACGCCGTTAAACCCCGCCGCAATCCAAGCGCTTTTGGCACAAGGAGCCGACCCATTGGGTCCCATAGATAGCGAACACACTTGGGCGTACGAAGATCACCTTTTCGGCGAAGTTATATGCGAACTTTCTATGCGTAATGGGCGGAATTTACCTAGGATTACGAAACTATTTTTAGATGCGGGTATGGATATTGAAAAACCTGCCATTCCCTATGTTGATGGCGATAGCATCAATCCTTTATGGGAATTGGCTTTTTGCGCAAATAGAAACGGAATCCGCACGTTAAAAATGCTTTTAGATTCAGGAATATCCAAAGAATCAGCAGATGAATGTTGGAGCCATTTAATTACTGATACCGCCTATGTATATGACGGAGATTTAAGCAATTCCTATGATCTAAACAGCTTTATTTATGTATTAAAAATGCTTATGTTGATTGCATCCAACGAAGAATGGGTAAAAAGTGACCACTACTTGCAATTTTGGACTGGCTACCAACATAACAGCTATAATCTTAAAAAATTTAGAAACTGGGATTCATTTATCTATGAAATCGACTATTCAAAAGCGCGCTCTGCTTGGAATCACGATGAAAACTCTTATGATCCCGTCCCCAACGGCTCTACCGTACGGATTTACGAAAGGAAAACGGGGAAACGCATTTGGGCATTTATTTTCGGCTCGGAAAAAGCCCCCGATACTATATAATCACACTCCAAAGAAAAAAGACGAATAATTAGGCCGCCTTTTCTTTAATCGTGAGCGCTTGAATAGAATCGATACTATCGCAAGCAACGCCCGTATTTCTACTTTTTTACCCGTAATGCGACCATAAACTTTCTTTTTCGCTCTTGACAATGCGGAAAAATT
Organism: Candidatus Scatosoma sp.; assembly: GCA_045635845.1. Taxonomy (GTDB): domain Bacteria; phylum Bacillota; class Clostridia; order Christensenellales; family Borkfalkiaceae; genus Scatosoma. The sequence continues at coordinate 15,098 of JAZTWL010000230.1, read as the reverse complement.
ATGCTATAATACCGAAAAGGAATCTATAAAGGGACCAGCTGACTGTAGGGAACGCGGTCCCTTTTTGCTTTATAGGAAAGGTTTTTTATGCGCAAGAAAAGAAAAATTGCATTATCCACAACGCAAATTATCCTATGCAGTTTCCTAATCACCATTTTGATCGGGAGCGTACTGCTAGCCCTGCCGATTAGCTCGGCAAACGGGAAAAGCGTATCGTACGTGGACGCACTATTCACGGCAACGACGTCCACCTGCGTGACGGGGCTTGTCACGCTCACCACCGCGACGGCGTGGAGTCCGTTTGGGCAAGCTGTGATCTTGATTTTGATCCAAATCGGTGGGCTTGGCGTGATTACGATTATGTCTGCTTTTATGCTCATGCTGCATAAGAAAATGGGACTTGGGGATCGATTACTCATTCAGGACGCTTTTAATTTGAACACCCTTTCGGGCTTGGCGAAGTTTGTCAAGAGCGTTTTGATCGGCACGTTAATCATCGAAGGGATCGGTGCAATTTGCTATATGTTCGTCTTCATTCCCGATTTCGGGGCGAAGGGCGTGTGGATTGCGATCTTTAACTCCGTTTCCGCTTTTTGTAATGCGGGGTTGGACGTGATTGGAGAAAGCAGTCTTTGCGCGTATGCGACAAATCCCCTTATCAACGCTACCACTTCCCTATTGATTATTCTCGGCGGAATCGGCTATATCGTTTGGTGGGACATAATTCGCGTATTCAAAACGCGCACCAAACGCAATAAAAAGCTTTTTCAACGCTTGACTTTGCACAGCAAAATCGCAATTACCGCGACGCTCCTTTTAATTTTTGGCGGCGCGGCGGCAATTCTTGCGTGCGAATACAACAACCCTCAAACAATCGGCGACTTATCTATTTGGAATAAACTGCAAATTTCCTTCTTTCAATCGGTAACGACGAGAACGGCAGGTTTTGCAACGATTGCGCAGGAACATTTATCGGGCGCGGCCACAATCGTATCCCTTCTTTTAATGTTTATCGGTGGCTCGCCCGTCGGGACAGCGGGCGGTATTAAGACGGTAACAATCGTCGTTTTGCTTTGTTCGGCGTTTTCCACCGTTCGAAATAAAAAGCAAGCCACGATCTTTCATCGCACGCTCTCGGATGCTTCCATTCGAAAAGCGGTTGCCGTAATTATGACTTCCTTGCTCGTAACGTTCACGTCCATTTTTCTCTTATCCGCCGCAATCGACGCGCCCATTATGGACGTCATCTACGAATCGGTGAGCGCAACCGCCACCGTCGGGCTTTCTAAAAACTTAACGCCCAGCTTAAACACAGCGGGTAAGCTCGTGATTATCGCCACGATGTACTTTGGACGAATCGGTCCTATATCCCTTGCCGTGGCGCTTGGGCGCAAGAGCGAAACGCAAAACGTCGTATCCGAGCCCGTAGAAGAAATTAGCATAGGTTAAAGGAGAGATACAATCATGAAAAAAACGAAATCTTACGCCGTATTCGGCCTTGGTAGATATGGCAGAGCCGTCGCAAAAGAGCTTGTCGATAACGGTATGGAAGTGCTTGCCGTGGACGCCAATCAAAACGTTGTGAACGACGCCGCCGCACACCTGCCTATTTGTAAATGCGCGGACGTAACCGACGCGGAAGTGATTGCACGCCTTGGCGTTGCGGAAATCGACACCGTTATCGTTTCCATGGCGGGTGACCTTGCCGCTAGCGTGATGGCAGTTACCCTTTGCAAGGAAGCGGGCGTAAAAACGGTGATTGCAAAATGCGCCAACGAAATGCAACAAAAAATCTTGCTTCGCGTGGGTGCGGATCAAGTGGTATTCCCCGAAAACGAATCGGGACTTCGCCTTGCTAAAAATCTTTTGAGTTCGGGCTTTATCGATATGATTTCCTTATCGAAAGACGTTTCTATGCTCGAAATCGACGTCAAGGCGGAATGGCTTGGCAAGAACTTAATCGAGCTTAATTTACGCAAGAAATACGGCTTTAACGTAGTTGCTGTGAAAAAAGGCGAAGACGTAAGCGTGAATATCAATCCCGAGCAACCTTTGGATACAGAAACAACCTTGATCGTGATTGCAAACACCGCAAAATTGACAAAATTCAAATAATCGATCGAAACGATCAAAAAACCGCCCACCCGACGTTCGGGTGAGCGGTTTTTCTTATTCAACGCGTACATGGTACGCACGTTTTTAGTTTTGCATGAGCATAATGCGCTTGATTTCTTGAATTTCTTCCGTGGTCACGCCCGCTGAAAGCAAGTAGTTTTCCACCTTTTCCGCGTACGTTTCGCCGCTATACGTGCCGTCAATGCCGCCGTACATTCTTTCGAAACTCCCTTCCAACATAACGAAGGTGGCGCTATCCAATGCCGAGCCTGCATGCGAGAATGCGGAAAGGAAATAATCCATACGCAAATCCCCTTCCGCTACGCCGAGCAAGGCGTTGATTAAGAAAGCAATCGTGCCCGTGCGATCTCTGCCGAGCGAGCAGTGCATTGCAATCGGATAATTGCTTTCGTCCGCAAACACCTTCATAATTTCGCGCACTTGCGCCTTTTGATCCGTCGAGAAAATCTCGTAATAGGGCGAAGAAAGACGAAGATAGTTTTCACACCCGAGCGGGCTTTGCATACCCGCCGTGCCTTCCCCCGTATTGCGAAGGTCTAAATCCGTTTTAATCTTCAAGCCATCAATAGCCATGCTCTTGCCTTCGGGGGTGATATCGTCAAACTTCGCCGTGCGGTAGATCATGCCTTGCTTCACGCGGCCGTTGGGCGTTGCATAGCCGCCCAAATCACGCGTATTTGATACGCCTTGAATCGACACGGGACGAGGCGTTGCCTTCACCTTAAACGAGAGCGTGCCCGATTTCAAAACTTCACCGCTTTCGGCTATTGCGTTGACCTTCCAAAAATACTCACAGCCCGTATAGGGGTTTTCCAACAAAACCGCATCCCCCACCACGCTACAAGTGGTCACGTTTTCCGTGAAATTTTCGTCCGTTGCGATCGTAAACGTATAGCCCAAAATCGCCTTTTCGCAGCTCCAAGAGAATTCGATATGCTTCGGGGCAAAGCAATCCGTTTTCGTCACGTAAGCGTCCACGAGCGCGCCAACGAGCGTTTCTTGCTCGCAAAAGCTTTCCATTTCGTCGTTGAGAATGGAAATTTCCGCGCCGTTTCTCGGGGAAATATTCTTAAAATCCCCTTGCACCGTTCCGCTAATGCTTTCGCTCGTCGTCGAATCCACGTCGTCGCTCCCTTTTCCTTTTGAAGAACCGCAACCCACCATGCCTAAACATAAAATGCCGGACAAGAGTATGCTAGCAATCTTACCTTTCATAAAAAGCGTTCCTTTTCTTAATCCATCCAAGCGTCCAAGGATTCGTTCGTCACCGTGTTGCTATCGAAAAGCGCCTTGAATTGCGCGCGCATTACGGCAAGATAATCCACCGAAATTACGTATTGATAGCTCATAGGCTCGTACGTTCTCATCGTCCAAGAAACGACGGGAGCGGTGTAGTCGGTGTTTCTTACGTAGCAGCTCGTATAAGGCGACGTTGCTTCGGGTTTATTATAGAGATAGGTGGTCGTAAGCGGAGAGCTATACGCATCACTGTTGATATCGATTTCCTTATAGCTGCTCGGCTTACTACGGCCAGATGCGTACGTATCCGTATTCGGGATATAAACGCCTACGCCGAAACCTGCGTCGTTTACCCACGCAAACCAATCTTCAGGGTGTACGGGCGTTGCGTGTGCTTTTTCCGCCCAAGAGCCAAGCTCTCTTTGCCATTCAAGCTCCCCGTTCGTCCAAGGGTACATACCCGTATAGCAAACGAAATTCTTAAGAGAGTGCACTACGTATGCCGCAGGCAATTCGTTGGTGTGCTTGGGCAAGCCTTCCATATCTTCAAAGCCATTCCAATCGATAAAGCGGTTGGTGACGTACACCATGCCGTCTTCAATCGTGTACCAGTTTTCCATATACGATCTCGTCGTCACGCCGCCCTCTACGGTGTTTTCTTGATAAGGGTTGCCGTCTTGCGTACCTTTTGCCCAGTCCATTGCGCGCACTTTCACGTAGATTTCGTTCGCCGAAACCTTGAAATCGATAATTTGCGAAGGGTTGCTGTTGCAGTCGCCCCCTTGTACGGGGTTATACGGCCAGTAGTAGCCTAAAGGATCTGCCGTCGTACATTTTGCGCGCGTATAGCCGTTTTCGCCGTTCGTCGCTTCCATGGTGCCGCCTACGTTTGCGTAGTAGCTTTGTTGGAACTGTCTGCCCGCGTCGAAAATATTGATCAAGTTTACTTCGGAAGAAAGGTGTCTTTCAATCGTCGCGTCGTCCTTTGCGCTTACGCCAACGACGATATTGCCTTCGCCGTCGATGACTTCGTCCACCGTTTCACCGTAATAATCGGTACGTACCAAGTGCGTAAGCGTACCGCCCGTAGCAAGGTCGGCACCCACACGGATGCTATCCTTTTCTACGTACACTTCGCGTTCAAATTCAGGGAATTCACGATCGGAAACGTCCACTTTCTTGATTTGCACTTCGCCTGCTACGCTTGCCTTGTTCATGAAGGTAATTTTTTGCATTTTCTTCTTGAAGTTGCCGTGCGCGTTCAAGCGGAAGGAATCCAAGAATTGCGTAAATTCCGTCATACCCGCTTCGATAAAGAATTCTTCTTCTACTACTTCACTAGGGTTATCTACGTTGGAATATACGTATTTACCGAGCAAAGGCACGTTCGTTGTAAGCTCCATAGAAACGTAATCCTTGCCCGAAATATTCTTATTGATATCAAAGCTAATCGTTTCTTCACTTGCCAACGTTTTTGCGCTTTGTTCGTCTACAAGCACTGCTACGTGCTCGGTGTCACCACCGCCGCCGTTGCCCGAGCTCGAACCGCCGCCGCATGCGCTCAAGCAACCAAACGCCGTAAGCGCCGCTAATAATATAGATAATTTTTTCTTCATTTCTTATCTCCAAAAATTCATTCTAAACATAGCATACGAGCGTCCAACGTTTCCGTTGGACGCCTATGCCTATCCTTCGTTAAATGAAGCTGATTGCACGAACGTAAATGGAAGGCGTTTCGTTGCCTGCCGTCGTTGCCACTTGCAAGAATACGCACGCTGCCGCCAACTTATCGATTGCTTCTTGGCTCGCCATGCCGCTATATTTCGTCAAGTCGATTTCCACGGTAGCCCATTCGTCTTCCGCCATGCCCGATTGCAAAATAACGGATTGGCTATTGTTACCAACTTCCGCAATTGCATATTTCCAAGTATTGTTGTCCGTAATCGTCGTGCAGCCAAGGCCGAGATTTACGTACGCGTAGCCTGCGCCTCGATTTTGGTAAACGAGAACAACCTTCGTCTTGCCCGTCAAAGCAATACAGCCGTTGCCAGCGCCGTTGCTATACAACGCACCAAGGTACGCTCTCGAATTGCCGCCCGTGGAATAATACGTAGCCGCCATTTCTTGCGAATAGCTAATGTTGGAATACCAGCTCGCGTCACTCGTGATAGCGTTCACCATAGCCGACGTGGAGAAGTCGAGCGCAGCTGCGCTATCTACGGTAAATACGAGATTTTGAAGGGTGATTGCGCCCGTGCCTTCGAAGGCTACGCTAATGCTTTGTACGCTACCCGTCACGTTCAAGGGCAACGTTGCGCTCGTTGCATCTGCGGAAACTGCAAACGTATAGGTTTGCGCTGTACCACCGATCGTCACGTCCACTTTCACAGCCGTTACGCCCGCTTCTACCATAGCGTAGTTAAGCACGATATTCGTATAACCAAGCGTAGAGAACTTCGTGAAGGACTTCGTGTAGCTTGCGCCGCTTTCGAGCACTTCGAAACGCGTACCCTTCACTTCTGCGTCGTAGCCAACGTTCATTTGTGCCGTGCTTGCCGCGCCGCCGAAGTTCTTATCGTTGTAGTTGATACCAACCACTTGCATGGATTCAAATTCGCTAAATACGATGCTTTCAAACAAGATTGCGTTATCTACGCCAACGCTCGTATAGGAAATCGTCAACGTATCAAGCATACCTTCGTATGCTTCTGCGCCGAAGAGATTGAATTTATATTCCGTAAAATCGCTCATACGAGAATCGATCGTGATTTCACGGCTTGCGGACTTACCGTCCTTATTCGTGTACGTCAAAACCAACTTGCCTGCATAGCCCAAGTTTTTAAGCTTCAACGTGAGCGTCGTCAAATCGTCGAGCGATACGTTTACGCCATCGGGTACACGCAATACAAGGCTCGATTGCGCGCCGTATGCCGTGTAGAGCATAAGACCGTTTGCCTTATTGTAGATCGTGCCGTTTTCGATTTGTGCGTTTGCGAAGTTCTTGGGGAAAATCCAACCGTTTACGCTATTTTGCGTAGCCGCTACGGAATCCGTTTCCGTTACGCTATCATTTTCCAAAAGGCTTTCCACTTCTTGGGAATCCGTGGGAACAACGTGCGTAGCGTCTTCGATACCTTCAATCGACTTCACCCACATTTCGTTGGACAAATCGTTTTGGTCTTGCGATTTGTAGCTCACTTGGAAACGAAGCTTCGTAAGTGTGGTAGCCGTGCCCCAAAGAGATACGCCGTTTTGCAACGTATCGCCTGCCATATCAAGCACGATCGTCACCCATTCGCCGTCCGCGCTCATTTGCTTTTCGCTTTCCGAGAAATAATACTTCACGCAGGTTTCTTCCGAGAAGAAGTTGCTGCCGCTTACGGAATCGCCGTTTGCATCTTTTGCAACGAAGTACACCGCCATGGATTCAGCTTTACCAAAATACTTAAAGGTGATTGCAAGCTTTTGCGATTTGGTGATATCCAAGCTGCCTTCGTAATATGCGTGGGGATCGGCATTTACGGAATAACCGAAGTTTATCTTCGCATACGATTCGCCGTTTTCTTCCACGAGTTCCAAGCTGCCCGGCAACGAACCGTCGCCTGCCGCCGCCATCATGGTGAAGTTTTCGTTCATCCAATTTGCGCCCATGTAAAGGGTGTTCTCTACTTGCACGTAAATATTCGTAATATCCGTAATGGGTGCGCTGAAATCGAAGGGAATCGTATATTCCGCATCTGCGAAATAGCCAAGAACCTTCGTTTGACCGTCTTCAAAGCTAGGAATTTCGCTAATCACGCTGCCCTTTGCCACTTGTTGCGTTTCTGCCGCATTCGCTTGATCGTTGCCTACGAAGTAGTTTACGTCGAAGCTTTCTTCAAGTTCGCCTTCGGGAGAATCGCCGTCAATCAAGCTGATCGAACGGATATGTACCGAGCCGGGTTTGCCAAGTTCTACCAAGAAACACGAGATTGCCTTTTGAGCAAGGGTGTTCTTATTAAGATTGCGGTACTTCGTAAGGTCGATTTCGATATGCGCCCATTCGTTTTCCGCCATGTCGCCTCTGATCGTGATCGATTGCGAGCCACCGCTTTGTTCTGCGTAGGGTTCTGCAATCGCCGTTTTCCAATCGCTCATGGAAACGTCTACAAGACCGAGCGCGATATTCATGTACGTAGAGCCCGCGTTTCTATTTTGATATACGATGCTAAGCTTCGTCTTGCCTTCAAGGGAAATGTTCCCTTCGCCCATACCCTTATTCGCATAAACTACGCCGGGATAATATTTGAAGAGAGTAGCCGTATCCGTTGCGCCAGCGGAATAGGCGTAAAGGGTTGCGGAAAGAGCGTTATTATACGATACCGCCGTGCTCCACTTGTGTTCGGTGATAAGACCGGGCATCGTCGAATTCGAAAGATCGAGATCGGTTGCGCCTACCGTGAACTTCAAGTTCTTAATCACAACCTTACCCGTGCCAACGAACGTGAACTTCGCGTTTTCAAGGTAGCCCGTTCTTTCAAGGGGCAAGGAAATCGTGCCAGCGTCCTTGTTTGCAACAAGGTCGTAAGCGTAGGTGCTCGTTTGACCGCCTACCGTCAATTCCACGTTCAACGCCGTCACGCCTTCTTCCGAAAGCTTATAGTTCAATTCCAAATTCTTGTAGCCGAAGATGGAATAGAGATTAAACGCTTGTTCGAAGGAAGCGCCTTCTTGAAGAATATCGAAATTCGTACCCTTCATGGACGAATTGTAGCTCAATTCCATTTGTTCGTTGCTTTCCGCGCCGCCGAAATACTTATCGTCGAAATTGAAACCCGCAACGTACTTGGATTCATACGCTTCAAAAGTAATGCTTTCGATCAAGACTGCGTTGTCTACGCCCACCGATTGATAAGTAATCGTCAAGTTTTCAAGGAAACCTTCGTAGTCGTTCGCGCCGAACAAGTTAAGCTTGTATTCTACGAATTCGGAGGTGTTTGCGTCGATTGCCAAGTCTACCGATTCCGTTCTACTCTTCTTATTCTTATACGTCAACGTAAGCTTCGTTGCATAACCGAAATTCTTCAAGCGAATCTTGAGCGTCGTCAATTCGTCGAGATTGATTTTTTCGTCGCCCGCTTGGAATACGATCTTGCCCGTGGAATCGTAAGGCGTGTACAAGAGCAAGCCTTCCGTCTTGTTGAACTTTTGCATATCGCCGTTTGCCTTTGCGTTTGCGTAATCCTTGGGGAAAATCCAGCCCGCAACGTCTTGTTGCGTTTCCGCTTTATCACTCGTTGCCGATTCCGCGTCGTCTACGCAAAGTTCTTGGATTGCAGCCGAGTCGCTCGTGCCGATGTAGCTATCATCCGCGATACCTTCAATCGATTTTACCCAAATTTCGTTGGACAAATCGTCGGGGCTTTCCGAAACGTAGCCCATTTGGAAACGAAGACGAATCAACGTCTTTGCGTTACCCCAAAGGGATACGCCGTTATCCAAGGAATTTGCCGCCATGTCGAGCTCAATCGTTGCCCATTCGCCGTCAGGGCTCATTTGCTTTTGATCTTCCGTGAAATAGTATCTTACGCAGGTTTGTTCTGCGAAGTTTTCGTAGCCGCCGATGCACTTCTTCGGTTCGCTCCAAGCCACGAAGTAAAGACTCAATGCTTGCGCTTTACCAAGGTTTTTGAAGGTGATGCGAAGTTTTTGCGATTTGGTGATGTCGAGCGTAACGTTTTCCAAAAGCATATGCGGGTCAGCCGCCGTCGAATAACCGAAGTTCATCTTCGCGTACGTTTCGCCTTGCTCGTTCGTTTCGGACGAAATCGTACCCGTCTTCGAACCTGCGCCACTCATTGCCGCTTTCGGCGTGAATCTGCGCGCAATCATATCCCCCGTCATATAAATGTTTTCGCTGCGGTGGATATATACCTTCGTTTCGCCCGTGATCGGCGCAGTGAAATCGAAAGGAATCGTATGCTCGGGATCTGCAAAGAAGCCTTCGCTTTCGTAGCCGTCAAAAAGCTCATCCGCGCGTTCCAAGAAACCGCCGGCTCTTACCGTCGTACGGAAGAATTCCTCTTCCGTTTCGTCGCCAAGGTAGTAGATAACGTTAAAGCTATCCGACCATTTTGCGTACAATACCATATCGCCTTGTACCGTGTCCGTATCGAAATTCCATTGATTCGTATAATCGGGATCGGTGTACCAACCGATAACTTCCGCGTTGGCGGGGTTGTCCCCTACGACTACGAGAATGGGCGTTTTCAACTTGTCGCCTTTTTGCACCGTTTTATCACTAACCTTATTCGTGCTCAATTCCGTGCAGGTTTCGAATCTAACCGTGCATTCGTTTTCGTTGGTTGCTTCGCTCGTTACGCCGCTTCCGCCGCCGTTATTCGACGAGCTCGAACCGCCGCAAGCCGCAAGCGTCGCTACGCTCGCAATCGTTGCCGCAATGGAAATTAGCCATTTTCTCCAAGCTTTCATGTTTTATTCTCCTTATCTATAATCAACTATTTTTCAACGTTGCAATATCTACAACGCCTTGTTTCTTTCTCGATTGTTCCGCTGCGAAAATACACAAGTGTCCGTTCACGGAATCACTCAATTTCGTAATGGAAACAGAGCTTCTATCGCCGTTCAAGTAACCGATCAAATCATGCATGATAGCGAAGTCGCCACCGTTATGACCGCCGAATTTTGCGTTGTTTACGACGTCTTCCGTCACGTCCACGATTTCGCCCGTGCCCGAGAAAGAGCCATCCACGTACTTGCGAAGGGTGAACTTATTATCGTCGAGTTTGCCTTCGATTTCCCCCGTCGTACCGACGATATGGATATAACGATCCGCTTTCACCGTGCCGCCTACCAACGTGAAGGCACAGCAAGAACCGTTTTCGAAGTTGACGATTACGTTTTGTCTATCCACCAAATCGCCGCCCGTTTCGTAAGCGCATTTGCCGTAGATATCCGTCTTCAAGAACTCGAGCTTTTCTTCGTCCGTGATTTCATCAAGGGGTTTATTCAAACGATCCCACGTCAAGAAAGGCATAGCGTTCATTTCCATATAGAGCTTGATTGCCGAATACGGACAAAGGCGTTCGTTCTTGCATTGATAGCAATATTCCGCGCTTCCTTCCGGCTTGTTTTCGGGAATGAAATGCACTCTTTGCCCGAAGCTAGAAACGGATTTGGGCGCGCTGTCGTTATTCAACCAACACATCAAATCCAAATCGTGACAGCACTTCGCAAGCAAGAAGCCCGAACCGCAATCCGCTTCGCTACGCCACTTACCGCGAACGTACGAAGTCATGTAATGCGCGATACAAACGTGTTCGTTCATTTCCATCGTCATGATCTTGCCCACAGCGCCTTTATTGATCAATTCCTTAATCTTACGATAGTAAGGCGAGTAGCGCAAAACGTGACAAACGAATACGTTGCAGCCATTCTTTTCGGCAAGGCGTTGGATTTCCATAAGCTCTTTTTCGTTGGGCACGATCGGCTTTTCCATAAGCATATCGTAGCCCGCGCTCAAGATTTCCATTGCCGTTTTATAGTGGTCTTGGTCCATCGTTGCGTTGATGACGAAATCGCACGCGATTCCGCTTTCTACAAATTCCTTAAACGTTGCAAACACTTGATTTTCCGAGAGCTTATATCTCGCCATCGCCGTTTCACGTTTGAAAGGATTTGGATCAACGATTGCCGCCACTTCAAATTCGTTCGGACAATCGAACGTATAATCTGCATAAACCTGTCCGCGGTTGCCATAACCAACGATTACGGCGCTCTTTTTCTCTACGTTGCGCGCGGTAGGCTTTTCTTTTTCTTCCATTCCCGTCTCTCCTTGTGTTGATTCTTCTTCGTATTGCTTGTACTTTTTAAGCACTCGATAATAGGTTTCCATGCTATTGAAACCGCAACGAGTGACGATTTCTTTGAGCGTGTATTTTTTACCGTAGCGTTGCTTCATTTCCAAAACCTTGCGGATTCGGATACGATTCACGTACTCGTTCAAGTTCGTGCCCACCGTCTTATTGAAAAGCGCGGAAAAATAATTTTCGCTATATCCAAAATATTTCGCCAAAACGGGCAAGCGCAAATCTTCGCCGTAATGCGTCGAGATATAATCGCTCGTTTTAATGAAAAACTCTTTGTTGGAATTGATTTCCTTTTCTCTAAAAAGTTCGGTTTGGCAAAGGGTTGCCATAATTTGCGAAGTGAAGCTACGTTTGTGGAATACGTTGAAGTGGGCGTACTGCGCATATGCTTCGCGCAAAATCCCCATGAGTTCGTCCATCACGTTTTTCGGCAAGCGTAAGAAATTTTGGAATTCCGTTTTCTCGTCTAAAATCCCCGCGAAATACTCTTTACTAATAACGAGTATGTACGCGCCCGCGTTGCCGACGTATTCGTAATGGTGCGTATCGTGGCTATTTGCGATAAACACGCTGCCTGCCGTCAATTCTTCCGTGTGGTTATTGACCGTACAGCGCATTTTACCGCTATAAATCACGAGCATCTCTATGCTCTTATGTACGTGTACTTCCCCGAAACGGTACTTAACGACGTCCATATTCGGGAAGTTTTGAAAGTACATATAATCGCGCGCGTCGGCGCTTTCTTCATACCATGTCGTCGTACTCAAAGCTTTATCCCCGCTGCGAAATCGCCACTGCTAAAGAACTTCATACTAATAATCGACGTGAAGATAAGCGGAATACCCGAGATAATGTACATTGCGTACAACGCGCCGTTCTCCGCTTGACCGTATGAGCCGCGAACGAATTTATCCGCTTCGGAAATCATGATCGGCATGAGCGTCAATTTTTTGTCGAAGATCAAGATCGGCCAAAGCAAGTCGTTATAAAGCCCGCCGAACGTGCCTACAAACTTATACAAAATGATCGGGAAAGCCAAAGGCGTCGTCAAGTGGAAGAAGATATTCCAATCGTTTGCGCCTTCGATTTGTGCGCTTTCGTAGATCGATTTAGGCTGTTGGCCAAAGAAGGTTCTAAATAGGAACAAGCCCCCCACTTGGCCGCCTGCGATATTCGGCAATAAGTAGCCGAAATAGGTATCGTAAAGGTTCAATTCCTTCTTCATGAAGGGTACAAGAATGGGCATACCCATGATCGAAGGCAAAAGCATGATCGAGATGAAGATCATGAAAATCGTTTCCTTGAACGGGAATTCCTTATAGGTGAAGATATAGCCCAAAAGTGCGCCGATTGCAACGTCGATAAACGCGCCCGCAAAGGTGACGAACAAACTGCGGAAGAACGCATCGCTCATCTTATCCCAAGCGAAACTAAAGTTGTGCGCAAAGTTTTTGCCCAAACCGAAAATTTTCGGCATCGAGAAAATATTATAGAGCACGTCGTCGTTGTGCTTAAGCGCGTTGATAATCGTAATGAATAAGGGAATCAAGCAGAAAATCGTGCAAACGGTGATCCACGTGACGATAACGCCTTGAACCAAAGCTCTATCAGAGCGTTTTAAGGATTTATTCGTCTTCATATTACGCCTCCTTATCCTTGCCTTGCAAGCGCATATTGATCAACGTGACGATAAACAAGAATACGAAAAGCAAGGTTGCATACGCCGCCCCGCGACCGTATTCGCTACGCACTTGTATATACTCGTACATTTGGAAGATCGGCGTCTTTGTGCCGTTCTTGCCGTTCGTCGTCGTATAAATTCGACCAAAGTTTTGCACGGATGCAATCGTAGACATAACGATAACGTACTTGATTTGCGCGAAGATGAGCGGTACGTCAATGCAGAAGAAACGCTTCCGCGTTGTGATACCGTCTAATTCCGCCGCTTCGTAGTAGCTGCTCGGCACGTTCATCATTGCGCCGTAGAAAATCAAATAGCTGCCCACGAAGGGGAAACCCATCATGGCGATCGAAGTCAAGTTCGTCCACCGCGTATAGTTCAAAAATTCTCGTTGCCAAGTATCCCCTGTCAACAATTCCAGCACGACGTTTAGTGCGCCGTCCGCGCCGTAGATACCTTGCTTCCAAACGAGCGCCGAAGCAACGCCGGGAATAACGCCCGGAATGAAGAGCAACGTACGCATGGTTGCGGAATACTTGCGGTTTCTCATGATCGTCAAGAAGAAGGCGAAAATGAGCGGCGGCAAGAGCGCCACAAACAAGTCGAATACCAAGAAGAAGATCATATTGAAACATTCTTGCTTGAATTCCGACGATTGGAAAATCATCTTATAGTTGTAGAAATCATTCCACCGACGGGAAGGATTATCTTCGGAATAATCGAAGAAGGACAAGGTGACCGAACCGATTGCGGGATAATAACAGCACATACCAAGGAGCGTCAAGCTCGCCGCCAAAATCACGTAGATCTTCCAATGCTTTCTAATGCCGAAAATCGTTTGCGCGAATTTCAAATCAAAGCCCTTCTTATACGCACAGAGTGCGGCAATCGAGCCCACAATAAACACGATAATCGCCGTGATAATCATTACCTTCTTAACCGAACGGAAGATTGCGTCTTGCTCTTCACCGCCAAGGGCCATTACGCGCAAAATATTATCACCGGACGCCGCTTCGTTGGGGTTTTTGTACAAATAATAAATACGGCTTTCATCAGGTGCTTGCACGATCGACGAGATCTTGAATTCTACCGCTTTGGTGAATTCAATTTCCTTCGTTTCGAAATTCACACGAGAAACCTTATTCGACGCATCGTAAAGCAAATAGCCGATCTTCAAATCCTTATCGTAATGAAGCGCATGACCGTCCGTTTCTCGCAACGGCGTACCTTTGAGCTTCATGGAGCTTTCCTTGGTCAATTCCACTGCATTGTTTTTCAAGGTCTTTTCCGCAAGAGAATCCAACGCGAAGGATACCATCTCCCCATTCGACGTCACTACGTAATAGGTAGAGCTGCCTTGATCTTCCACAAGCGCCGCGCCGTTGAAGGTAAATTCTTCACTCATTCTATAACGCATATATTGACTTTGGTCGAACTTTTCGCCTTCAATTTGAAGCACGGTATCTTCGAGCTCGGAAGACTTAATCCCCAAATTCGTATACGCGTTTGCTTGGGCTTGCGTTTCGAGCGCTTTTACGTCCAGCGTTTCGTCCGGTTGCAAATTTTGCAACGCGTCCGCTTCCAAAATCGCATATTCCTTCGCCTTTTCTTCTTGGATTTTCTTCGTCCAATTGTTCATGCCAAAATCGGAATGTATCTTCAAAAGACCGTCGTCGTACATCATATAAACGTACGATTCGCCGTTTTCTTGCACGACGTCAAAGGACAAAATGGACGTTTGCTTAATCATATCCATCTTTACAACTTTCGTCGCGTTATTCCAAGACGCCTTATACAAATAACCGCCCGCTTGACAACTCAAATCCGAAACATCGTATCTATAAATCGCGTAAATTGCGTTTTCTTTTACGATCGTGTAGAGCTCGCCGGAACGTTCGATAATCGCACCAAGTTCCCCCGACAAAGCCATCACGGCCTTTACGGAGAAGGGTTCCCCTTTTTCAATTTGAAAAAGAATCCCTTTATTCGTGATCGCGTATATGTACTGCGTCGCACCTTCCGCATAGAGCGTACGAAGTTCCCCAATCGCTTCTTGCGTATAGCCTTTGTCTACTGCGTACGCATTCAAATCCATAGATTCTTTGACTTCGTTTTGCGCATCCATACGGTAAATGGTAGTGTAGTTGGTGTAGAACCAATCTTCTCCAAGTCGG
>JAZTWL010000229.1:0-5331 GCA_045635845.1 Candidatus Scatosoma sp. | reverse complement strand
GCCTTTAAGCTCGATGAACATATTATTAGGATACTTAACGACGCAGATTTTCTCATCGTAGCAGATCACTTCTACGCCATTGAGCGTAATACCCACGCCGTACTTCGCATAGAAATTCGTATCCCAATGCAAGTTGTTTTCCTGGCTGTAGATGGGAATTGCCTTACCGTCCGCTCTCGAGAAGTTGAATTGCGTGTTTCCTGCCGCTGCATCCAAAAACGACAACTTGCCGATTTCGTGCGTCGTATATTCTACGTAGTTTTCCCAAAGTCTGCCGTTCCAAACGAACTTGCTTTCTTCAATTACGTACTTCACCGCTTCCGCATCGTAAACGAAGGCACCTTCAATCGTGATTACGTCGCCTGCATTCAATGCTTTACCAAAGTTCCAATAGAAACCGTCGTTCGTACTTACAACCTTAACAAGCGAAGCTGCTTCGCCGTTGATCTTGAAGTTTTCAGGGCTTTCAGCTACGAAAGGCTTTTCCCAATTCAAAACGGGGAACGTGCCATTATCCGCTCTCTTCAAGTAGAGAACCTTATTATCAGTTTTAGGACCACCTACCACACTATTATTGTGAAGTTTTAACGCACCGATTTCATGCGTCGTATATTCAATATATTTTTCCCAAATCGTGCCGTTCCACGTGAACTTGCTTTCGTCCACTACGTATTTTGCCAAAACGCTGTCGCATTTGAACGTACCGCTAATGGTAATCACGTCGCCCACTTGCACGTTTGCATCTTTAAGATCAATATACAAACCCGCGTTCGTACTGCGAAGTCTATCAAGCGTGATAGCGTTATCGTTCAATTTCACGATTGCGTCGCTTTCGGGCACGAAATCCGTCTTCCAATCAGCGTCGGGGTAAGGAATGTCCATGCCGCTTGCTATCTTCATATAAAGTTGGGTTGCCTTCGGAACGTTCGCCGTCGAGCCGTCGCTATTTCTATGCACCGCCAATTCGCCAAGCTCATAAACGGTGTGTTCATACGCCACCCAAGCTTCGCCGTTCCACATGAACGCAGAGTCTTCAATAACGTACTTCACCTTAAGCACGTCGCTATAGAACGTACCGCCAATCTTTACAACATCGCCTACCGCCGCCGTTCTATTTTCCAAACCAACGTAAAGGTTGTTCGGAATCTTCACGTCGCTCAATTTAAGCGCAGTGCCGTTGTACGTGATACCGATACCCGATTCACATCTCAATTTCGCAGCCCAAGTGCCATCCGTCACTTCAAACTTC
Organism: Candidatus Scatosoma sp.; assembly: GCA_045635845.1. GTDB lineage: Bacteria > Bacillota > Clostridia > Christensenellales > Borkfalkiaceae > Scatosoma. The sequence goes on along the minus strand of JAZTWL010000229.1, from coordinate 4,082 downwards.
GTGCCGTTAGCCTTATCGAAATAGATTGCCATATTATACGAAGATGCACCGATAACAAGCCTACCTACTTCATACGTCGTATAATCTCTAGGCTTTTCTTTCGTAGTCCACTTCGAACCATCCCAAACGAACGTCATATCTTCGAAGGTATATCTAACGCCCGTCGTTCTATTCGCGAACGAACCACCCACCGTCACTTCCACAGGTTCCGTTGCCGCATCCAAAATAGATTTAATGTTGCAGGTGCCTTGATCGAGATAGAAACGGAAGAAATCCGTATTCGGCTGTTGCTTAAATTGCAAACCAGTCGTAAACGTTTCGCCCGTGCTCAATACCATACCCGTACCGCTCTCGTAAACGAAGTAGTTGTCCGCATCCGTATTGTAGGCCGCAATCGACAAGCAGGTTGCCTTCAAGTACAAACGGTTCGACGCAGGTGCAGACAAGCTCGTCCCCGTCAATTCTACTCTGCACAAATCTACATTCGTAATCTCTTTAATCGTCACGCTATCGATATAAAGGTGTGAAGCATTGCCCTTATCACGAACACCGATTTGAATGGACGTCAAATAGCCGTTTTCATCCGTCATATCCGCGATAGAGTCTGCCGTCAGCGTCACGTCACACCACTTCGTTGCGTCAAGATACTTACCTACGCCATACTGTCTTTGCGTACCCGTTACTGCGCCAATCGTTCTAAATTCGTCTGCGCTATCAAAACTTTCCGCCCACATTCTTATGGTGATAGAGCCTACGTCCGCCGCCTTAATATTCGAGCCAGTGAAATTCAATTGTATACTATCCCAGCCATCCGTACCAGAGCTTCTATAGGCTTGATAAACCGCGCCGCTATAGCCTTCAGGCAACGTCGTTGCCGTAACGTCCGAACCATTCAAAATGGTACCTTCTCTATTGCTCATCAACGCAGCCACTTGCACGTTGAATTGACCGTCGTTGGTGAATTCTTTCTTCGATTCGTCCATATTCACGGTGATGCTATCAACGTAATAATAACCCGCAGCATCATAATCACGAACGCCAACGATAAGGTCCGATAAATAACCTTTACTATCCGTCAAGAAGCCCATCGACGTAGAATTCAAGGAAATCTCTTGCCAAACCGTCATGTCCGTTGCCGTACCATACGAATTTACTTGATTAACCGTCCCGCCATTTTCGTCATAAGAATGGGTTCTAAACATATCCCTGCCCAACGTGAAATTGGGGGAGAAGATTTTAAGGACAACACTCTCTACGTCCGATGCTTTAATTTTCGACGCGCTAAAATCTACGTTGAAGTACGCCGTACCGCCGCTCTCAACTGCTACTTTAAGCACCGCGCCTTCACCCGTTACGTCGTTTGCATCGGCAATAGTCGAGCCGTCGATATATTCAAGCGTCGAAGAAGCGTATTGGCTTATCTTAAATTGACCGTTGTTGGTGAATTCCACCGCTTCGTCAATGTATTCGATTTCTACGCTATCGATATAGAATTCCGTCGCACTGCTAGACACACGCACGCCAAACGTATATGCGCCCAAGCAACCATTCACCGCATCCAAAGAAATCGTCTCTTCCGCCGTAGACTTATGCGTATTGTTCGGATTGAACTTGACTTCTTGCCACGTGGACATATCCACAAGAGATTCTTCTTTAACGTTGGCGATCGTATCAAGCCTTGTCACTCTAAACTTATCCGCCGACGTAGCACCAGGAGCATAAAGGCGCACAACGATATTTTTCACGTGCGACATTTGGATTTTTGCCGCAGTGAAATCGATATTCGCATATGCCGTAGAGCCATGCTTCGTAAGCTTGAGCGCCGCACCACTACCTGCAACGCCGTTGGGATCTACAAGCCTCGAGCCGTCAACATATTCATACGCTTCGCTATTGTACTGCGAAATCGTGAACAACCCACTGCTACAGAACTCCGCTTCGAGAGAAGACGAATCCGCTTGTGCCACCACTTCCGTCGATTGCGAAGATTGCCATTGCGCTATGCCAACGCCTGTGCACACGGCTCCGCAAGTCAACGCCGCTAAAAGTGCTAACCATTTTGCCTTATTTTTTCTCATATTGTCCTCCTTATGGTCCAATATATTTTTTTTTCGTAATTCGTACGTCATAGCCGCTCTTTTCGTCAAAAATCTTCCCGTAGGGAAAGAAACACTTGCCGCCAAATGGGCGCACTATGCCCGATAATACTATTAGCATATCATATTTTATCATAAAGAAATGAAAAAATCAAGTCATTATTTCCCCATTTCTTATCATTTTTTCGGTTTTTTGAAAAAATACATAAATAGGTATGCCTATATACGCGAGCGCGCACGCAAACATCAAATCCATTTTTTAGGCACTAAAAACATAAAAAATGGCACAAAAAAACACCCGTTTGGGGTGTCTTCTTTTTATTTCAACGCGTACATGCCCCCTTCCAATGCGAAAAAATGAGAAGAACACGTTTTAGAAAATTTTAAGAAAGTTTTCTTTTTTTTTGACATATTGCGTGAAATACTCGTATTTTCTTATGCGCTCGCTCTATCTTGAAGAAAAAAGCCGTTTTTCTACGTCATACGGGGCGTAAATAAATCCATTTCACAACGAAAAAAAAGAGCCCGAAAAATCGGACTCTTTCTTTATCATTTTCGTCTTACACGATGCCGTGCGCCATCATTGCTTCCGCCACTTTTTCGAAGCCTGCGATGTTTGCACCCATTACGTAGTTGCCTTCGTAGCCGTACTTTTTCGCCGCCTTATCGATATTGTGGTAGATATTGATCATGATCGTTTTAAGCTTCGCATCCACTTCTTCGCTCGACCAATAGAGTCTGCCCGAAGATTGCGCCATTTCCAAAGCGGACGTTGCAACGCCGCCTGCGTTTGCCGCTTTTGCGGGAAGATACACAACGTTCTTTGCGTTTTGGAATTCTTCAATCGCATCCAACGTGGAAGGCATATTCGCGCCTTCCGCAACGTATTTCACGCCGTTCTTTACGAGTGCCGCCGCGCTTTCGCCGTCGATTTCGTTTTGCGTTGCGCAAGGCAAAGCAACGTCGCAAGGGATCGTCCAAATGCCCTTGCAGCCTTCTACGTATTTCGAGCCGGGTACTCTTTCCGCGTACACTTTAATACGAGCGCGTTCCACTTCTTTGATTTGCTTAATCACGTCGAGTTGAATACCGTTCGGATCGTAAATATAGCCGTTAGAATCGTACATGGCTACCACCTTTGCCCCCAACTGTTGCGCTTTTTCGCAAGCGTAGATCGCCACGTTACCACTACCGGAAACGATGGTCACCTTGTCTTGGAAGGAATCACCGCGAAGGCGCATTGCTTCCGCCGTAATGTACACCAAACCATAGCCCGTAGCTTCCTTTCTAATAAGCGAGCCGCCGTAGGAAAGACCTCTACCCGTCAATACGCCAACGTGTTCGTTGCGAAGACGCTTATATTGACCGAAGAGATAGCCAACTTCTCTTGCCCCTACGCCGATATCCCCTGCGGGAACGTCGGTGTCTGCACCGATATGACGATAGAGCTCGTTCATGAAGCTTTGGCAAAACGCCATAATTTCTCTATCCGATTTGCCCTTGGGATCGAAATCCGAGCCGCCCTTACCGCCGCCGATAGGCAAGCTCGTAAGGCTGTTTTTCAAGATTTGTTCCAAACCAAGGAATTTGATAACGGAAAGGTTTACGGAAGGGTGGAAACGAAGACCGCCCTTGTAAGGACCGATTGCGCTATTGAATTGCACGCGGTAGCCCTTATTCACTTGTACGTTGCCGTTATCGTCTACCCAAGGAACGCGGAACAAAATCGTGCGTACGGGTTCGGTGAAACGTTCCAAAAGCGCCGCCTTTTCATATTCGGGGTGCGCGTTGATTACGGGTTCCAACGTCAACAAAATTTCCGTTGCCGCTTGGTGAAATTCGTTTTCACCGGGATTACGCTTCTTCAAATCGTCTAAAACTCTTTGTACGTAGCCCATATACATAACTCCTAAAAAATAGATTTTCAATGTGTATTCTATCGATTTACTCGATACGTCTATATCTTATCATCTTTTTTCCGCTTTG
>JAZTWL010000228.1:0-2778 GCA_045635845.1 Candidatus Scatosoma sp. | reverse complement strand
TGATAAATTGAAAGGTAAGAAATTATTAATAATCGGCGGGGCGTTTCAACACGCCAAATTAGTTGAAGCAGCTAAAGAATTAGGAGTTATAACTTACGTTACCGATTATTTGCCGTTAGAAAGCGCGCCAAGAGATATAATCTTGTTTTGGAAAAGGCGAAATGCAAAGGCCCTATGCGCTTATCCTATAAGCTTGAATATAAAGTGAAAAAAGCAGGGAAATAATCAAATATATAGAAAATTGTTTTTTGAATACGTGGACTTTTTAACATATATGAATCCTGACAATGAAGAAGAAGTAGAAGACGAAGAAGAATAACTACAATACGTAAAATCGGCGGAGCGTAAATCGCTCCGCCGATTTGGTTTATTTTTCCTGTTTTTGCATGGTTTTTGGGGAAATGCCGTACGTTTTTTTGAACGCTTTGCTAAAAGAATATAGGCTGTATCCAAGCATTTCCGCAATCTCGCTGATACTTTTCTTGTTTTCAAGAATCAACGCCTTGCCCGTTTCCATTTTTCGGCGTTGATGGTATTCCGATAACGTCTTGCCCGTCGTGCGCTTGAAAAGTCCCGAAAGGTAGCCGTAGTTATAATTGAACTTGGGCGCAAGCTCTTCCAAATTCTTGATTGCGTAGATATGGGTATCGATATAATTCATGATTTGAAAGCACAAAATTTCCGGCTCGGAAACGCTCGCCCCGCTTTGCGGCGTGTTATTGAAATCCCGAATCAAATAAACAAGCGCCAAGTGGAAAATGTCGGCAAGGGCATTTTGGAAATGCGGCTGTTCTTCTTGCATAAATTCGGAAATGGCGCATTCGATCAGCTGTGAAATTTTACGATCCTGCACGATGCGCTTATCCCCGCCGCGGTAGTTGCTCGTGATGTCCTTCAAGTCCTTCGAAAGGGCTTTATTCGTGCACGCGAAAGAGAAAAAATCGTAATCAAGGCGCGCGTTTTGATCGGCGCGGATTTCGTGAATATCGCACGGGAAGGATAAGTAAATATCCCCCGGGTGGACGGTGCTCTCTTCGCCGTTGGTGATAATCGTACCGCTGCCGCCCGTTACGATCGTCAATTCAAACCAATTCAAGTGCGGGTGCGGGGGAATCACTTCCGTCGGCTCGCAGTAACGCCGACCAAGCTGCAAAAGGTGCACGCTCCCAAACGGCAAAGGGTTTTCGATATAATGTTTATTCAAATGATAGCGCGTTTTCGTTTCAATCATAGTACGTATAGTATAATCGAAAAATCTTTCAAGGTCAATACTATGGATAAATATTTTGCAAAAAGACGGCTAAAAAAGCTTAAAAAAATGAAAAAATGATAAATTTTATATGAAATATAGACATTTACATTATTATAGAAATATTCTATAATAAAAGAAAAACCTTGGGGGTAAAAGAAAAATGACGGTTGTGGCAGTAATAGGTTGCGGTAGAATTTCCGATATGGCGCATTTTCCCGCGCTTTCGCAAATGGAAAACGTGCGTATTAAGTACGCTTGCGATTTGTTGATTGAAAAGGCGGAAGAAAAGAAGGCGAAGTACCCGAAAATCGAGCAAGTGATCACCGATTACAAGGTGGCTTTGGCGGATGAAGAAGTGGACGCGGTGTTCGTACTCACGCCCAACTACGCGCACTATACGATCACCATGGATGCATTGAAGGCGGGTAAACACGTGCTTTGCGAAAAGCCGATCACGGTAAATTACCCCCTTTCGCTTGAAATGGCGCAAGAAGCGGAAAAGCAAGGCAAGATCTTGGATATCGGCGTTTGCAATCGCTATCAAAAATCGGTGGAAATGCTCCGCGAATGGGCGGATGCAGGCAAATTCGGCAATATCTATCACGTATATTGCTCCTTCCGTGATTTTAGATGTATTCCCGGGCTTGGCGGCGCATTCACGACGAAATCGCAATCGGGCGGCGGCGTTTTGATCGATTGGGGTATCCATTTCCTTGATTTGATTTTGTACGTGCTCGGCGGCGCGAAGATCAAGAGTGTCACTTGCGACGCGTATAACGAAATGGCGAAGGACATGAAGAGCTATAAGTACCATGGTATGTGGGCAGAGGACACCGCCGATATCGAAAACGGCACGAACGACGTGGACGATTTTATTACGGGGCATATCCGCACGAACAAGGCGAGCATCTCCTTCAACGGCGCGTGGGCGCAAAACATCAATAAATTCGAGCTCTATATCGATTTCATGGGTGATAAGGGTGGCGCAAGATTGAATTACGGCGGTAAGTTTGAATTCTACGACGGCGAAACGTTGGAAACGATTACGCCCGATTACGATATTCCGAATATGTACCTTTGCGAAGACAAGGCGTTCATCGAATCGATTGAAACGGGCGTGAAGGACAAGAACAATATCGAAAACATTTTGGAAAGCATGAAGCTTTTGGACGCGCTTTACGCGTCGGCGGAAAAGAAAGGGGAGATTCAATTCTAATGAAGACGATTGGCTTTATCGATTATTTCTTGAACGAGTGGCACGCAAACGAGTACCCTGCGATGATTCAGGCGTACAACGAAAAGCACGGCACCGATTATCAAGTGAAATACGCTTGGGCGGAAATGGACGTGCCCGGCGGTATGACGACGGACGAATGGTGCGCGATTCACGGCACGGAAAAATGTGCGTCTATCCAAGAGCTTTGCGAAAAGTGCGATCACGTTTTCGTGCTCGCACCCTCCAACCCCGAAAAACATTTGGAATACGCAAAAGCGGTGTTCAATTGCGGCAAAAGTCCGTATATCGA
>JAZTWL010000227.1:0-34573 GCA_045635845.1 Candidatus Scatosoma sp. | reverse complement strand
GGATAATTGGCTTATCTTCACGCTTTCCGAGCACGATTATACGTGCAACGTAGGTTCGACGGATTATAGCGTTAGCTATGACGAATTGAAACGTATCGGCATGCTCGATAATATTATTTTGAAGGGCACGATTACGTTGGGCAATAACGTCGTTTCGGAAGCGACGTTTGCGCAGGTGCTTGCGGCAAACGGCGAAGGCGAAGGCAGATTTGTCAACTATTGGGGCGTGGGCACGTTGGGTGTGCGCGTTAGAAATGCGTCTTCTTACGATTGCATTACGCAAATCGTAATCAAAGCGAGCACGAATTTCCCTTCCTACGAATATGACGTCGTAGGCAATAAGGACGTGGACGTGCGCTATATGGTTTTATCCGAGCAACAGTTAGATGTGGGCAGCTCGACGCAAAATAGCCAAAACGGCATTTGGTTGACGACTTTCGGTTCGGCTTCCCTTTCCGAATACGAGATAGCCATGGCAGACGGCGCGGCGATTCGTATCACGCGCTTGGATAATTACGACGGCAACGAAAACTACATGGAAACGGAAGGCTATAAAGAAAGCGGTATTCGTTTCCAAACGAACATTTCCAAGGATTCCATCGCACAGCTTCAATCGTACTTGGGCAACGTTTACCAAAATGTTTCCTTTGGTACGTTGATCGTACCCTCGGCAGACATTGTGGGCGGGGAATTTACGCACGAATGGCTTGACGCGAACGGCGTGATTTATTTAGACATTGAATCTACGGCTTGGATTACGGCGGATGGCTACGCTTTCGCAAAGGAAACGAACGATTCCGTTACTTTCTTCGGCTCGATGGTTAATTTGAAAGCGGAAAACCATTCGAGATATTTCTCGGGGCTTGGCTATATCAAAGTGGAAAAGGGCGGTGAAACGATCTATTTCTACGCAAGCTACAACGAATCGTGCAGTCGTTCGGCGGCGTATGTTGCACAGGCGGCGGTAGCCGATCGTAAGGACGCGCCAAACGATCACTACGATAATAAGATTGACGAAAACAACAACTATTCGCCCTACACGGTAGGGGAACTTAATTTCCTTAAATTATATATGGGCACGCTTACGAATACGGAAGTGAACGCGCAATCGTTCACGCTTTCTTCCAACGGCAAGCTTGCTACGGAAGCAAACAGCCGCAACGTGGGTACTTTGAACGTCAACAAAAAATTGAACGGCGGCTACGTACAATTAAGCTATCATACGAATATCGATGTTTGGGGTAAGTTCTATTACCAAAACACGGCGGGTACGAAGACGGCGGTGGAAGATTTCTATTTGCAAAAGGGTACTTCGCAGCACAAGCAATTCTTGGATTTATTCCGTAAAAACGGCGTGGGTTACGGCTTGAAGCAAAACGATTTGTACTTGACGAAGATCGAATTTAGAAACGCGACGGTGGATACGACGAGCGAAGGGGAATTCAAATTCCTTGGCTTGTACTCCACGGCAAGAACGCTGGATACGAGCAATTTGGAAGTGTACGTTACGAAGACGTTGACGGACGGCAGCGAAATGACGGTCGGCGCGCACCTTGGCCTTGGCGGTTCGCTCACCTACCTTGCAAAATCGGGTATTTTCGAAGGCGTGCAAGGACAATTGGAAAATGATCCTAACTATCAAAAATATTTGGGCTACACCAAGTACAAAGCAGGAACAGGTAATCTTCTTATAAGCGATAATCCTTCCGTCTTTGATCCGAACCATGCGACGGGCAACAAGACGACGGAAGCGGGCTATTACGGCAGTGCGACGAGCAGTAAACCGGGCGACGGCGCGGTAAACTTGATCAACAACTACGACGCCGGCAGACAAATTCAACAATCGTGGTATGCAAACGTCGGCGGTACGTTGCAGGGGAATACGGGCGCAAACGGTTATACGCGTTTGGATTGCGATACGGGCGACGGCGGCTTCTGGCCGTATAACCCCGTGCAAGCAGGCGATTGCAACAGTAATCCCGGTCAAATTGTCGATTACGAAGTGACGGAAGATTATATCTACGTGAAGGGGCGCGCGATGGACTGGGCGTATGGTGATACGTCCAAGGGCGGCCTCGTAAACGGCTCGACGACGAAATCGTACATGGAAAACTACTATCGTTTGAACGACGACGGTACGCTTTTCGTAAACAATAGCTTCGTCGATTGGAACGGCTTTACGGAAATGGATAAGTGTGATTTCTGTCTTGTAGAGCTTCCCGCGCTTTACCCCGTACACACGTTGAATAATTTCTTCACCTACGACGGCAATGCGCCTTGGACGGGCGGTGCGTTGACAAGTAAAAATGATTTGTCGTCTTGGACGAACGGCGGCAATTCGCACCATCAAAGCAAAAATGAAAGCAACGCGGACGGCGGCATGGGCGAAGAATGGATCGCTTGGGCGAACGACGCGCAAGGCTCTATCGCGCTTGGTATGTACCTTCCCAACGTAACGAGATTTATTTCGGGTAGAGCGCAAAACTCCGTAGGTGCGGATGTAGGCGCAAACGTAAACGCAAAGAGTAACATTTTGAGTTCGAAGGGCTTAATGTCGAATATGCAACCGGTAAGCTACACCTACCAAAGCACGTACGTACAAAATACGAGCTATACGGCGGGCGGTGTCACCTTCAAGATGGCGGCGTACGTGCCTATCGAGTACACGTACGTATTGTCGGTGAACGATATTACGACGATCCGTTCGCAATTCTACGATATTGCATCGACGGGCAAGGTGACGAACGCAGGTAGCAAGCAAGGCCAAAAGGTAGGGCTTGACGCTTGGGCTCGTTCGGATAAGATTTGGACGCAGTTCTAATCAAAACTTTATAAAAGAAAACGCCCCCAAAAGCGACAGGCTTTTGGGGGCGTATTTTTACGTTCAACGCGTACACGGATAGGGGTTATTCGAATTGATTTGCCAAGATATCGGCAGTCAAGCGCGCCAAATTCACTTCGTTGGCGTCTAATTTTGCGCCGTCTTCCTTGGAAAGCACGGCGACCGCGCCAAGGCAGTCACCCCCCGACACAATCGGTACGATGACCTGCGCCGTCACGCCTTCTTCGGGTGCGTTGGTAAGCGGAATTACGTCGCCGCCCTCGGCGGCGTTGGCAATATAGCTGCGTCGCTCGCGCAAAATGCGATCCATTTCCACGGAAAGTGCCTTGCCGTCAAAATCCTTTTTCCCGTCGCCGTAAGCATGCAAAACGGCGTCCGTATCGCAAATCACGGCGAGTTTTCCACACAAATCGTTGAGAGAGCGAGCCGTTGCCTTGCTAAATTTTTCCAACGTCGCGATCGGGGAATATTTTTTGAGCATAAGCTCGTCGCGATCGGTGAAAATTTCCAAAGGGTCGCCTTCCTTAATACGCAACGTGCGTCGGATTTCCTTGGGAATTACTACCCGCCCGAGCTCGTCAATTCTTCTAACTATTCCTGTTGCTTTCATTTTATCCTCCATTTACCATTATTTTGTGAGTGTAGGATAAGAATATGCGTGGTAGAGAGAGAAGAAGTGAAAAAAGTTTCAATTTTTTCAAAAAGTGGGATAAAATGAGTTGACAAAGGATAATAGTTTGGGTATAATATATTTCGTTAATGCGGTCGTGGCGGAACTGGCAGACGCGCAAGACTAAGGATCTTGTGGGTAACTCCATGCAGGTTCAATTCCTGTCGACCGCACCACAAAAAAGGAAATCCCAAGCGGGGTTTCCTTTTTTGTTTTGTCGTTTTCCATTTGATTTTTCATAAATTCGTCTGGAAAGTGTATATAAATTCTTCCGAACAATCGCCATTCAAACGTCTACGATATAAGGGATTTAGAAGTCAGTGTATCGTTTTGCTTTCTGTTGACCGCCAACCGCACTCCGAGAATTCGACGGGAAATGCCTTACGCGCCTTCCCCGTTCGTTGCAATATAAACCCCTTCTTGGATCGCCGCGAAGGTTGCGACGGCGCATACGACGATAACACTATATTTTACCGACCAAAAAGTCAACGTTAAGGGCAAAAGAAAAAGCAGCAATCCCGTGATTTTGTTCATTACGGTGTGCAGGGATAAAAACTCTTTTTTAGAAAGATATCCCCATACGATATTCGCAATTTTAAGAATGGCGATCCCCGCACTCCATACCCATACCCATTTGGAAAGGGGGATCGTTGGTAATATTTTTATCAAAGATGCGACGACGAACACAAGGTCGGCAATGGTATCGATTTTTGCGCCGAATTTTGTGGTGCTTTTTGTCCTTCTTGCGATCGTGCCGTCGATCATATCACTAAATCCGCAAAGGATATATAGGATATAAAACGCTACGGAAAACGCGGGAAAGAACAACAACAAAACACCACCCAAAATTCGAAAGCTCGTGACGATATTTGCAAGACGTTTTATCATTTATTCGAAAAGCTCCTATAAGCAATGCGTATATTATACCATAAATCGTAGAAAACACAATCGTTTTCTTATCGAGTGCTTCTAAAAAGCGCGTTTCTTTTCATTTCACCACAAAAAGGGCAAGGCTCGAAAGGTTTTTATTTTGTGTTGCACTTGACAAAGACGGCGAAATCCTATATAATAGGAATACGCCGAAAGTCGGGGTTGCCATTATTACATAATGGAAGAATCGATATAGGCGGTTTTGTGAAAAGATAAGCGCGATTGAAAACGTCTTGGCGAACGAATACAATCGAAAGGAAAAATGAAATGAGAAAAGACAAAAGGAAGTTAGCAAGTTTCTTGCTTGCAATTGCGTGCGTTTCTTGCGCGGTAGGCGGATTCGTAGTGGGCGGCAAGGCTTTGAAAGAAACGAATATCACGGCAAAAGCGGAAACGACGACGTGCGTTATGAGTCAAATCGGCGTACTTAATTCAAGCACGGCATCCGTTATTCAAGCGTATTCCATTTTGGAAACGGAAAAGCCGATCGTAGATAGTTGGAGCTATAAATTCACGTTCGAAGAAGGCTCGGGCAGGGGTTTCTTGTATAACGGCGAAGCGCATACGGGTTGGACGATCAAGCAACCGGGCAGAGATATGTATATTGAGCTTGGCAAAACGGCGGCGGTGGGTGATTACGTAATCATTGACGGCTCGTTTTATAATGCGGACTCCGATACAAGACTTTCTTTTAGCTGTAAATTTCAATGGAACGGCGAAAAGTGGGTGGATTACATAGAAGAAGAAAAGCCCGAAGAAGATTCTAAATATACCACTTATACAATCACGAAAATCGGCGCAAATAGAGATAGCAGTGCCAACGTGGCGTACGTATATTCGCTTGGCGGCGACGCATTTCCCAAGGATCAAGGCGAATGGCAAAGCGTTTACACGCCGTCCGCCGACGCAAGCGTGAAATTGAACAGCGAGGTGATTTCCGTTGGGAAAATCAAGCTCCCCGGCGATTTGTATATTCCCTTGAACGTAACGGCGGTTGCAGGGGACGTTTTGACGATCAACGGGGGTTTCTATAACGACGAGAAAGGAATTATGCTCGTCCTTAAAAACTGTCAATTACAATTTGACGGGGAAGCATGGATGACGGTGGATACGGAGATTGAAGATCCCGATCCCGAGCTTCCCGAAGAACCCGATCAACCTGAATTTGCCACCTACGATCTTGGTACGTTGACTTTTAGAGATTGGACGGCGGATAAAAACCATATGTATCTTCGCGGCACGAAGGCAAATGGCTCGATTCCCAACCCCGACGACGGCAGTAACGGCTGGCGAGCGGAATTTAGTTGGGAGGACGGTGCTATTACGGTGAACGGCGAAGCCATGAAAGGGATCGTCGTGAAATATCCCGGCGAATTCTTCATTTCCTTTCCGAAAGTTCCTAAAGCAGGGGACGTGGTAACGATTCAAGGCACGTTCTATCATGAAGCGACGGAGATTGCGTACGTTGTGGAAAAGAGTTCTTTCACGTGGGACGGTAAAACGTGGGTTCCTGCGTTGAACTACACCGATTACGCGTTCGAAGTTTTGGAAATTTATAATACGCAAACGCAAAATAATAGTCTCGAATTGACGACGAAAGACGGTGGCGCATTTGCGCAAAACGGCACGTTTACTTTGCTTGGCGGCAGCGGCAAAGGTTTCTTATTAAACGGCGAAGCGTTAGAGGGGACGGGGATTACCGTTTCCGGCAATAAATTGAGCGTGGATGCGACGTTCGAAGCGAAAGAAGGGGACGTATTGACGATTGAAGGTACGTTCTATAACGTAGGAACGGCGTCTAGATACGTCATTAAAGAAAACGTTTTCGCTTATCAAGACGGCGCTTGGAAGGTATATGAAAGCAAGTACGCAGAGAGAAATCTTGGCGAAGTGAAAGTGCTTGAAGACGGCTCTTATGCGGATTACGTTTATTTCACGCCCGTAAACAGCGTGGAAATCCCCGATTGCTACGGCGCGTTCGTTTGCGCGTACGGCACGGGCGTTGTTTTGAATAATCAAGCCGTGGAAGACCTTGCGATCAAAGGCTTTGACGGCGGTTTGGTGGTTTCCCATTCCGCATCGGTGAAAGAGGGGGACGTTTTGACGATCGGCGGTAAGTTCGTGAGCGAAGTCGACGGCGTATTGTATTTCGTGAAGGATAGTCAATTCACGTGGAACGGCTACGCTTGGGAAAGCGTGATCGATTACGAAGTGAAGCAAGTTGGCAAGCTTGTGGTGAGCGGTAATAATACGACGGCGGGCGAATTAAAAACGACGGCGGGCGACTTGAAGAGCGAAGCCTTTGATTTGACCTTTGAAAGCGGACACGGTTTCACCGTGAACGGGAAAACGAAGTCGGTTAGCGTGAAAAACGCGGCGGGCATTATCACCCTTACCTTTGACGAAGTGCAGGTTGGCTCGATCGTGAAAATCGGCGGCACGTTCTATAATAAGAAGTACGCCGTGAAATACGTGATTGAAGAAACGGAATTCATTTGGAAAGGTAAGGCTTGGACGTTGAATTACGACGTAGTCAACGTTGGCCCGTTGAAGATCAATTCCACGAACACGAACGGCCAAGATCTCTATCTTTTGCCTGCAAATAGCGTGCAAATGCCCGCGTCGGGTTGGAGCAGTCCTTTGCATTGTGCGGACGGGGCGTATATTACCGTAAACGGCGTGCAAATCGACATGAATAACACCGTGAAAGTGCCGAATAATAACGTATTTTTCATTCGCTTGACGAGTTCGGCGGATGGCGTTGCAAACGGTGCAGTGGTGGTGATTAGCGGTAGCTTCCCCTGCGATGCGACGGGCATGGAATACGTGATCGAAGAAACCGTGTTTACTTACGAAAACGGCGCGTGGACGAATCAAGCGGACACGTTGAGAACGGAAAAATTAGCGGCGTTGAGCGCAAAATTTGCTTCTTTCTCGCAAAATGATTATTACGCGACGGAATGGTCGCTCCTGCAAAAGACTTATACGGACGCGCAAACGGCGATTCAAGCGGAAAATGCCAAGAACGCCATTGAAACGTTGTTTGCCAACGCAACGGCTTTGATGGATATGATTGCCACGAAAGCCGAATGGGATGGCACGGCAAGCGCCATAAAAGCGGATGCAAAAGCGGAATTAGAAAATTATAAATCCGCCGCGCTTTATCGTGAAAGCGAACAAGCGGCGATTGCAAGTATTGTTGCGCAAGCCAAGCTAGATATAGACGGCGCGGTAAGCTGGACGGCGCTCTACGAAATCGTTTGCGTCGCGATGGCGAAAGTGGACGTTTTGTGGACGGATGCAGACTGGACTGCCGCGGAAAAAATCGGGGCGGCGGCGAAAGAAGAAATCGTGACGTATAAAGCAATCGAAGATTACTTCGTGGCGGAACAAACCGTGCTTCAAGACATTATCGCCAAAGCCAACGCGGATATCGACGGTGCGATCGGCAACGAGAGCGCAATCGCGGAAATCGTGGCGGCGGCAAAGGCGGAAATGGATGCCGTGAAGACTGCCGACCAAGTGGAAGACGAGCAAATCGCGCTTTTGATTGTAAAAGCGGAGCTTGAAGAATATAAGAAACGCAGCGATTATAATATCGCGGAATGGACGCAAATACAAACCATTCTCGCCCAAGCGTACGCGGAGCTTGACGAAGCGGTTGGCGACGAAGAAGGCATGGCGGCAATCGTTGCAAGCGCAAAGGCGAGCATGGATGCAGTGCCGAGCTCGGGCGAAGATAGCGACGTAGAATTGCCTACGGATGGCGAAAACAGCAGTACTAACACCGAAAAAGGCGGAAAATCCGGTTGTTCGGGCGTAGTTGGCGGCGTGGCAAGCGGCGTAGCGGTGCTTGGTATTGCGGCGGCACTTCTCAAAAAACGGAAAGAAGAAAGGGAAAACTAACAATAACCGCAAGGTTTGAAAACGCTTACGATTTTAGAAAGTAAACGGGGATAAGATAGGAGAAATTTATGAAGAAAAAATTAATCGGTATATTGTTAGGGATAGCTTGCATTTCCGCGTTTGCGGCTTGCAAAAAGGGGAGCGGCGCTAACGAAGACGGCGGCGAACATACGCACGCGCTGACCTACGTTGCGGCGCGCGAAGCAACCTGCTCGTTTGAAGGAAACACGGAATGTTGGAAATGTGATTGCGGCGCGGTGTTTGCGGATGCCGACGGGGCAGAACAAACGACGTGGTCGCAAGTGAAGCTTGCAACGAAAGAACATATCGTAGAATATACGCCGGAAATTGAACCTACTTGCGCAAAGGGGGGCAATTTGGAGCACTGGACTTGTACGGTCTGCGCAACGAGCTTTACGGACGAAACTTGTACGGAAACGATCAAGCTTTCGCAAGTGATTTTACCCCAAGCTTCGCACGATCTCACGCACCACGAGGGAATTGCCGTTATGGGCAAGGAAAACGGCGTGAAAGAACACTGGACTTGCTCGTATTGCGAAGAATATTTCGCGGACGAAGAGGGCAAGAGAAAGATTACGCAAGCAAGCACGATTCTTTATTCGGCAATGGCGATTCCCGATTTTATCGTGGAAGTGCCCGTAGGGCGCGATCCCGTGGTGTTGCAGCTCACCGATACGCAAATTATCGATTCGGCGCAAGCGCGCAGCGAATTGAGTCAAGCCTACCAAGATCACTGGGCAACCGATCGAATCGACGATCTTTGCTTTCACTATTTAACGGAAGTTATCAACGCCGCAAACCCCGATTTTATCATCATTACGGGGGACGTTGTGCACGGTATGTACGACGATAACGGTACGTCGTTGCTTGCGTTGATCGATTTTATGGAAAGCTTCCAAATTCCTTGGTCGCCCATCTTCGGCAACCACGATAACGAAAGTAAAATGGGGGCGGACTGGCAATGCGCGCAGTTTGAAAAGGCGGAATATTGCTTGTTTGAGCAAAAGACGCTTTCGGGCAACTGCAACTACTCGGTAGGTATTGCCCAAGGCGGCGAATTGAAGCGCGTATTCTATATGTTGGATACGAACGCGGTTTCGTCGGCGAGTGAAGAAAGTCTTGCAAACGGACATACCTACGGCGATTATTGCGGCGCAAAACCCGATCAAATTGCGTGGTGTCTTGAACAAATGCAACGCGTTATCGAGATTGCGCCGGACGTGAAAATGTCCTTGGCGTGCCATATTCAACCGTCGGTATTCGGCGAAGCGTTCGTGGAAAAATACAACGTGGATATTTCGGTGAATAAGCCGAATTTCAATATCGATTTGTACGAAGGCAAAGAAGAAGGCGATTTTGGCTATATCGGCAAAGAATTGATCGGCGGTTGGGATCATAGTAAGTCTACGTTCAACGCCATGAAGGAGCTTGGGCTCGATTCCATTTTCGTTGGGCACGTGCATTATAATACGGCAAGCGTTGTGTACGAAGGCGTGCGCTTGCATTACGGCGTAAAATCGGGCGAACACGATCGCGTCAATGCAATCAATACGACGACGGGCGAGATTATCGAAGCGGATCGCGTAAAGGACGGCTATAGTCCGATTATCGGCGGCTCGATTATCGTATTATCGGAAACGGACGGTGGCATGAAAGACGTATATAATTATTATTGTGCCGACAAAGCGGGCGTGATCAAGGACGGTAAAATACAATGGGATCGTTTTTCGTTGAAAACGAAAACGATTACGCCCAAGGAATGCGCAATGCTTCTCAAACGCGACGAATAAGAATGATAGACAATAAAAAAGGAATCCCATTTGGGATTCCTTTTTGTTTTTAAGCCGTTTATTTCGTTTCGTTTTTCTTCGATTCGCGCGTTTTTTGTTGGCGTTGCTTGAGCATGAGCGTGTGGGAAAGCTGACGTTCTTGAATGATACATTTCACGAGCGAATCAAGCTCGCTGCCTTCTTGATAATCGGCGGTGCAAATGTAATTTACGCGGTTATCCAAAAGCAAGTTGGTCACCTTGTTCTTTTTACCCTTCGGGTAGATGGCAATCGAGATGCCGCCTTGCTTTTTCACGAAGGTCATGCAAGGAATGTCCGTAATCCCGTCCCCGAAATAAATCATATTATCGTACGCTACGACGCGGTCGGTCATTTTTTCGTTGACTTTCTTATTTTCCGTTTCGTCGTAAATGCCCTTGGAAATACGGAAGATATACTGCGTTTTTTGCGTATAATTAATGGCAATCTTCGGCCAAACCGCTTCGCCTTCTTCATTGAAATAGTACTGGCAGGCGAAAATCTTTTTGAATTCGTCCTTGATTGCGCAGCCGTCAATAATGTCTTTTACGCCGCTAGAAATGATATAGTGCTCAATCTTCACGCCGATAGATTCGCCGTATTGATTGATGCGCTTAAACCAATTTTGCACGCCCTTATAGAAATTGATATTCTTGCCGAGCGAGCGCAAATATTCTTTCGTGAAGGGAATGCCTTTTTCGTCGCATTTGAGCTTCATATAGTACATGTAGCCAAGAATCCCTTCCATATAATGCTTTTTGCGGAAGGCTTCCGTTTCTCCCCAAAATTCTTCACTCGTCATATCCAAGTTGGGAATGAAGGAATAATCTTGCATGTCTTGATCGCACAAAGTCTTATCAAAATCGTACATAAAGGCAATCGTAGGTTTCTTTTTCATGGTGTTCTCCTTATCATAAGGGGCTTTGCCCTATTATAACACAACTTTTTTCCTTCGTCAATAGGTATTTTGCGCGAAAAATAGCCCCAAAAGGCGGTCGTTTGTGAAAAAACTGCAAAGATTTTTTCAAATCTATTGCAATTTTTGTTTACTGGTGCTACAATATATTTGTCTCCGCGCGCGTGAGCGTGCGTAATTTTAAGGAGTGATACGTATGAAGAAGAAATTATTAGCCCTTTTCGCGGTGCTTGCGCTTGCCTGCGCGGCGGGCGGTTGTTCGTTGTCGGAAGGCTGGGGGGATTCGCAAAGCAACGCGGGAAATTCCCAAGCGCCAACGAGTGAAATTGAATTGCCCGAAGTGAGCGAAACACCTGCAACGAGTGAAAGTGAAACGCCCGAAACGAGCGAAGGGGGCACGGTCGTTGAGCCGGAAACCGCATACGAATATAAGAGCTTCACGCCGTCGGAAAAGAATCTTTTCTTGCAATATATCGGCGAAGTGATTCCCTTCCTTCCCAACAACGAATACTACGTGGAAGGCTATTACGACGAAACGGACTATGAAAACGGTATGTGTTTCTATACTGTGGGCAATACGGAAGCAGATTACAGCGCATATAGAAATAGCTATCTTACGGCGGGCTACGAATTTGTGGAAAGCTACGTTGATGAAGAGTACGGCGATACGTGGTACTGCTATCAAAAGAGCGATATCGTCGTGGATATGACCCGCTACACCTACGAAGGCTTCGATATGGTGGAAGTGTACGTGTATTCTTCTTTGAGTGAAGACGGCGGCGACGTTGGCGGCGAAGAAGGCGGTGACGTTGGCGGCAGTGAAAACACGGGCAATCACAAGTACACGGGTTTCACATCCTACGAAAAAGGGCTCTTCACGCAATATATCGGCGTGGTGATTCCCTTTATCCCCAACGACGAATACTACGTAGAAGGCTATTACGAAGAAACGGATTACGAAAACGGCATCAATTTCTACACCTTCGGCAACACGCAAGCGGAATTTAACGCCTACATGAAGGCGTATGAAAACGCGGGCTACGAATTCGTAGAAAGCTACGAAGATACCTACGGCGACACGTGGCACTGCTACCAAAAGAAGGATATCGTCGTGGAGCTTTCCTTCTACTATTATGAAAGCGACTACGTCGTGGACGTATACGTATACTCTTCGTTGAGCGAAGACGGCGGTGACGTTGGCGGTGACGACTGGGGTGATATCGGCGGCGGCACGACGGACGTAGATTTAATCACGAACGAAGGCAAGGGCTTGCCCACGAGCGCAAACGGCGTTTATAACGTGGATTTCACCAAAGCGAAGTACGTAAAAAACGTGACGGAGCAAGGCTACTATTTGGACGGTTGCCCGACGGTTTCTACCACGAACAACCCCGCGGTGCTCGTTATTCCCGTGGAATTTAGCAACTGCACGGCGGCAAGCAAGGGCTACACGACGGCGGCGATTAACAAGGCGTTCAACGGCAACGCAGGGGAAACGACCTATTATTCCGTGAAGGAATACTTCTCGATTTCGAGCTACGGGCAGTTGGATTTGGATATCACCGTTTTGGATTCGTGGTTCCGCCCGAAGAACACAAGCAGCTATTACGAAAAGCAAACCATGTCTTCCGACGGCTACGAAATAGCGATCGGGGATCAAATGATTATGGACGAAGCGCTTGCGTATTTGGAAGGAAAAATGGATCTTTCCAAGTTCGATTCGGACGGCAACGGCATGATCGACGCGGTGGTTATGATCTATACGCTCGATATCGACGAAAATAAGGATTTTCAATGGGCGTATCGCTACTGGAATTACTATACGGACGACGAAGGCTACTATTACGAATACGATAAAGTGTCCGCAAACGATTATCTTTGGGCGTCCTATCAATTCATGCTCGAACAATACGATAAAAACGGCAACACTTATTACGATAAGAGCGTGATCAATACGTACACCTACATTCACGAATTCTCGCACGTTTTGGGCGCGGACGATTATTACGATACGGCGTACGTAGGTTCGCCTATGGGCGGCTACGATATGATGGACTCCATGATGGGCGATCACAACCCGTACACGAAATTCAACTACGGTTGGCTTACGAGCTCCCGCTTGGTGGTGGCGCAATCGAGCGTGACGCTTACCCTTGAAGCCTTTGCAAAGAACGGGGATACGATTATCATTGCGAATAATTGGGATAGCGATTTGGGCGCATATCAAGAATATTATATCGTTATGTACTATACGGCTAGCGGCTTGAACGATAACGACAATGCGTTCTTCGAAGAAGACGGGATTTTGGTTTACCACGTAAACGCAAGCCTGTATGCGGAAGAATACGAAGGGGAAACCTATTACGATATTTACAATACGAACACCGATCCTTCCGACGAAAACGGCTACGGCACGGAAGACAATTTGATCGAGTTCGTGCAATCTTCGTCCCGTGATTACGTATACGGCAAGGGGGATTCCCTTCCTAGCAACACGACGGACGATTTCGGCAATAAGATTGCTTACACCTTCACGGTGGATAGCTTGACGAAGGACAGCGCAACGCTTACCTTTAGAAAGAACTAAATCGGCTAAAAAACGAAGAAAAAGAACCGCGGTGTGGAAATTTCCACACCGCGGTTTTCTATGCGATTTTTCGCGCGTTTTCGATTATTTTTTCACAATGCTTACAATCGTTGCGTCGAAGAATTCAATCGTTGAATTGTACTTTTTGATTACGCTTTCTACGACGACGGTGTCGCCCACCTTCGGGGTATAGCTCATAGAGCCGAATCTATTGCCACTCGTATCGTACGAGCGATATACGTAAAGTTGGTTTCCGTTCGTATCTTGGATATAGAAAATACCCGTCGTCGAATTTTCAATTTTTACGATTTTGCCCGTCACACGATAGCGGTCCGCCGTTTGTGCGCCCGACGAAAGTCCTGCGCCGATTGCAAGAATTTCGGGGATTGTCGATTCCGTAGCTTGCACACTCCAACCGCCGTTATAGATATATTCCGCAAGCGCGTGGCGGGGGTAATAAGCGTGTTCGCCCGATTCTTCGTAGTATTCCACAATCTTCAAGAAACCCAAACCGCTATAATTGTAGTTTGCGCAGTAGGTATCTACGACGACGTAATAGGTTTCGTTGTTTTGTACGTTGTTTTTGATTGCTTGTCCGTCCTCGCCGTAGAAACAGGTGTAGTTGCTGCTATTGATAAACTGCGATTTCAAACGCGAGCCCTTCAATTCGCACAAAACCAAGGGGTTATCGAAGGGAAGAAGGGGATAAATATCGCCGTAGGTGACTTCCTTTGCAGGTAAATAATAGGGACTTCTCGTTTGCAAGAAACCGCCGCCAAGCACGATTTTTCCTGCGTACTTGGAATCGTTGCCCCATTTTTCCGCGCCCTTGAGATACATAGCTTCCGCCGTTGCGCTTTCAATGGCGTCGCTGTTGCGGTAGGAATCGTTCATGCCAAGCACCGTATTGATTGCGGTGAGTTTTTCGGAATATCTGCCCAAGATTTCGTCCACAATCGGATCGCCTTGCATATTTTCATAGGTGGCATGCTTGACAATTTTCGTGGAAACGGAATGCTCGTCGGAAAGAATATTCACGGTGATTTGCGCGTGGGAAAGACCGGTATCGTTATCCCCGCCCGCTTGCAAGTGCCATACGCCGTAGCTATCGCTCTTACGCACTTCGTCGTGGGTATGGCCTTCGAAAACCAAATCCACGTAGCCGTTCGAAAGGGAACTATCGTAATTGCTGCTCCCGTCGTGTACGACGAAGACGATAAAGTCTGCGCCGAGATTGCGAAGGCGGGTGGATTCGTTTTTCACGAGCGTCGTGAGTGCGCTGCCCGTTTTGAAATATACGTCGTCCGCCATGCCCGCCGCGATCGAAGAATAGCAATCCCCGATTGCGCCGATAATGCCGATTTTCGCGCCGCTTCTTTCCACCATAACGGATGCTTCGCAATAATCTACGCGTTCGTCCGTTGCTTCGTCGAAAATGTTGATACCAAGGAAGGGGAACTGTGCAAGCTCGGCATTCGCTTCAATAGGCGCAGAGCCCCAATCGTATTCGTGGTTGCCCATCGCCATGCCCACGAAGCCCATGTCGTTCATCCATTCCACAACGACGTTGCCTTGCGTGAAGTTCGATTCCGCACTCCCTTGCCACATATCCCCCGCCGATAAGAGAATCGTATTCTCACTCGTCGTTTGGGCGTTGCGCAAGTAGGCGCTCATTTCGTCTACGCCGATATTCGCGTAAGTATCGTCGAACTTCCCGTGCATATCGTTGACCGAATAAAGATCCAACGTCACCGTCAAGGGGATATAGCAGCTATCGCACGTATCGTCGCCGTTTGCGTCCGCGTGCGCGCATTCGCCTTCCGGTTCTTCGGGCGTTTCACTCGTGCTCGGTTTTTCGCTCGTCGCGGGCGTTTCGCTCGTCACAGGATCTTCACTCGTTTCGGGAAGTTGGCTCGTTTGCCCTTGCGAAGTGGGAGGCGTCACGCTTTCTAAAGCGGAATCGTCTTTAAGATTTGCACAGCTCGTAAAAAGTAAGCTCGTCGCAAGGCATAAAACAGGAATCCATTTTTTCATAAGTATTGCTCCGTTTTGCTTGGATTAGCCAATCCATTCGTTGAATTTCTTATTTTGCATTCTTTCTTCTTGCGCCAATGCGTTGAATTGTGCGCGCATTACGGGAAGATAATCTATCGAAATTGCGTACGCGTATTGCATCTTATCATACGTTTTCATCGTCCACAACTGTACGGGCGCAACGTAGCTTGCGTTGAATACGTAGCAGCTCGTGTGCACCGATTCGGGATAAGGCTTATTCGAAAGCAATTCGGGATCGAGAACCATAGGTGCGTTGAATGCGCCCGTATTCTTCCAATCGGAAATATTCGACGTAGGGCTCGGTCTGCCTACGGCATAGTAGTCGATATTCGCCACGTACACGCCCACGCCGAAATCGTCGTCGTTCACCCATGCGTACCAATCTTCGGGGTGCGAATAGATAACGGGGTTATTGTCGGAGTTTTGCGAAGAAACGTTGGTGTGGTATTGATAGCTCTTGCCGTCGTGGTAAACGAACTTACTCAAAGACGACGAGAAGAAGGTTGCGGGGAGTTCGTTGGTGTGGACGGGTACGTTTTCCATATCCGTAAAGCCGTTCCAATCAATGAAGGTGTTATCCACGATGACGATGTTGTCTTCGATTCTGTACCAGTTTTCCATGTACGATTTCGTCGTCGAGCCGCCAACCAAGGTGTTGTGATTTGCGGGGTACTTGCCTTCCCATTCTTTCTTCCAGCCTTTGCCCCAGTCCATAGCGCGCGCCTTGATATAGATATAATCTTCCGTCACTTCGTAATCGATAAGCTGACCGGGGTTATCCGCGCAGTCGCCCGCTTGTACGGGGTTGTACGGCCAATAGTAGCCTTCCGGCGCGCCCGTAAGGCAAAAGCCGCGCGTGTAGCCGTTTTGACCGTTCGTTGCCATCGTATTGCCGCCGACGTTTGCGTAGTAGCTTTGTTGTACCTGTCTGCCCGCGTCGTAAATATTAACCAAGTTTACGGAAGAAGAACAGAAGGTGGCACAATCTTCTTTATAGTTTACGCCGTATTCCACGTTGCCTTCCGCGTCTACTACTTCGTCGATCGTTTCGCCGTCGTAGTCCATTCTTTCGAGATAGGAAAGAGAGCCGCCCGTCGCAAGGTCTGCGCCGATCTTTATGGAATCCTTTTCAAGATAGACCATCATGGCGTCGGCGGGGATTTCACGCTCGGAAACGGAAACGTCCAAAAGGGTGAATTTGCCGTCCATTGCGCTCTTATTCGTAAGCGTAATGCTCTTTAAGATCTTATCGTATTTACCCACAGCGTTGGGACGGAAGGTATCCAAGAATTGCTTGAATTCTACCACTTTTACGCCGTCGGACGCTTCAATGAAGAAGTCTTCTACGCCTACTTCGCTAGGGTTATCCGCATTTGCGTAGGTATATTGCCCCAAAAGCTGTACGTTCGTTTTCAATTTCAAGCGGATATAGTTTTCGCCGGAAATATCCTTATCGATCGTAAAGTTTACGCTTTCGTTTTGCGCTACCGATTTTTGGGAATCGGAAGAAAATACGCTCTTAAAAGCCGCGGTGCTATTTTCGCCGCTTTCGCTTTGGGTGGGGGTGGAATCGGGATCGCTGCTCTTACCGCCGCAAGCGCCAAGCGCACCGAAGGCAAAAAGGAAAGCTAAAAATCCTGCAAGTTTCTTTTTCATAAGGAACTCCTAAATATAAAGTACTAAACCTATTATAGCATAAATGCCGTGCTAATAGTTATCGTTTTTATGCCAAAAATTATCTAGTATAATTTTAAGGCTTTTTGACGAAATTGTCAAGGCTTTTTGAAGGAAACACGCTTATAGCGTGAAGGGAAAGGGCAGAAAAATCGAAAAAAGGGAGAAAATCGCAAAAAAGAAGGGTTTTTCGCGTGTATTATACTAGCAATAAAGAAAAAAATGGTATATAATAGTGGGAACGAAACAAAGGGACTTTTTTTCAATGGACAAGGCTTATTCGCGTGTGAAATACGCGTGCTATACGGGAAATATTACGATGGCGGTGGTGGGGAATTTATCCCCCGTACTCTTTTTGACCTTTCGAAATTTGTACGGTATTTCCTACACCCTTTTGGGTACGCTCGTGCTCATCAATTTCTTGACGCAGCTTGGCGTAGATTTGATATTTTCCTTCTTCTCGCATAAATTCAATATTGAAAAGACGGTAAAAATCACGCCCATTGTGGCGGTGGTTGGGCTCGTGCTGTTTTCGCTTGCGCCCACGCTCTTTCCAAACGCCGTTTATTTCGGGCTCGTGCTCGGCACGCTCGTTTTTGCGGCATCGAGCGGACTTTCGGAAGTGCTTTTAAGCTCGGTAATCGGGGCAATCCCGTGTGAAAACCCCGATCAAGAAATGAGCAAGCTCCATTCCATTTACGCGTGGGGCGTGGTTGGCGTGATTATCGTTGCTACGGGTTATTTATTCGCTTTTGGTAGCGAAGAGTGGCAATGGCTCTCGCTTGGACTTTCCTTTGTGCCGGTATTTTCCGCAATCCTTTTTTGGAAGGCGAAATTCCCGAAAATGGAAACGCCGGAACGGGTAACGGGCGCGCTCTCGCTCATGAAATCGAAAGCCCTTTGGCTGTGCGTTTTCGCGATCTTCCTTGGCGGCGCGAGCGAAGTGGTGATGGCGCAATGGAGCTCGGGTTATTTGGAACAAGCCTTGGGCGTGAAAAAGGTGTGGGGGGACGTCTTTGGCGTGGCAGGCTTCGGCTTTTTGCTTGGCTTGGGGCGTACCATGTACGCGAAGAAGGGCAAAAATATCGAAAGAGTGCTCTTTTTGGGCGCGTTTAGCGCGTTCGTATGCTATGCAGTGGCAATCCTTTCCAACGTCGCGATTATCGGCTTGATTGCGTGCGGTTTGACGGGCTTTTGCGTATCCATGCTTTGGCCGGGGACGTTGATTGTCGCGGCGAAAAAAATGCCGACGGCAGGCGTATTTATGTACGCAATGATGGCGTCGGGCGGAGACATGGGTGCGTCGGTTGCGCCGCAAATCGTGGGCGCGGTGACGGACGTCGTAAAAGATAGCGGTTGGGGTGCGCGGCTTGCGGAAAGCTTGCACATGCCCTTGGAGCAATTGAGCATGAAAGCGGGTATGGCGGTAGGCGCGCTTTTCCCCTTGTGCGCGATTTTGATTTTCCTTTACGTTTGGAAAACGAAGGATAAGGGCACGGAAACGCTGCCTTTGAAAAAGGACGAATAAAAAGAAAAGCGACGGCGGTTGCCGTCGCCTTTTTCATTAAAAATCTTTGGGGTTTTGTAAGCTAGAAAGGAACTTTTTAGCAGCGGGGGAAGCGTATAACGCCGAGCCGATTGCCACGGCAATTCCCAAGCAGCAAGCGCCTTGCAAAAGGTTTCCGTAAACGGCAACTGCCGCACCCGCTACGCCGTACAAGAAGCATTCGAAAAGGAAATAGCCAAGTACCATAACGCTTTCCGCGACGATTGCGGAAATCACGCGGGGAAGGAAATCAAGAGAGCCTTTGCTAATGAGTTTTTTATAAAGTCTATAAAGGAAGAACGCAATCACGGCGCAAAGACCTTTGATAATTGCCGTTGCGGGTGCATAGATTGCATATCCGCTAATAATATCGGCAAGCGCGCTACCCGCCGCGGCGGCTACGCCGCCGTATAACGGGCCAAGGAACCAACCCGCCAAAAGCACGAATACGTCGCCCACGTTAAAATATCCGTTGGGCAGAGGGATGACGATAATCACCGTCGCCACACAGCAAAGTGCGGCAAATAAAGCCGTAAAAGCTAATTTTTTCGACGCGGAATGTGCGCGTACGGAAGAAATTGTTCTCATAAACTTCTCCAAGAAATAGGATAAAAAAATTATACGCCTATGCAAGGAAAAAGTCAAGTAGATTTTGCGAAAAATTAAACAAAATTCGGTTTTATACAAACCCCGCTCGTCGCGCTTTGGAAAATGACGAAAAAGCCCTGCTCGTCGTCGTAAACGCTCGTCGGCACGAAGGAACAAACGCCGCGGATTTCTTCGGGCGGGTGCTCTTTGTCTTTTGCGGAAAGGGCGTAGCAAATATATTTTGCCTTTCCGTCTTCGTAGAGTACGCCGACGAGATATTCGGGCGCGTTTTCTTCCCCTTGAATACGCACCCATTCGCTAGACGAAAAGGCGGAAGCAAGGGTGTTATCGCGCGGGTATTTGGCAAAGAGCTCGTCGATTTCCGCCTTTACGGAAAGATAATAGCCGTCGGGCTCGCTTGCAAACGGGCGGAGTACGCTTTCAGCATCGCCATTTTCCGCAACGTCTGCCCCTTGCGTCTCGTCTTGCTCTTGAGTTGGGCTTTGAGTACGTGCATAGCTTTGAGTTTGCCTAGACTGCTCGCGTTCATTTTCTTCTCCTTGATAATAATTTTCCGTCGCCATTTCTTCGTCGTCATAGCCGTCCGATTTTTCTTTGTCAAGCGCAGGGGCGGTGGCTTTGGCGATCTCCGAATCAGCTTTTTCGGGGTTGGAATGGGGAAAGACGGGGGGCAGGGTTGCGTTGAGTATGCGTTTCCAATCGTACGTGCCGTTGCCGTTCACCCCGTACGCAATCGGCGTCACTTCGGTTTTTACATGACAAATAATCCCGCAAAATCCGCTAGAAATATCCAAATCGGAAAGGATATTGAATAGGCTTTTCCCGCGCAGGGCAAGCATTTCCGTCTTGCCCTTTCCGTCCGAAAGCAGACAATAATACTCCCCAAAGGATAGGGGCGCGAAGTTGATAATGGAAACTTCCACGGCAAGATTTTTGCCGTACTGTTCGATTTTGATTAAGCCGGAAAGGGGTTTTCCGTCCCCCGAAAAGCCTTGCTTTATCTGCCGTAAAATGCACATTTTTTTAATATAGTTCATAGCGCGTTCCCTACCTTTCGTTCGTATGCCATTATATATCCCTTCATGGGCAGAAAAATGTCTGTCTTTGCCGAAAAAAGAGAGCTTTTTACGAAAAAAAAGCTGTCAAAAATGGGAAAACTTTTTATAAAGCGTTGACCGAATACCTTTTTTGGCGTATAATAGAGATATGAAACAAGAAACTCGGAAAATATGGCGTACGACGCTTCGAATTTTATTGCCGATCGTGTGCGTACTGCTCCTTGCCTTCATTTTTGGGAATTCCCTGCAATCGGGGGAGAAATCCACCAAGCAAAGTGAAAGCATGACGGGCGCGGTACAAACGGTGGCGGGTTGGGTTGCGCCCCACTCTTCGATTGCCACGGCAACGGGCGCGGCGTACGAGCGTTTACATAAGTGGGTGCGCATTTTGGCGCATTTCACCGAATTCGGCGCGCTTGGCGCGTCGCTCGTGTGGTGCTCGTTTGCTTATAGCTTGAAAAAGCGTTGGCTGTTTATCCCAACGGGTTTGATTTTTCTCGTGCCGATCGTGGACGAGAATTTGCAACGCTTCGCGCAAGACCGCGCGTTTGAGTTTTTCGATATTTTCGTGAACACCTTTGGCGGGGTGTGCGGGGGCGTATTCGCCCTTCTCACGACGGGCTTAATTTTGCTCGGTTTGAAGAGAAGCGCGCAAAAAGCGGAAGGGAAAAGAAAGAAATAAGGAGTGTATTATGCCGAAGGAAAGTTTGGAAATCGCTTTGATTAAATATAACAAAAAGACGTGGAGCAAGAGCGCGTTGCTCGGCTTTTTCGTCGGTTTGGCGGTGATCGTGCCAGGGATTAGCGGCTCGACCGTTGCCATTATCTTCAAGCTTTACGATCAATTCTTGTACGCAATGGGGAATTTATTCAAGAAGTTCAAGCAATGCTTCTTCTTCCTTTTGCCGATTGTTTTGGGTATGCTCGTGGGGCTGTTGCTCGGCTTTATCAGCGTGAAAAAGCTATTAGAGCTTATGCCGTTTGCCGTGATTTGCCTATTTGCGGGCTTGATGATCGGCGCATTCCCTGCCGTGAAGGACGAGATTAAGGGCGCGAAAATGAACGCGAAACGAGTGACGCTCTTTATTATAGGACTCTTGATTCCCGTCGCGCTCGGCTGTTTCTCGGCGATTAGCGTGGCAAAGGAACATGGCGAAAGCGTCGTGGTTGCGGATAAATTCGCGGACGTACAATGGTGGCACGTCGTTTTGGCGATCGTGATCGGCTACGTAGTAGGCGTCACGCAAATCGTGCCCGGGCTTTCCGCTAGCGCATTCTTGATGGCAGTGGGTTGGTTTGGCAGTTTGATGGAAAGCGTAAGCAGAACGTATTGGGAAATCAACCCGAGCATTTTCCTTGTTTACGGCGGACTTGGCATCGGCTTGCTTTTGGGACTTTTCACCTTCTCGAAATTCTTAACGAGTATTTTTGGGAAAGCGCGCCACACGGCGTACTCGATGATCGTGGGGCTTTCGCTCGGCTCGATTCTTTCCATGTTCTGCAACGGCGATATCATGGAAACGTACTTATCGTGGAAGAGCGGTGTGGAATGGTTGGATTTGGCGCTCGGCGTCGTACTCCTTGCGGTAGGCGTTGCGATCGCGTATTTGCTCGTGCGCTACGAACGGAAAAAAGCGGCGCAAGAAAAGGCGCAGGAAAATACGGAAGAAGCTCTTTAAGGGTCGAAAAATAAAAAAACGGGCATACAGGTATGCGTTGAAATACCCGTATGCCTTTTTTATTACGAAAGAAAAATGGGAAAATTTGGTAATTTTGTGCGGCGTATTTGGCGCAATTTAAGAAGAAAATCGGAATTTCACGGCTACGCCTGCGACGTTTGCGGCGCGGAGCTTTTTGAATATCCCGAAATTCGAGTTTGCGAAAAATGCGAAGCGCTGCTAAAACGAAACGAGAAAAATCTTTGCCCGAAATGCGGACGAAAAGGGGTGAGTGAAGGGGCGTGCTTGAGCTGTAAAAGCCACGCACCCGCCTTTGAAATCGGTTATTCCTATTTCGTTTACGAAACGGAAACGGCGTCTCTCATTAACCGCATGAAAAACGGTCAGCCGTGGCTCACGCGCTATTTCGGGGAGCGCATGGCGGATGGATTTTTGGAAAAGGGTTGGGTGGACTTTTCAACGGAAATTCCACTCGTTGTGCCCGTACCCATGGGCGAGAAACGCTTAAAAGAGCGGGGTTATAACCAAGCGGAACGGCTCGCGGAAGCCTTTTACGATCGGCTGAAAGAGAAGGGCGCGGAAACGGAATTCAACGCCCGACTGCTTTTCAAGCGCCTAGAAACTCCTTCGCAAAAAGATATGGACAAAACCACTCGGCAAAAGAACGCCGAAGAAGCCTATCGCGTACGAGAAAGGAAGGCGTGCAAAGGCCGCACCGTCTTGCTCATCGACGACATTATGACGACGGGCGCAACGGGCAGCGTTTGCGCGGAAAAGCTTCTCAAAGCGGGTGCAAACCGCGTACTCTTTCTCACTGCCGCATCCTTGGCGGAACGGAAAAACTAAATCTTTATATGAACCGCCGCGCTTCGACGTAATACGCCCAGCGTTTGGCGGTCATTTTTTCAATACGCGCGTAGTCGGACGCGGTATGTAGGATATAATCGTCGCCAAGGTAGAGCGCCACGTGGCCGATTCGTTCCACCCCCGTTTTGTGTTCCCGTTCGGCGTTGGTGAAGAAAAGACAATCCCCGCGCTCAAGCTCGTTTCTAGGAACGAAAGCCCCTTGCTTTACTTGGGTGCGCGTCGTCACTTGCAAAAGCTCGCCCGCTCCTTGATAAAAGATATATTGCACGAGAGAAGAACAATCGAATTTGCTCGTGGTGAAGCCCTTTAAGAGTACGCCGTTGCCGTCGTGTAAACGGATTGCGCCGTAAACGTAGGGCGTGCCGAGCAGTTTGTAGCCTTCCGAAATGACGTCTTCTACGTCCGCGTCGTCCGTTTTTTCCAACGTGAAAGTAGAGAAGTAGGAAGCGGAAAGGTAGGCGGTTTTGCCGCGGTAGTAGGTCTTGTACCAATTCCCCGTTTTTTCAATCACCGCGTACACGGTACCCTTCTCCGCGCTACCGAGCACGGTAAAAGAAGTGCCCGCGCCCGAGCGGATATTCACGCTGTCGGCAGTGCAACGCACGTAGCTTTGCGCCGCGGGGATGGGCGTAGGGGGTGCTTCGGGTTCTTCCAATTCGGGAAGGGAAGGCGCTTCGTCTATCGAAGTTTCGGGCAAGCCTTCCGTCGTTTCCGATTGACTTATTTCGTTAGACGGGGCTTTGGGTGCGGATTTTCCGCAGGATAAAAGTGGAAAGAAGGCGAGCGCGAGTGCGAGCGCCGCAAAAGTTCGTGTTTTCATATTTTCATATTCTCCAAAATCGTATTCGCGCATTTTTTCAAGGCGCGCTTTTATTATATCGGCGCGAAGTGCGCAGGGTCAATAGGGGAAAAATGGTAAGTACGGAAACAAAAGGGAAAAGTGGACGAAAATTTTCTAATTTTGGGGAAAGTGGCAAAATTTGTGCGCTCCGTTGCTTGAAAAATGGGGCGGCGTATGCTATAATAAAGGAAAGAAGGCAGGTAGTTATGAAAAAGTTTTTGACGGATATGCACACCCATTCCACCTATTCCCACGACGGGGTGAACACCCTTGCGGAAATGCTTGCCGCAGCGCAAAAAGCGGGCGTGGATTTTTACGGTGTGAGTGAACATTTTGATTACGGCTACGATTTATCGCTCATGGATCCGGAAGTGGCGGCATTTGTGTCCGGAAACGCCGATCCGAACGAGTATTTCCACGGCGCGCGCCATTTGCAGGAAGATTACGAAGGGGTTATGAACGTGGCAGTCGGCGCGGAATTCGGCTATTCGGACTTGGAAAGCGTGCAGAAAAAGTACGTGGAAACCTACGAAAAATTCCACCCCGATTTCGTTATCAACAGCGTGCACGGTGCAAACGGCACGGATTTTGCCTATACGGAAATGGTCGGCACGAAGGAAGAAGTCTATAAAGCGTACTTGCGCTTGATTCGCGAGAGCTTGGACGTGCCTTATCCCTACGATATCGTAGGGCATATCGGCTATGTGGCGCGCTACGTGCACTACGCGGATAGAAGCTTGAATTTGCAGGAATTCGGCGCAGAAATCGACGATATTTTGCAAACGATTATCAAAAAGGACAAGATTTTGGAAGTGAATTCGTCCAACAAGGGCTTGGAAGATCGCACCATTCCCGCGCGTGCCATTATCGAAAGATATTACGAGCTCGGCGGCAGAAAGATTTCCTACGGCTCGGATTCGCACTTTATCGAGCGGATTATGGATAAGCGGGACGAAGTGGTGGAAATGCTCAAGGAAATCGGGTTTACCTATATCACCGTACCCTTCCGTGGAGAGCATATTAAGGTGGAAATTTAACTATGTCGAAATTAGATCTTTTGAAATTGCTGCAAACGTACGGGGAAGAAACGGAGATTGGTGATTTCACGCCCGAAGAATTGCAAGAAATGATAGACCGCATGCAAGCGGACGGAAATCAACCGCTTACGCCCGAAGCCTTCAAGGAAAAATATTTCGCCTATCACGACGACGTGAAGGATAAATCGTTGAAAAAACAAGATTGGTAATTGCAAATAAATAGGCTCGTTCCACGCGTGGAACGAGCCTTTCTTTTAAGAAAATTTTTCCAAGGGTATTGATTTTTGAGAAAAACCATGTTATACTGTGTTTAAGAAAACGCGCAAAGGAGAAGGTATGCGGCTTCGGAACGAGTACAATTACATACGCATTGAAAACGAAGCGGACGCATTGCCGGAAACTCGCCGTGTACTTGAGACGGAGCGCGAGCCCGTGGAGCAGCCGTCCACGATCGAGCTTGCAGGCTATCAAGAAAGCGGGAGCTTGGACGAAGCGCAAATCAAGCCGAAAGCGGTAAGCGGCGGGCTAAAGGGCGCGAAGATGCTTTCCTTGATGACAGCGACGGTCGCGGGTGGCGTGGTCGTTGGCGCGGTGACGTTGCCTGGGATTACGCAACAAACGCTACAAGCGGAAATTCTTTCCCTGCACGCGACGGGCACGGCGATTTACTACGAGATTTCGGTGGAAAATAAGGACGGCTCGTATTACGAAGGGGACGACGTAAAAATCGTCGTTTCCAACGAGTTTACCAAGCGCAAGACGACGATCGAGAACGGCGTAGCGAAAGGGTCTTTTGAAGGCTTAAAACCGAATATGCCCTATACCGTGTCCGTGATGAAAGGAAATTCCACCCTTGTGAAGAAATCGATCACCACCTTGCAGTTGACGCAAGAAGTGCGGTTCGTGGAATGGGATTGCCGCTGTGCGGAAGACGGATATTTCTATTTCGAAATGGACTATTTGGACGAAACGGGCACTTGGACGGGCTTCAAAGCCGTTTTGGAAGATGAGTACGGAAACGTGGCGGAATGTGAGTTTACGAGCGCGGAAGAGCAACGCTTGGACGTGGAAAATTCCTATTTACGCGGGGAAATTGCGACGCTCACCATTCACGCAAGCGTTGGAGAAGGCAACTCGATCGAATGGACGGAAATTTACGTCGAAGAAGTGAATATTTAAGGAAAAAGGCAGTCGCCTTTGAAAGATAAAACGCGAAAGATAAGGAGAATGGAAATATGACAAATGAAAAGAAGAATTTTAAGTGGGGCACGTTGATTTTTTATCTCGTCTTACTTGCGGGTACGGTGACGGCGTTTATTTTGAACGAAAAAATCTTCGGGGAAAATTCCACCTTCAATAAGAAGGTGGCGGAAAACGCCGCACTTAATAAGGCGTACTGGAAATTGCCCGCGTTGATTCGAACGGTGCAAATTATCTGTATTGCTTGGACGGTGAATTGCATTATCCGCTTCGTGCTTCGTCTTTGCCTTGCAAAGAGCAACCGCGGCTTGACGATCGTGAAGCTTTTGAGCAGCTTTATCAAGTACCTTGTGGCAATCGTTGCCCTTTTAATGATTTTGAAGGCTTGGGGCGTGGATACGCAAACGCTTATTGCGAGCGCAGGGATTATGGGGCTCGTCGTTGGTCTTGGCGCACAAAGCTTGATTGCCGACATTTTAGCGGGCGTATTCATTGTCTTTGAAGGCTCTTATCAAGTGGGAGATATCGTCGTAATCGACGGTTGGCGCGGTACGGTGGAAGAAATCGGCATTCGTTCCACGAAGATTGTGGACGCGGGCGGCAACGTGAAGATCGTGAACAACAGCGCCATCACCACCGTCATTAACCAAACGAAAGATCTTTCCGTGGCGAAATCGTATATCTCTATTGAGTACGGCGAATCGATTCCGCGCGTGGAATTGATCGTGCGTGACAATTTGGAAAAGATCAAAGAAGCCATTCCCGAAATCGTGGAAGGGCCGTACTATAAGGGCGTGGACGTCTTGAACGCATCGAGCGTGGATTTGCTCTTCTTGGCGAAGTGCCGCGAACAAGATTTGTACACGGTGCAACGCGCGTTGAATCGTGAATTGAAGATTCTCTTCGACGAAAACGGCGTGAACATTCCTTTCCCGCAAATCGTTATCAATCAACCGGTCGCGTTGGACAAAAAGACGACGAAAAGACAAAGCAAACAAGCCGACGAATTCTTGAAAGAACAAATCGAGCTTTCGCGAGACGTGGAAGAAAAAGTAGAATAATCTATGAGAAAAAACGCAAAGAAAAAACTATTTACAGCGTTCGCGCTTTCGCTAGCGGCGTTCGTATGTGCCGCGCCGTGGCTACGAAAACACGGCTCGTTTAGCAGTACGGCGGAGGGCACGGACGAGCCGATTGATACGGGCGTGCTTTGGGAAGAAGCGGAAGTGGATAGGCAAGCCTATCTTGCCGCCCACCCCGTCGTGGAAAAGCCGAGCGTAGAGATTAGCGCGCAGGACGAAGACGCGCTCTATGCGGCGGCGGAAGATTACGCCGTCCTTTCGGAGTATGCACAAAGCTTGCTCTACGAAGTGGCGTATAATGCGGGCTATTCCGATCTCACCACTCTTTTGGAAGATTACACCTATATCGCGCAGTACGATCGTTTGAATGTGGCGGCGCAAACGGATTTATCCACGATTTTGCGCGGTTGCGATACGGAAGAGATGATTGCCGCGCGCGACGAAATTGCGCGGCTTTTGGCGGAAGATTATCAATACGTAGCTTGTTTGGACGACGATTTGCGTGCGGAAAACAAGTCCTATTCCTTCGCCGCAGTGGAAAATTATCAAACGGCAATTCATAACGCGCGGCTTTCGCAGCGCACAGCATACGCCCTTTTGCAGGAAAAAGAAAATAGAATCAATAGCGGGGAATACACCGCTTGGCAACAAGAACAGCTTATAAATTATACGGAAAACGTCGTCGACGTCTTTTGGCAAATCGATTATTTTGCAAGCGACTACGCAGCGCAAGTGGAAAGCGCGTACCAAGACGCAATTTCTATGTTTGATGCGATAAAGGACTGGGTAAATACGTCCGAATAATCGTTTAAGAAAAGAAAAAACCGCCCCGAAAGGTCTTTGCCTTTCGGGGCGGTTGGTATTTTTCGTTAAATGACGACGATATTCATTTTCTTGAATTCGTCTTTGAGCGCGTTGGGGAATTCGTTGTCGGTAATCAAGACGTTAATATCTTCCGCGCGTGCAAACGTATGGGGTTTGATGCGCCCGATTTTCGAGCTATCGAGCATCATGTACAAGAATTTCGCCTTCTTGCAAATTACGCGCAAAAGCTCCGCTTCCACTTGCGAGCTGCAAGAAAAACCGCTTTCGGGCGTGAATGCCGCCGCCGAGATGATGGCAAGCTCGAAATTCGTTTCCGCAAAGTAAAGGGAAGAGAAGGACGCCGCCGTGGAAAGGTTTTCCTTGATAAGCTGTCCGCCGAGAAGGTTTACCACCACGTTTTTCTTCTTCGAAAGCTCCGTTGCTACGGCAAGACCGTTGGTAAAAACGTTGCAATAACGATCGGGCATTTCCTTGGCAAGATAGAGCGCCGTCGTACCGCCGTCAAGGAAAATGGACGCGCCTTCGTCGATAAGTCCCGCCGCTTTTTGCGCGATTACAATCTTTTCGTCCGTGTGAATGGTCGTCTTTTTCACGTAGGGCTCGCCCGATGTCTTTTGCACTTCGCGAACGGACATTGCACCGCCGCGTACACGAATGATTTTCCCTTCTTGTTCAAGCTGGAATAGATCCCTGCGTAAAGTCATTTGCGAAACGTTGGGGAATGCCGCTTCTAATTGTTCAAGCGTGAGCTTGCCGCGCTTATCCAAAAGCTCCGCAATTTCCACAATACGGTCTCTTTTCATAAAAATACTCCTTATCACTTTATGTTATCAATGTACCATAAAAACTGTGAAAAAGCAAGCAAAACTATGTTCGAAAGGTCGAAAAATGTAATTTTTTCACAAAAAAGCGAAAAATTTTGGCATGGAATTGTGAAAATGAAAAGTCGGTGAAAAAGAAAAAGGGGGTGTTTTTGCTTGCGCGGGCGCGGGAAAATGTGCTATACTATAAGCGAAAGACGAGTGGGAGTGCAGTTATGTACGATTTTATTCACGATTTAGACGATTATTTTTGCGAGACTTACGAAAACTATGATAAGCTCGTGCTTTTGCCTGGCTATAAAATGCCCGTAATGCAAGCGACGAAGGTTCGCGAAGACGGTAGAACGTATGCCTACACCTTGCCTTCAAGTACCTTGCGCCTTGCAAATCAAGAAAAGAAGACGGAGCTTTTGGCGGCGCTTAAAGAACGTATGGTAGATCTCACGTTCTCTTTTTCCTTCCGCACGCATAGCTTGTTTGCGCAGTTGCGAACGAAAATGGCGAAGTTTTCCTTCCATAAAGTGTTCGTGAAAATGTGCGAAAAGTACCACATTTCTAGCGAAGAAGCTTTGGAACAAATGGACATTTTGCCCGAAATTTGGAAAGGGCTTTGCTCGGGCAAGTACTTGCCAACGAAGAATTTCATTTTCACCTTCGCACTCGTTGCAAATCTTTCCATGGAAGATACGAGCATTTTGCTCAAGCTTGCCGATTGCGAATTCGATTTCAAGCACGTGAAAGACGTGGTGATCTCGTACCTGCTTGCCACGAAAGTGTACAATCCTGCAATGGTAGAGCGCGCGTTGGCGGAATATAAGGTGATCAATTTGTTCTTCAAAAAAGCGGAAGCACAAGCTTGATTGCCGTCGAAGAAAAGTTTTCAAAAAATACTTGACAACGCGCTCGCGCGTATGGTAAAATAAGAAAAAAGTGAATATCCGAGCGAAGAAAGAGTAGCGCAAGGGAAATCAAAGGCAGAGAGAAATCGCCGTAGGCTGTGAGCGATTTTACGATATTTCCTTCCGCGAAAGTGCGTTTTCGCGTTTGTAGGACGGGCTAATCCCCCGCGGCTGCCCCCGTTATCGGGTGAATAAGGAAAAACTTTTTATAGTTTTTTGAAGTAAAGTGGAACAGTGTTGGAAGACGCCTTTATACAATAGTATAAAGACGTTTTTTATTTTTTTCGCAGACTATGTGCTTCGCATTTCGGCGTTGGCGCTCGGTCACATACTACTCGGTATGCTCCCTTGCGCCGCCTTGAACTGCTCGTACCTAGCCCACGAAACGCGCTCGGCAAACGACTTGGATGCAACGTCACGTTGCTTGAACTGCTTGCATCTAATCCACGAAGACGGGGCGGCGCATTTCATCGTCGAATCTCCGCGCACCTTGCTCACGTACGGCTAGTACGCTCCCTGCGGTGTACTCGATTCTCCTTGAACTGCTCGCACCTAGCCCACGTAACGCGCACGCCAAACGACATGGATGCAACGTCACGTTGCTTGAACTGCTCGCACCTAGCCCACGAAACGCGTCCGCCAAGCGACTTGGATGCAACGTCACGTTGCCCACAAAAAAGGAGAACGATTATGTGGTTTAGAAACCTTCGAGCCGATATTAAAGCGGCAAAATTGAATGATCCGGCTGCGCGAAATTCCTTTGAAATTTTGCTTACCTACTCGGGCGTGCACGCGCTCGCGTGGTATCGTGTGGCGCGGTTTTTCCACAAAATTAAATTAAAACTTATTGCGCGAATCATCAGTCAAACCACCCGCTTTTTCACGGGGATTGAGATTCACCCCGGCGCGAAAATCGAAGGGGGCGTATTCATTGACCACGGCATGGGCGTCGTAATCGGCGAAACGGCGGAAGTGCATAAGGGCGTCGTGATTTATCAAGGTGTCACCCTTGGCGGTACGGGCAAAGAGCGGGGCAAACGCCATCCCACCGTGATGGAAAACGTCATGATTTCCGCGGGCGCGAAAGTGCTTGGCAATATCGTAATCGGGGAAGGCGCAAAAATCGGCGCGGGCGCGGTGGTCTTGAAAGAAGTACCCCCGTACGCGACGGTGGTGGGTATTCCCGGGCGTATCGTGCGCATCCGTACTCCCGAAGGAAAGGACGCTACCCATTCGGGCATTATCGCCGTGCAAGCGGCAAAGCTTACGAAGGATTCGCAAGTAGAAAATGAAGAAAAAGACAGTACCATGTACGAGTCGAAGGAGTAAAATATGAAAATTTACAATTCGTTGACGAAGAGAAAGGAAGAATTTATTCCCTTGGGAGGCAACAAGGTAAAGATGTACGCGTGCGGCATCACGGTTTCGGGCGAAGCGCATATCGGTCACGGTTATCAAGCGCTCATCTACGATATTATGCGCAAGTACTTGAAAAAGCTTGGCTACGACGTCACCTACGCGCGCAACTATACGGACGTGGACGATAAGATCATTGCGCGTTCCAACGAAACGGGCATTCCCGCGGATGAATATGCAGCGAAGATGATTGAAAATATCAACGGCGTTATGGAAAAATTCCACGTGGACGATCCCGACGTGTGGCTCAAAGCGACGGAAAATATCGAGAACATTATCGATTTCGTTTCCACGCTCATTGAAAAGGGACACGCTTACCCCACGAAAAACGGGGACGTTTATTTCGACGTAGCATCCTTCCCCGGCTACGGCAAGCTTTCCAACCGCAACATTGAAGACGCGCTTGACGGCGTGCGTGTGGATAACGACGACGAAAAGAAAAACGCCTACGATTTCGCGCTTTGGAAGAGCGCAAAGGCGGGCGAAATTTACTGGGAATCCCCTTGGGGCAAGGGCAGACCGGGCTGGCATATCGAATGCTCGGCAATGAATAGAGAAGCCTTTGGCGAGCAAATCGATATCCACGGCGGCGGCAGAGATTTGATTTTCCCGCACCACGAAAACGAAATCGCGCAAACGGAAGCGTTGACGGGCAAGCAGTTCGTAAAATACTGGACGCACAACGGCCTTATCAAAGTAAACGGCCAAAAAATGAGTAAATCGCTCGGCAACTCCTTGCTTTTGGCGGAATTGCTTGAAAAATATTCGGACGAAGCGGTGAAATTCGCGCTTTTGCAAACGAACTACCGCAACGATATCAATATCACCGACGATTTATTCCCCGAAGCGGAAAAGCACTTGTACGATTTTTACGTTTTGCTTGCGTTGATTGAAGACGTTATGATCAAGTTCAAGGGCATGGAGCTTACGATTGAAGGGGAAGACGCGGCAAAGGCGGCGGCCTACGCACAAAAGGTGGAAGACGAATTCAACGCTTGCATGGGTGACGATTTCAATACGGCGCTTGCGCTTTCCAACCTTTTCGGCTATTTCAAGGACGTTAAAAAGAACCTTTCCGAAGGAAAGACGGGCGGTTTGATGCTCGCGCTTTCGGCGGCGGTACAAATTCGCAAAACCTATTCCATTCTCGGCTTGTTCACCAAGAACGCAAAAGAATACAAGGCTTGGTACGAAAGCAAGAACGAGGTGTCGATCCCCGCGGACGTACAAGCGGTGGCGGAAGAACGTTGGGCGGCTCGTCAAAATCGGGACTGGGCAAAGAGCGACGAACTCCGCGCCAAGCTTGCGGAAATGGGCTATTCGGTGAAGGATAGCAAAACGGGCTACGAATTGACGAAAAATTAAAAAAAAGGTATATATACTTATGAAGAATAAAAGAGTAGCGGCAATCGCATTGGCAGTTGGTATGATGGGTTCGCTTGGTTTTACGGCTTGCGGTGGTGGCAAGGGAAAAGATGTAAAAGTTCAAGTATTTGAAAACGAAGCGGATTGGTTGCAAGCTTGGGAAGAGACCTTGTCTGCAACGAATGCGGAAATTAATTATACGATATTGAATGAAAGTCCTTTGAGCCAACGCTTTAGTTGGAAGGAAAGACAAGGCTGTCTTCAAATCGCCGATGAAAAAGTATACTGCCATTTGTCGGGAATTAAAGTTGGAACTTTTAATAGGGAAGACGAAATCGTGGAAATAGAACAAGATTCTGCTATAGAATCCTACATTTCCCGTCAGGATGACTCGTTTAAAGAATACTATCGTGAAAATTACGGCGTATGGAAATGCAACACGTGGCCCGATTTTAATTTCAACGTACAATACTCTATGTCTTTTTGCGTGAATTATTTCGAGTTGGGTAGCTACGTGGAAATGTATAGCGAATGCACCGTAGAAGACGGCTATTATTGCTATTCTAGCGAGCAAGAAGGGGAAACGATGAGTGTGAGATTGCAGTTTGCGAACGGAAAACTGTATTCCTGTGAGCTTAATCTATCGTCGGAATTTGAAGAAGAAGGTCTAATAACCGTGGAAACCGTGCAAGCGTCGATGACAATTTCCTACGGAGACGTAACGATTGGTGACATACTCGGCGATGAGAGTACGAAAAACTAAATAAGCGCATAAAAAAGAGTGGACTTTTTCAAAAGTCTGCTCTTTCTTTTCAAATAAAACGAGAAAATTTTTGCTTGTCGTTTTGTATTGCTTGACAAATACAAGGTTTTACATTTATAATGTAAAAGAAAATCAATCCCATAAAGGAAAAACGATATGAAAACCTATACTGGACAATCTTTAAGAGAAATGTATCTCGGCTTCTTTAAGGATAGAGGGCACAAAGTGATCCCTTCCGCATCCTTGATTCCCGAAAACGATCCTACCGTACTTTTCACGACGGCGGGTATGCACCCGCTCGTGCCTTACCTTCTGGGTGAAAAACACCCCGCAGGTAAGCGTCTTTGCGACGTACAAAAGTGCGTTCGTACGGGGGACATTGACGACGTTGGCGACGAAAGACACTGTACTTTCTTCGAAATGCTTGGCAACTGGTCGCTCGGCGATTATTTCAAGGAAGAAATGATTCCTTGGAGCTAC
This sequence comes from Candidatus Scatosoma sp., assembly GCA_045635845.1. GTDB lineage: Bacteria > Bacillota > Clostridia > Christensenellales > Borkfalkiaceae > Scatosoma. The sequence goes on along the minus strand of JAZTWL010000227.1, from coordinate 676 downwards.
GCATTCTTGACGGGGGAAAACTATCTTGGTATTCCTTCGGACAAGCTTGCCGTTACCGTATTCGGCGGTGACGAAACTCTTCCCCGCGACGACGAAGCGGCGGCGCTTTGGGAAAAGGCAGGCATTAAGAAGGAAAACATTTATTTCATGCCCCGCGAAAATAACTGGTGGGGTCCTGCGGGTTTGACTGGCCCTTGCGGTACGGATACGGAAATGTTCGTAATTCGTAAACCCAAGTGTTCGCCCACTTGCAATCCCGATTGCAACTGCGGCGCATTCCTTGAAATTTGGAACGACGTATTCATGCGTTTCAATAAGCAAGCGGACGGCAGCTTTATCGAGCTTTCGCAAAAGAACGTAGATACGGGCATGGGCTTGGAACGTGCGCTTTGCGTTTTGAACGGCAAATCGAGCGTTTATGAAACGGACATTTTCGAAAACGCAATCAAGGTGATTGCGGAGCTTACGGGTAAGAACTACAACGACGACGAAGAAACGACGAAATCCTTCCGCGTACTTCTCGATCATTGCCGTACGGCAACCTTCATGCTCGGCGACGAAAAGGGTATCGTACCTTCCAACACCGACCAAGGCTATATTTTGAGAAGAATTATCCGCCGTGCGGTGCGCTACGGAAGAAAGATTAACCTTCCCGAAGGCAGCCTTTCCAAGATCT
>JAZTWL010000226.1:0-2433 GCA_045635845.1 Candidatus Scatosoma sp. | reverse complement strand
TCTTCGCTTCTTTGATTGCGATGTCTTCGTTATGAGGGTCAACAACGAACATAACGCCGGGCATGGATTTCATTGCCTTGATACCGCCAAGGTTCGCCTGCAATTTACCCATTTCTTTCTTAAGAAGCATAACTTCTTTCTTGGGCAACGCTTCGAAATCGCCGTTCGCTTCCATAGCTTCCAGCTTTTCAAGTCTTTCAACGCGGCTTCTCATCGTCTTGAAGTTGGTCAAGCAACCGCCAAGCCATCTGCTGTTTACGTAGTACTGACCGCAACGTTCTGCTTCTTCTTTGATTGCGTCTTGCGCCTGCTTCTTCGTACCAACGAAAAGTACGGACTTACCAGCTTTTACGCTTTCGCAAACGAATGCGTAAGCTTCTTCAACCAAGCTTGCGGTAAGTTGCAAGTCGATAATGTGAATATCGTTTCTTGCCGCGAAGATGTACTTCTTCATTTTGGGGTTCCACTTTCTCGTTTGGTGACCGAAGTGAACGCCTGCTTCCAAGAGCTGCTTCATAGTAATAACTGCCATAATTCAAACCTCCGTTTTTCCTCCCCGCCCCGTGTTGGCTCGTAATGACGTCCGCATGCAAAAAAATTTACGGACACGGATTACGCACGTGATAGCGAGTGTGAATTTTCAGCCTTTCTATTTTACCATAAAGGAAAAAAGAGCGCAACTTATTTTCTATCGTTTTTTCCACTTTTTCAAATTTTTGTTGATTTTTTTCCACTTTTATATATTATATATATAATCCCCGAAAATCACGCAAAAAAACGAGCGGTTTTTTTAACCGCTCGTTTCCTTTCTTATTCCAAATCCATTGCGTCATCCGAATCTTCGTATTGTTCGTATTGATGACAAAATTCCGCAAACACTTCGTCCATGAGTTCTTCATCTTCCAAGGGTACGAGCATTGCATCGTCGCCTTCGCCTTCCAAGCCGAAGATAATCACTTCGTCTTCTTCCTCTTCACATTCAGGTTCTGCTTTTTGGAATACGCAGTACATTTTGCCTCTATATTCGATCGTTGCGATATGATAGAGTTTTTCAATCGTACCGTCGTCTGCTTCAAGCTCAAAAATACGATCTTCGTCGTCCATAATTTCGTCTTTGATTTCTTCTGCCATTTTCTTTTCCTCCGCTTTTTTGTTTTTCATTTTTTCACGATTGAGCCAACTTTCCAGGATATAGGACGCCGCAATCGAATCGATCGTCTTTTTGCGATCGTCCCGCCTGATACCGCCCATGATTTGCGTTTCACGCGCTTGCATCGTTGTAAAACGCTCGTCCTCCAACTCAATCGGTAAATCGGTTTTCGTTTGCAACGCTTCGATAAAGCCGCGCGTCTTTTCCGTTTGTATGCTTTCCGTACCGTCAAAATTATACGGAATCCCGCAAACGATTACGCCCACACCCCGATCCTTCGCGATTTTCGCGATCGCTTCCACGTCCTTTTGGAAATTCCCCGTACGATTGTACGTTTCGCAGGGCATTGCGTATTCATTGAACGGGTCGGAGATTGCGACGCCGATTCGTTTGTTGCCTATATCAAAGGCGATTGCTCTTTTACCGATCATACTGCTATTATAGCACAAAAGCCGCGCCCCGTCTATCGTTTCGACGTGATTTTTTTTCTTTCTCGCGTATTTCTTCCCGATTTTTTCACATACTAACCTTAAACAACGGAGGTGTGAATATGGAAAAATTCGTCGTTGGCGTTGCACTCGGCATGATCGGCGGTGCTTTACTCACCGCAAACAATTATAAAATGCGCAGATTCGTAAAGAAGAGTCAAGAAGAAGTGCAAGCCAAAATCGATAAATTTATTGAAGAAAAAACGGATGAGCTTGAAGACGGCGTGGAAAAAATCAAGGAAAAAGCCGACCAAGCCGTCGAAAAAAACAAAGCAAAACGCAAAACGGAATCTAAATAAGAAAAGCCGCCCGAAGGGTTTTCGGGCAGCTTTTCTTTTACGCCTTTTCGCCGTTTAAGCGTTTCTTCAAGCGTTCATTCTCCGCGCGCAAGCGCGCGTTTTCTTCTTTCAACGCCGTAGCAAGCCGATCGTATAACGCGTTGATTTCGCTTTCCAAGCGACGCCGTAAAAAGTCCTTATCGGCAGGGGCAGGTACGCGTTGAGCCTTTGTTTTCGCCCCTTTTACAAGGGTTTCCTCCACCCCCAAAGCCCGTGCAAGCTTGGCAATCCGCTCCGGCTCTTTCTTGAGCGTATTGCGGTACTTATTTTGTAAGCGGAGCATGAGTTTATCATCCCCCTTCGAAAGGTTGAAAATCGCGCGGCGGACGGAAAGTCCCTTGCTCTTTTCCTGCAAAATACTTTTGAGTGCTTCGTCCGTTTCTTCTTCCGTAAACTCTCGAATCTTTTCCACCGACAAGCTCGTGCCGTCCAAAAGCCGCACGATGCGCTCGTCCCC
>JAZTWL010000225.1:0-9014 GCA_045635845.1 Candidatus Scatosoma sp. | reverse complement strand
GGCTACGGGCGGAGTGGGGGCTTTGGGTTGCAAAGCGTTGAGATACGCCGCCGCTTCCGCGTTGCCGTTTTCCACCGCTTTTTTAAGCCATTGCATACCTTCGTCTTTGAACGCGGGCTTATTCCAAATGCCTTCCAAGTGCACCTTCGCCAAGGTGAATGCCGCTTCATTATGCCCAAGGTTGGACGCTTTTTCAAGCCATCTCAAAAGCGAGAGATAGGTTGCACGCGCTTCCTTTGTGTCGTGTATCATTTTATAAGAAGGCGTTGCAAGCAGCATTTTTGCCAAGGCGTAGCAGGCTTCTGCCGAGCCCAACTCCGCCGCTTTCGTATATAACGCGCGCGCTTGGTTCTTTCTATTCGCCGCAAGCTCTTGGCCTGCCTTTATCATTAGTTTTTCGATCTTTTTTTCGCTCATTTGTTTTCCCCTTTCGTCTTAAAGCACGGCAATTTGATCAAACACGGCTTTATTGATAATCACTTTGCCGTTTTGCAAGTCCACGTCCACGATTACGCCGTTTACGACGGGGAAAAGGATTTTTTTGCCGTCCTTCTCAATCGTATAAACGTCGGTGGAAAGGGTGGCAATTTCCTTCACCGTGCCCAAAAATTCCCCGTCCTGCGATTCGCAAGCCAAGCCGAGAATATCCACGATATAATATCTACCTTCGTCCAAGGCGGGCGCGTCTTCTCTATCCCCTTCGAGCTTCTTGCCGCGGAAAAGCTCCGCCGCGTTGCGATCGGGAATGCCGCGCAACCCCATATACGCCGCGCCGTCCGGCCCAACGCGGAAGGAAAGGATTTTATACGCGACGTTGTCGATATACACCGTACCAAACTTTTTTACGTCATTCGGGGTGTCGGTAAACGTTTTCACCTTCAACTCACCGCGGATGCCTTGCGGCTTGAGCACTTCCCCTATAATCAAACGATCCATTTCTACTCCTTACGGGCAAAAAAACGCGTTCAACGCGTACCTGCCCCGCTTGTTTTCCAAAAAAAGACAAAAAAAGGCTTTGTTTTTCGCAAAGCCTTTTTCGTAAGAATCCGATTAGTTTTCGCAATCGCAATCCACGGCTTCGCCGTCTCTTTCACGAATTTCGATCACATATCTCTTGCTGCTTGCAGGCGTTGCCGCGCGCACAAGCGTGCGCAATGCTTTGGCAATCTTGCCCTGCTTACCGATTACTTTACCCATGTCCGACGGGGAAAGAATTACGGTCACTTCGATTACGCGGTCCTTTTCGTTTACCACGTATTCTACGTTTTCCTTATCTTCGGCAAATTGCCCGACGACGTACTTAATTAAATCCAACATAACTTTGTCTCCTTCATGCGGAAAATCGCCCAAAAAAACTACGTTTATAGACGCCCGTAAGGCGGCTTATGAGCTAATTCCCTTTGTGGCGGCTAATGATTAGTTGGACTTTTTGCCGTTCGTCTTGGAAGGGCTCAACTTGCTGCTCTTTTCGATAACGCCAGCCTTAACAAGAAGGTTCTTTACCGTTTCCGTGGGTTGAACGCCCTTTGCAAGCCATGCTTTTGCGGATTCCGCATTCATATCAAGTTCTACGGGATCGCAGGTAGGTCTGTAGTGACCAACGCATTCAATGTATTCGCCCGTTGCAGCCTTTCTGCTGTCAACAACAACTACACGGTAGATAGGGTTCTTCTTGTCGCCCATTCTCATAAGTCTCATTTTTACCATAATAATACCTCCAAAGTATCTTAAAATATTTTTTTCTTTTTTATTTCAATCGGCGGTTGCCGTTTGATTTGAATTGATTGTTTTGCCAAAACTGCGGAGATGCAAGCAGTTCAAGGAAAATCGAGCAGCTCGCGGGGAACGTACTTATCCGTACGTGACCAAGAGCCGCGGAGATTTGACGATGAAATATCGGCACTTTTACGCACTTGTTTTCCCCGCAAAAACGGCGGAGATGCAAGCAGTTCAAGGAAAATCGAGCAGCTCGCGGGGAGCGTACTAGCCGTACGCGACCAAGAGCCGCGGAGATTTGACGATGAAATGCGCCGCATATACGTCGTTTTTTAGAAAGGCATACGGAATTTACCCTTATTACCCTTCAACTGCTTCATAAGCATTTTCGTTTGATCGTACTGCTTCAAAAGTTGGTTGATTTCTTGCACCGTCGTGCCCGAGCCCGCCGCAATACGGCGCTTTCTCTTGCTATCGATAATCGACGGATTGTTGCGTTCTTGCATGGTCATGGAAAGGATGATCGCTTTCGTGCGTTCGATTCGCTTTTCGTCCACGTCCCCTTCGTTCACTTTGAGTTTGCCCGCACCGGGGAGCATGGAAAGCATCGCCGACGCGCCGCCCATCTTTTTCATCATGGAGAATTGTTCCAAGTAATCGTTGAGCGTGAAGGTGTTTGCAAGCATTTTTTGCTGCATTTTCTTCGCGTCTTCTTCGGTGATTGCTTGCTGCGCTTTTTCAATCAAGGAAAGCACGTCGCCCATGCCGAGAATTCTCGACGCCATACGATCGGGGTGGAAGGGCTCTAAATCAGTGAGTTTTTCGCCCACACCGATAAACTTAATCGGCTTGCCCGTCACCGCCTTAATCGAAAGACAAGCACCGCCGCGCGTATCGCCGTCCATCTTCGTCAAAATCACGCCCGTCACGTCCAAGCGGGAATTGAAGGTTTCGGCAACGTTCACCGCTTCTTGACCGGTCATTGCATCCACGACGAGCAACGTTTCCGTTACGTCGATTTCCTTCTTCACGTTTTCAAGCTCTTGCATCAACGCTTCGTCGATTTGCAAACGGCCCGCCGTATCCAAAATCACCGTATCGTAATTCATGGAGCGCGCGTATTCAATCGCTTGCTTCGCCGTTTTCACGGGGCTTTGCGTGCCCTTTTCAAACACTTCCACTTGCGCGTTTTTGCCCACCACTTGGAGCTGTGCAATCGCCGCGGGGCGGTAAATATCCCCTGCTACGAGCAAGGGGCGTTTGCCCTGCTTTTTGAGCTGAATTGCAAGCTTGCCGCAAAGGGTCGTCTTACCCGCGCCTTGCAAGCCGCACATCATAATCACCGTCGGAAGACGGGGGGAAACTTCAATCTTCGCATTCTTCGAACCCATGAGCTCAATCAATTCGTCGTTCACGATCTTGATTACTTGTTGCGCAGGATTGAGCGAGGACAAGATTTCTTGCCCGACTGCCTTTTCCGAAACGTCCGCGATGAATTGCTTTGCAACCTTCAAGTTTACGTCCGCTTCCAAAAGCGCCACGCGCACTTCGCGCATCGCCGTACGAATTTCAAGCTCCGTGAGCTTGCCACGCTTGGTAAGCTTGGAAAATATATGATTTAATCTTTCAGATAATCCACCGAATAATGCCATATCTTCTTAATCCTTATTCGTAAGCGCGTCAATTTGCGCTTGCATCTCTTGCAACGTACGTGCAAAACCGAGCTTTGCTTCATAGCTTTCCAGCTGTTTTCTGCTTTTGTTCAAACAATCGGATACGCTTTGGCGAGAAACACCCTTTTGCTCGGCGATTTCCCCCAAGGAAAGATCGTAATTGAAATATAAATCGGTGATCTCTCTTTGCGTTGCAGTCAAAAGCGGCGAGTACAAATCCCAAAGCCGAAGAAATTCTATATCGTCTTTCATTCCGTTCGCCCCTTTTTCCGTATTACCATAGCCTATTATACACGATAAAAAAACAAGTGTCAAGCAAAAATACTTGACACCCGTAGTTTTTTTTACATTTTTTTCTTTTTCTATACGATAAAGTGAAGTACGTCCACGAAAATCGCAAAGCCGAATAAGAAGATAAGCCCCGCGAAGTTGACGATCATTTCCACCTTGCGGTTGATCGGCTTTTTGCGAATCCATTCGATAATGCAGAAAATCACTCTGCAACCGTCGAGCGCGGGAATAGGCAAAAGGTTAAACACCGCCAAATTCACCCCGATAAACGCCGCGATATTTAGGAAGGACAGTACGCTATACGCCGCCGCTTGCGCCGTCACTTCAATCGTTGTCACGGGTCCGCCCATTGATTTCACGCCCATTTTTCCCGTGAGTAATTCCCCGAGCGAGCGCAAAATCGTACCGCTCGACTTGAAGGAATAGACGAAGGATTGACCGATAGAATCGAAGAAACCTTGCTTCACCGTCACGGTGCTAATTCCGCCGCCGCGCGTGGTTTTCATCACCATTTCCCCCGTCTCGTCGTCGAGCACTTCTTCTCGGCTCGCAATCCCAAGGGAATAGAATAAGACGTTGGTATCAGACATATTTTTAGGGTTCGCGTCTTCCACGAGCGCGAGTTCCAAATCCTGCTCCTTGCCATCGCGAATAATGCGCAAGGTGACAACGTCCCCTTTATCCTTGCCGTCAAGGGCGTCGAGATAGTCCGTCGTCATATACATTTTCTTGCCGTTGATTTCTAGGATAATATCTCCCGTTTGCAAACCCGTTTCGTAGGTTTCGTTCGCCAAGGGAGTATCATATTTATCGGGCGCACTTTTTACCACTTGCAATACGGGACGACCGTACGCGCCGAACATAATCATAATCAAAAAGAGCGCCAAAAGGTAGTTCATCGTCGCGCCCGCAATGAGCACGATAATCCGCTTCCACGGCTTTTGATCGTTAAAGCGCGCGCCCTTGGGTTCGGGGTATCCTTCTTGCGGTTTTTCCGCATTCAACGCGGACACGCCCCCTTCCTTTTCTGCATTCGACGCGGGCATAACCCCGTCTTGTTCCTTTTCTGCAGGTTCAAAGAAGGGATCTTTTTCTTCCTTTTCGTCTTCGTACTCGTCTTCGCCGTCAAAGGCGCAATAACCGCCGAGTGGAATGATACGAAGGGCGAAAAGTTCCCCCGTTTTTTTGCTGCGTTTCTTAAAGAGTGCGGGCCCGAAACCAACGGAAAATTCGTTGATCTTGAAGCCGAGCAGCTTCCCTGCAATATAGTGCCCGAATTCGTGAATCGTCACCATCGCAAGTAAAACGCCGATCGCGAGCAAAACGCCGCCAAAATTTGAAATTGCGTTCGTAGCCAAAAGTTGATAGGTCAATGCAAACTCCCAAATCTTCCCCTCTAGGGGAAGACACGGCGGTTTCCCGCCTTATAATTTTTCGATAAACGCCTTCGCAAGGGCTCTTGCGCGCGCGTCCGTTTCTTGCAAAATCTCGTACGAATCGGGCTTTACCCGTTCCGTCTTTTCTAATGCGTATTGAATAGTTTCCGCAATTTGCGTGAAAGCTATCCGTTCTTTCAAGAATGCGTGCACCGCAATCTCGCCCGCGCCGTTGAGCGCGCAGGAATAGTTATCCCCCATTTCCAAGCTCGTCAACGCCAAATCGTAGCAAGGAAAACGTTTTCTTTCAAGGGGCAAAAACTTAATCGCACCAAGCTTTTCAAAATCGAGAGATTTCAAATCGCAATCCAAGCGCTCGGGATAGGTGAGCGCGAGTTGAATGGGCAATTCCATCGTGGGATAGCTCATTTGCGCCATCACACAGCCGTCGTCAAATTCCACCATCGAGTGGATAATGCTTTCGGGTTGCACGAGCGTGTGAATTTTCGAAAGCTCCGTATCGTAAAGCCACTTCGCTTCAATCACTTCGAAGCCCTTATTGAGCAAGGTTGCCGAATCAATCGTAATCTTCGCGCCCATGCTCCACGTCGGGTGCTTGAGTGCCGAAGCGGGCGTAACGCCCTGCAACTGCTCGGGCGTATAGGCATAGAACGGACCGCCGCTTGCCGTGATAATCAATCGTTTGAAGGGCGCGTTTGCGCGGAAATTGAGCGCTTGCCAAAGTGCGGAATGTTCACTATCCACGGGCATTAGATCGATACCTGCCCCCTTCACTTTGTTCATAACGAGTTCGCCGCCGCATACGAGCGTTTCCTTGTTTGCCAAGGCAATCGGCTTTTTCAATTCCACCGCTTTCAAGGAATATTTCAAGCCGGCAAAGCCCGTTGCCGCCACGAACGCCACGTCCCCGTAAGCAATCGCCGCTTCCGCCGCCTTTTCCCCGTAGCCAAACTTTACGCCGTCGGGAATTTGGTGCGCAATCGACTTGCCCACTTCTTCATCCGCAAGCGCGCAATATTCGGGCATAAACTCCCGTACCTGCGCCAAAAAGAGCTCGGCGGACGAATTTGCCACGATGCTTTTGATTTGAAATTTATCCGCATGACGGCGAACGACCGAGCAAACCTGCTTGCCGATCGAGCCCGTCGAGCCGATCAAAGAAATGGTTTTCATACGAATAATCTAACTGCGATTTTCACGCATACAAACGCCGCGTAAACGACGATGGTTGCGAAGAAGACGCTGTCCAAGCGATCCAAAACGCCACCGTGACCGGGCATGATTTTGCCCATGTCCTTAATGCCAAGCTTGCGCTTAATGCTGCTTTCCACAAGGTCGCCAAACGCCGTTGCAATCGACGCTACCAAGCCCAAACCAAGGTACACGGGCAACCAAACGTACATCTTATCGAACGAACCGCAAGCGCCGTTATAAGCGAAGTACAAAATCAACGCGCCAAGCACGCCGCCTACAAGACCGCCGATACCGCCGATTACCGTCTTATTCGGGCTCAAATTCGGCGTCATTTTCTTGGGAAAGAACTTCTTAAAGCTAATCCCGAAGACGTAAGCGATCGAGTCTGCACAAGGTGCAACGACGAAGATAAATAAAATCAAAAGTCGGGAATCGAACGCGTATTTTGCAAGCGTTGCGCCTGCTTCCGCGTGGTTTACGAGCGCGAGCAAGCAAAGGAGCATGGTGGGATATACTGCCGAGAGCAACGCCACACCCGTGCTTTCCAAGCTCGTCGTCATATAACGAATGACAAGCAAACAAAGGATTGCCACGATTACGGCGAAAAGACAAACGCCCATCACCGACATGCCAAGCCCCCATTTCCATTCCGTCAACGCTACGGCGGGAATTGCTACGATCGCGTACGCGAATACGACGCCACGTTGTGCTTTCGTCGTTTTTTCTTTCACGGCGCGGAGCATTTCAAACGTACCGAGAAGAGCAAACGCCCAAATCAAGCCGTCGAAATAGAATTCCCCGTAGGGTAAAAAGATTTTCAAGCAATAGAACGCCACGAGTAGCGAAATATAGCAAATGCCTGAAATCAATCGAATTTTCATAAGTTTATCCGCCTTATTTTCTTCTTACAAAACGCAAGGGCGGCGCACTACTTTCATTTCGTCGCGTACCTGCCCCTTCGTTTTCTTATTTTTTGTTTTGAATTTGTTCGTCCGTCTTCCCGAAGCGTCTTGTTCTCGACGAGAAATCGAGAATGGCTTTATCCAACTCTTTATCCGAGAAATCGGGGAACATTTTTTCGGAGAAGTACAGCTCCGCATACGCCGCTTGGTACAAAAGGAAATTCGAAAGTCGCACTTCCTTGCCCGTTCGAATGATCAAATCGGGATCGGGCACTTCCGCCGTATAAAGGAGCTTGGAAAAGCTCTCTTCCGTCACCTTTTCCCCTTTTTCCACCGCCGTATTTACCGCGTGCACAATCTCGTCGCGAGAGCCGTAGCCCACGGCAACGCAAATCCCCTTGCCTTCGTAGCAAGCCGTTTCCGCTTCCGATTCACGCAAGGATTTTTGTATGTCGTCGGGCAAAAGGGAAATATCCCCGATTGCGCGAAGGCGCACGCCGCGCGCGCAAACTCTTGAAATGTACTGTCTAAAATGGTTTCTAAAGAGATTGAACAGCCCTTCCAATTCTTCCTTCGGGCGTTTCAAATTCTCGGTGGAAAGCGCGTACACGGTGATATATTCTACGCCCAAATCAAAAGCGTGCTCCATCAAGCCGATCATACGCTCCATGCCGTTTTTATGCCCGAACGAACGGGGCATCAAACGCTTCTTCGCCCAACGCCCGTTGCCGTCCATGATAATGGCAATATGACGGGGAATCTTCACCCCTTGCATTATCTTATTCTTACGCATACCTTAAATAGTCATCAATTCTTTTTCTTTTGCGGAAATCAACGCTTCAAGCTTGCTCATGTAGCCCGAAATCGTCTTTTCTACGTCCGCTTCGCAGCCTGCCGCTTCGTCTTCGGAAAGTTCTTTCGCCGTCTTCATCTTCTTGATCGTATCCATACCGTCACGACGGTGGTTTCTTACGGCAACTTTCGCTTCTTCGCCCATCTTCTTCGCTTGCTTAACAAGTTCGCGACGGCGTTCTTCCGTCATATCGGGGAATACCAAACGAATTACGTTACCGTCGTTGGTGGGGTTCAAACCGATATTCGATTGCAAAATCGCCTTTTCAACCGCTTTGAGCAAGGATTTATCCCAAAGGTTGATTTGCAAGCACTTTGCATCCAAAGCGGATACGTTACCAAGCTCTACGAGCTTGCTCATACCGCCGTATGCTTCCACTTCCAATCTATCGAGAATGCGGGGGTTTGCTCTACCCGTACGAATCGCGCCGTATTCTCTATCCAACGCGTTAATCGTATTTTCGCATTTTTCTTCAAGTTCAAACATCATCTCTTCAATCTTTTCGTTTTCAATCATTTTTCTTTTCTCCTTTTCTCTTTTTTATCTTGCAATATTAGGTGATAATCGTCCCCAACGATTCGCCGCAAACAGCGCGTACGATAGAATTTTCTTCGTTCAAACCGAACGCCAACGTAGGCACGTTGTTTTCCATGCACATCGTCGCCGCCGTGAAATCGATCACCTTCAAGCCGCGGTTGATAATGTCTGCATAGTGCAATTCTTCGTATTTTTTCGCATAGGGGTTGGTTTTGGGGTCGGAATCGTAAATGCCGTCCACGTTCTTCGCCATAAGCAAAACGTCCGCATCGATTTCGCAAGCACGGAGTGCCGCCGCCGTATCCGTCGAGCAATAAGGGTTACCCGTACCGCAAGCAAAGATCACGATTCTGCCTTGTTCGAAATGGCGCAACGCCTTACGAAGAATGAAAGGCTCTGCCAAGGAAATCATATCGAGAAGTCGGATCGTAGCCATGTCGTTCTGTGAGCC
>JAZTWL010000224.1:0-41280 GCA_045635845.1 Candidatus Scatosoma sp. | reverse complement strand
CAAGCGTTTTTTCTTCGCCGTCGAAGAACGTTTCGTCCACTCTATACGGTGTGCGCGGCGCGCCGAATGCGGCGAATAAATCCGCCGACGTGCCGATAAGCCCCTTTTCTTGCTCGGAGCAAAGCACTCTCGCGCCCCCTTCTTGCAAGACTCCAACCCCGCCAACGTGGTCAAAATGACAATGGGTCAAAAGGACGTGCGTCGCTTTCAACCCCCGTTTGATAAGTTCGCTTTCTACGCGCGGTTGGGAAGGATCGATAACGATCGCCGTTTGCCCATCCGCGGTGATTGCGTACGTGTTCGCGCCAAAACCGCGCGGATATATCGTGATAATTTCCATAGTTTACGAAAGAGAAGTGATACGGTGCACGTCGTAAATACGTTTATCCGCTTTCATCTTCTTGATCAAAAGATCGATATCGGAAATGTCCGCCAAGGAAATGGACGCTTCCAAAATCGCGTCTTGGTTTCTATCAATTCTACCGTTGACAGCCGTAATCCCAAGCTTCAAATCGGCAACGACGAAAGAAAGTACGGACATTGCCGCCCCTTGATCGGTTGCGCGGATAGCGATATTCGCGTTGAAGCGTTGTTTTGCACCCGCTTCGATTTTCCACGATGCCGAGAGCAAACGGTTATCTTCCATTCCCTTCACGTTGGAGCAATCCTTTCTGTGGATTACCACGCCGCGGCCGCGCGACGTATAGCCCACGATTTGATCGCCAGGAACGGGCGCACAGCAGCCCGCAAAGCGCAAAAGCATACCCGCTTGACCGTTTACAAGTACGCCGCCCGCGTTGCTCTTTCCGCCACTCGAGTGTACGTCGAACGTGGACATGGGTACTTCCTTTCGGTAAAAGTCAATGAGTTTGAAGAGAATTTGGTTGACGGAAATCGAGCCGTAGCCGACCGCCGCAAACATTTCTTCTTGCTCGTTGAAAGAGAATCTTTCGCAAATGCGTTTGAAGCTTTCCGCCGTCAAAATCGTGGAAAGGGTGTAGCCCTTTTTCTTGGCTTCTTCTTCAAGCTTGAGCTGACCGACGCGAATATTTTCTTCCTTCAATTCGTTCTTATAGAAATTGCGGATCTTCGCCTTGGCACTCGACGATTTGATGAATTTCAACCAATCGCGCGAAGGGCCTTTCGAGTTGGGCGAAGTGATAATTTCTACGACGTCCCCCACTTCCAATCTCGTGGTAAGGGGTACGATTTTAGAATTGACGCGCGCGCCCGTACAATGGTTGCCCACTTCCGAGTGAATCGCGTACGCGAAATCGACGGGCGTCGCTTCGGGGGGCAAGGAAATAACCTTCCCGCGCGGCGTGAATACCAACAATTCGTGGCTGTAAAGCTCCGTTTTTAAGGCGGAAATGAATTCCTTGGAGTCCTTCAAGTCCCCTTGCCATTCCATCACTTCACGAAGCCAAGCCAAGCGGTTTTCAAAGTTGTTTGCTTCTTCTTCCGTCTTGCCTTCCTTATATTTCCAATGCGCTGCGATACCGAATTCCGCTACGCGGTGCATTTCTTCCGTACGGATTTGAATTTCTACGGGTTGACCGTATTTCGTCATTACCGTCGTGTGCAAGGATTGATATTTGTTGGGCTTGGGCGTTGCGATATAGTCTTTAATACGCCCGGGAATCGGCTTCCATTTTTCGTGGATTCTACCGAGTACCGTATAGCATTGATTGATGTCCTTTACGATAACGCGCACTGCCGACAAATCATAGATTTGATCGAGCGTTTTGCCCTTATTTTTCATCTTTTTATAGATGGAATAGAAGTGCTTGGGCCTGCCAAAAACTTCCCCTTCCACCTTATCTCTTTCCACGAGCTCGCGGATTTCTTCCACGATACCGTTTACGAATTCCTTGCGTTCGCTCAAACGTTCGCGCACGTTATATAAAAGGTACTCGTAGGATTCGGGATCGAGATATTTCAAGCACAAGTCTTCTAATTCGCACTTGATTTGCGAAACGCCGAGACGGCCAGCCAAGGGCGCGTAGATATCGAGCGTTTCGTTCGCCATACGTTGTTGGCGTTCTTGCGAAAGGAAATTCAAAGAGCGCATATTGTGCAAACGATCGGCGAGCTTAATAATGATTACGCGCACGTCCTTTGCCATAGCAACGAAAATCTTACGGAAATTTTCCGCATTTTCGTCTTCCTTCGATTTGAAAACGATCTTTTCGAGCTTGGTGACCCCACCCACGAGATTGAGCACTTCTTCCCCAAATTCCTTACGAATATCGTCCGCGGTGGACTCGGTGTCTTCAATAACGTCGTGCAAAAGCGCGGCGGCGATGGTGGCTTTGTCAAGCCCCAAATCCATCAAAATTTCCGCAACGGCGCAGGGGTGAATGAAATAGGGCTCGCCGGAAGCGCGTTTTTGGTTTGCATGCGCAGCTTGAGCAAAGTCGTATGCCTTTTGCAGCATCGACCGCTCTTCTACGTCATAAAACTCTTGAATTTTCTTTAACGTGCTTTCCATAGCGTTTTCTCCAACGAGCCCCTAAAAGATTTATCTTTTAGAAAACTCAATTTCCCTTTAAGAAACAAACTCTTTGATAAATTTTAGAATCGTTTAATTCCGCTCTAATTCCGCGATAAATGGTCACTCTGCCGTCCGCAAAGGACAAGAGCCCAAGCTCTTCAAAGACGTTGACGGCGAAAATAAATTCTCGCATATCAAAGCCGAGCGCATCGCAAGAGAGCGCAAGTTCTTCCGCGGTTTGACCGCGCAAGCTATTGATTTCACGGCGAAGCGCCGAGAAAATTTCGAGTAGGCTTTCGCGTTTTACGTCCAAGCCTTCGAACATAGAATATCCGCAAATGTCGCGGTTTACGTACACGTTTTTCTCCGCAATCGACGGGATATTGAAATCGGAAGGCATATCCAAAAATACGATATCCCTAAAGCCCGATAAATCGGCGTCCGGTGCAGGGGAAACAATCAATGCGTTCGAGAGATTTCTCGAAGAAGGATAGAATAAATCACAGCCGAAGTTTTCCAAGCCTTCGTAAGCGCGAAGCGTTCTTCTATCCGAAGCAATCAAGCAAAGCCCATAGGCGCATTCCGCTTGTTTTTGCTTGATAAACGCCACCGTTTCTTCCATGGAAAGTTCTTCGGGATATACGCCAACGCATTCGTTGCGGCAACGCGCCATCGCGTTCGCAAAAATGCTTTCCGCGGCGTATTTGCCCGTTTTTCCGTCGTATAAAAGATCTTTTACGTACCCTTTGATCGTCTCTCTACCACGATATTTCGAGAGCATAATTTCGAAAACGAAATACTTCTTTACGTCGCTTTCGATAATCTTCAAATTCTTCGAGCCCGAGAAGTACATGAGCTCTAAATAATCACTTCTTACCGAAAGATGGGGGGACATCGCTTTCACCGGTCGAGCCGTACATGCCCCTGCCGAAATGGCGAAAAGCGGGCGTCTATGCCCTACGCCGTAAGGCTCCATTTGGTGCAATTCTCTCGCGAATTTTTCGTTGACGAAGCCGTCGATTTCTTCGCTAATGGGAATGATTTGTTCAAAGTCTGCTTGCGTATAAGTGCGCCCGATTTCTTCGTTGAGCGCCTTTTCCAAATCGTCGAATTTATCCACGCGGATATTGATACCCGCCGCTTGCGCGTGACCGCCAAATTCTTCGATATGTTCCGAACAATTCTTAAGTGCCGTGAATACGTTCACGCTTTCAATACTTCTCGCACTCCCTTTGAGCATATCCCCGTGGTGCACGAAAAGCAAGGTGGGACGATTATATTCTTCCGCAATACGCGCCGCAACGATCCCGACAAAACCCGTATTCCAGCTTTCGTCCGAGAGCATAATTACGTTGCCGTACGCGCCCTTTTCCTTCAATTTTTGTTTTGCCGACGCATACAACTCGTCGCAGCATTTTTGACGCTCGGTGTTGTACGCGCAAAGCTTCGTGGAAAGCTCGTAAATTTCCGCTTCATTCTCGGAAATGAAGAGTTGGAACGCCGCTTGCGCATCCCCCATACGCCCTGCCGCATTCACGCGGGGAGCAATGTTGAACGCCAAATTTTGCGCCGTAATTCCGTCATAACTCTTTGCCAAGAGTTGGGAGAAGCAAGGACGAAGCTTATGATTGAAGAGCTTCAAGCCTTCCGTCACGATATCTCTATTTTCGCCCAAAAGCGGCACGCTGTCTGCCACCGTCGCAAGGGTAGCAAAATCGAGATATTGATACGCCTTTTCGCCGATTAACGCGCAAGCCACCTTGAACGCCACACCCGCGCCGCAAAGATTATCGTAGGGATAATCGTCTTCGAGCTTGGGGTTGACGATAATGCAATCGGGCAAGGTTTCGGGCAATTCGTGGTGATCGGTAACGATCATATCCGAGCCAAGCTCATAGATATACTGCGCTTCCTTTGCGCAGGAAATACCGCAGTCCACCGTAATGAAAAGCTCGGGGTTGCATTCTTCAAAAATGCGATCGATTGCTTCCACGGAAAGCCCGTAGCCGTCCACGCGTTCGGGCACGTACACGTGCGCTTCAATACCAAAATCGCGCAACGCGTGGTACATAATCGCCGAAGCACAAATACCGTCCGCGTCGTAATCGCCGAATACGGCAACCGTTCTACCTTCGTCGCGCGCTTGGGTGATAAGCTCCACCGCTTCGCGCATACCCTTCATCAAGAAGGGGGAAAGGAAATTCTTTTCCGACGGGCGCATGAAACGACGAATCTTTTGCGCGTCGTCCACACCACGCGCGTACAAAATACGCGTGATTTGTTCCGTCAACCCCGTTTCTTTCGCGAGAAGGGCAATCGTATTCAATTGTTCTTCCGAAAAGGAATATTCGGGGACGATTTTTTTCATAAAATTTCCTTTATCTAAACAATCGGGCAGGAAGAGTATTCCCCCGTCCTGCCCTTCGTTTCGTTGATTAATTAGTCGTTATTTTCTTCTTCAACAGTTTCTTCTTCAACTTCTTCCGCAGGAGCTTCCGTTTCTTCAACGGGAGCTTCTTCAACGGATTCTTCCGTCGTTTCTTCTACGATTTCTTCCGCTTCTTCTACGGGAGCTTCTTCTACGATTTCTTCCGTCTTCGCGGATTTCTTCACTTTCGTCGAAGTCTTTTCCGCACCTCTATAACGGATCGTCTTTTCCGCAAGCTTTGCGTCGATAGCCGACTTCAAAGGAGCGTATGCAGCGGGTGCATAGAACAAACCGATAAACGCCGAAACGAGAACGCCGAGCAACGCGCTCAATGCGAACCAAATACCCGCTTTACCAACGAGAATACCTGCAAAGAGAATGGCGATTGCAACGATCGAGCAAAGCGCAACGATTTCCTTCCAAGCAATCGAGCTTGCGAGAACTTCGTATGCGGACTTATCTTTCGAGCTTTCGTCCTTGCTAGCAAGACGAACTCTGTGCAACGTCATAAGCACCGTGATTGCGGTAAGCAAGCCGGAGATTGCCACTGCGTAAAGGGTGGAAGCCGTTACGGGGATACGAACGAGCGCAATGAGCGCCGTCGTGAAGCCTGTGCCGAGCACGATTGCAAGTGCAAGTGCCAAGCCCATATCCCATCTCTTGAAGCGAAGGGTCACGTAAACGAATGCAAGGATTGCAAATACGGCGCCTGCGATAATTGCGCGGCATACGTAGCCGTTTGCAAGGTAGCTTACGTTGCTTTCCTTATGCCAAGAAATATTCACTTCAACGTCGTTGATATACAAAACGTCGTTCACGTCCGCTGCTCTTGCTTCGAAATGCGCTTTCAATGCAGCCACAGCTTCTTCCAAATCCGCGTCTGCCGAGAAGACGTACACGAATTCGTTCATATCGCCGTACAAAACGTCGCCGTCGATTTCGTAAGCAACCGATTTGCCAAGAATGTCTTCGCAATCGCTCTTAATATCGTCAAGGAACGCTTCGTTGTGCTTATAGGTGGAAATGGTCACCGTTTGGTTTGCCTTCACCGTAGCGTCTTTGTTGAAACCAAAGAGCGTACCTACGACGATAGCAGCCGCAAGGAGTACTGCGAGAATTACGGAAAGAAGGGTCACCTTCTTAACGGATTTCGTCAAAATCTTATTCATCGTCGTCATCCTCCCTTACGAAACGGTAGAACTTATATTTATTCTTGCTTGCGGACATCAAGATCACGTTCAACGCGCGGCCCCAAAGCAAGTTGCAGAACGCACCCGTGCATACGCAAACAAGCGCTTGGATTGCAAGCATATTCAAGCCAGCAACGCCGATCAAGCAAGCTACTGCGCCGATAAGGAGCACTGCATAAATATCGAGCACACCCCAGAAGGTCTTCTTGTAGCCGCCCTTAATGGACGATTCCACCGTCTTACCAAGCGCGAATTCCGATTTGATTGCCGCGTACAAGCGAGCTTGGAATACGTTGGTGAGCGCAAGACCCAAAAGGAAGATAAGCGCACTACCCATGGTGATTGCCAAAACGCCCTTCGTGATGAATGCGAAGCAGAACGTCGTGATTACGAAATAGGTGAGCGTATTCAAAAGGTTTACTACGCCGAAACCACCCATCTTCACGATTGCCAAAACGAGCAATACGATCAAGCTTACGCCAACTGCAATGAAGAGCATATCCAACGCGTTGCTCTTATATACAGGCGCGAATTTATAAATGTCCGTTTGGCTGTTTACGTTTTGGAATGCGAATTGCACGTCGCTTTCACCGATCAAAATTTCGCCGTCGCTCATAAGCGAATCAAGCAAAATCTTAAGGGTTTCAACGTAGCGAATTTCGCCTTCTTCCGTCGAACCGGGTACGATTTCAACGTTGTTGTTATCGTTGATATGACCTGCTTGGATCGACAAGAGCTTATGTTCGCCCGTACTGTTATCCAAAACGAGATCAAGCGTGGAAGAACTGCCTTCCGCCTTGAAGGTCTTCAAAATCGACTTACCCAACTTCGTGAAGTTTATCTTCAAGTAGGACGTATCGTATTTCGTCTTTGCGCTAACGCTGCTAATGATATCGTTGATATCTGCGTCTTCGCCCTTCAATTCGCTGATCACTTCGCCGTCCTTCTTGAACGTCATTTTACCAACGTTCGAGAAAAGGGAAAGCACTTGCGAAGCGTTCGTTTCCGCGTCGATATTTTCCATGTTTTCCGAGTTGGGAACTTCTACGCGAAGCGCGATGCCGTCAACAACCGAAACGCGGTATTCCGTGAAGCCTTTCTTCGCCAAACGGCTCTTCACTTGATCCGCAGCCGCGTCGAACGCCGCTTGGAAATCTTCGTTCAAAACGTAGGTGATCGCCCCGTTTTCGTCTTCCACTTCGGATACAACCTTCAAATCTTCGTCGGTAGAAAGGAAGAAATCGGTATTTTCATAACGAACGTATTCGTCCGCTTTGATTTCCCCGCGAAGGAGTTGATCTTCATAATCGATTTCGGTGATTACGCCGTTAGGGTAGTAGTAGGTGTAGTACCCACCGCCGAAATCTGCGCCCAAGTCATATTGCAAAACCGTAGGATTCCACTTCTTCACGCCGTTCGAACCGGGAATCGTGAAGACGGGGAAAGCTATGATCGCGCACAATACGACGATTACGATGGTAATCAATGCTGTTAATACCACCGATTTTTTCTTGCCCATGTATAGCCTCCTGTTGTGTTTCGGGGCATAGCCCCGTGAACAATGTACCTAGTTATTATATCTTATTTTCAATCGCATAGTCAAGCCATAAAGGTATTGATATGCGACTTTTTTTCTTTTTTCGTAGAAAAAACGCCCTTTTTTAGGGTGTTTTTCCTTTCCTTTCCATTTTTACTTGTTTTCCGCGAGCAATTTCTTTTCCGCAAGGATGTGCATTGCACATTCCACACGCTTCTTCATCATTGCGCAAGTCACTTCGTAGGGATCGTTAATATCACCGTTGAAATTGTAGTTGTTCGCGCTGCAACCGCCCGAGCAAACGAATTTTGCAAAGCAATCTTCGCACTTTTTGCGGGTGAACAAGCAGGAATTTTTGAAAAGCTCTCTCGTATCTTCGCGAACGATTCCTTCGTACACGCTACCCATGCGGAACTTTTCGTTGCCCGCAAATTGATGGCAAGGATAAAGATCGCCGTTGGGCGTTACGGAGAAATACTCGTTGCCCGCGCCGCACGCCGAAACGCGCTTGGAAAGACAAGGCCCGCCCTCCAAATCGATATTGAAATGGAAGAAATTGAAGCCTTCGCCCTTTGCGTGGCGTTCCAAATACGCTTCGCAAAGATTTTCGTATTCCTTGTTGATTTCGTCGATATGTTCTTCGCGGATTTGCAAATCTTCAATGTCCGTCACAACGGGTTCCATCGAAATAGAATCCACCCCTTGATCGGCAATGAAAAGGACGTCCTTTGCAAAATCGAGATTCTTCGCCGTGAACGTGCCACGCACGTAATAGCTCTTATTGCCGCGCATGGAAATAAACTTTTTAATCTTATCTATGATAAGATCGAACGTACCCTTTCCGTTGGGTGTTTTGCGAATGGCGTCGTGAATTTCCTTTCTACCGTCGAGCGAAAGTACCACGTTTTCCATTTCCGCGTTGAAGAACTCAATCACTTCGTCCGTCAAAAGAAGGGCGTTGGTGGTGGTCGTGAACAAGAACTTCTTGCCCGCCTTTTCCCCTTCCGCCTTTGCATAGGCAACGGTTTCCTTCAAAACGCCGAAATTCATAAGCGGTTCGCCGCCGAAGAAGTCCATTTCCAAGACCTTTCTCTTGCCGCTATTCGCAATCAAGAAATCTACGGCTTTTTTCGCCGTTTCCAAGCTCATGCTTTCGCGCTTGGAATGGTACGCACCTTCGTCCGCAAAGCAATATCTGCAACGGAAATTGCAATCGTGGCAAATGTGAATACAAAGCGCCTTCACTTCGTTGCTCTTCATGGGATAGGATTTCACTTCTTCCTTGAAAAGCAAGCCTTGCGCTTTGAGCGCCTCCACGTCGGAAAGAATTTCCTTGATTTGTTCGTCCGTCAAATAGGTGATATCAACGGCTTGTCCTTCTTCCTTCGCCTTCAAATAGTCGGCAGTGGGCGTATCGCACTCGTGCAAAGAGCCGCTGCCCACGTCGTAAATATAGTTTTTGTCCCTGTAGTTAAATACGTGTATCACGGGATAAATATCCTCCGTAAATCGGTCAAAAACGGCGTACTGATACAATACGCCGTTTTTTCATTTTGATTGTACAACGTTCGTCAAAAACGAACAATGCGAAAATTATTTGCGTTCGATTTTTTCTTCACGCGTAATTCTTTCGCAGGATTGGTTGCCTACCGTGCAGCTCGTTTTGCAAGCCGATTGGCAGGTGCTTCTGCATTCGCCGCAAGCGGTCACTTTCTTATCTGCGGGTTTCGCGATGGTTTTAATCATAATCAAGTCCTCCAAAGTTCGTTTTGTTAGAATTTTGTGTATTTATTATAATACACTTTTCTAGAAATTGCAAGCGGTTTTTTTAACTTTTTTTGAGTTTTACCGCCCTTTTGCCTATTTTTTTACGCGCGGCGCAAGTTTACCGCCAAAGAACCACTTACCGCACCGATAAGCACCGTCAAAAAAATCTCACCCAAAAACAGCCACGAAAGAGAAAAATTCCCCGCAATTCCCGAGAATAAAAGGTAGGAAAGCGCCGTGAAAAGCACCCCGCAAAGTCCCCCTTTGAGCCAACCTTTTTCCCCGCGGATATGCAAAAGCACCCCCACGCAAAGGGATACGCCTTTGAGCACTTGGTTGGTGGGATAAATCGCTTGATTTGGCAAAGCAACGAAACGCAAAACGAGCGCGAATACAAGCGCAAAAACAAAGGAAAGCGCAAGCGCCGACGCCACGCCCTTACACAAAGAAATCAACGAGTTTCCATACGAATTTTCCATAAAAAAACACCTCCGCTTTTATCCTATGCGAAGGCGTTTTTCTTTTAGAATTGAATTTTGATTATTCTTCGTCAGCGGGCTTTTCTTCGCTCACTTCTTCTACGGGTGCATCCCCTTCTTCAAATACAGGTTCATCCGCTACAGGTGCTTCCACGCTTTCTTCCACAACTTCTTCTTGCGTAGCAAGAGCGTCGGACATATAGATCGCTTGCATATCGAATTTGATATACGATTTGCCGCTTGCTTCCGTACCCGTTTCCAAAACGAAGGTGTTGTCTTCAGGGCAAAGCTCTACCACTACGCCGCAAATACCGCCGATCGTCTTCACCTTATTACCGGGACGAAGGGCTTGGTGTTCTTGCATTACAGCTTCTTGTCTCTTTTTTTGCGAACGCTTGCTCGTGAAAGACATAATGATCATGATGAAGGCAAAAATGCCGACCATGATCCAAAGGCCACCGCCTGCGCAACCCGCCGTCGTACCTTCGCTATCGCTGCCGACAACCGAAGTAACCGCGCTATTCAATAAATTCCACAACATATTTTTTCTCCTTGCGATCGCGCATTTTCGCGCAATCCATATTATTTTCGTATTCTATGATAGCCCTTTTTCCCTTTTTTGGCAAGCAATTTTAATCGAAAAAAGGACTTTTTTTCATTTTCGCCGTTTTTTCATTTAGGAAAGTTTGTCGAAAATCTCTACGCCGCGCTTAAAAATCCACACGCCCAAAATTACCGTTGCTGAAAGCAACGCGCCGATTCCCAACGAGAAATACCCCCAAGCGGGCATATATCTCCCAAACCAAAAGAAACCGCCTACCAAAAGTCCGCAAACGCCCCAGCTTGCAAAAAGTCCGACAACGGACGAAAGGCTTTGCTTCACGCACGCCACTTCATTCGTCCAGTGGAGCTTGGGCATTTTGAGATTGACCACCATGCCCATCGCGGCAAAGAACGCCGAAAAGACCACAATGGAAAGCAAGACCAACGCGCTATACCCCACGCCGAGCTTAAACATGATACAAAGCACTGCCCCCGAAAGAAGGGTGAGCGGCGCACTCATAATAAAGTGGAAAAGGCATTTTGCCCAAAGCGCTTTCTCGCCGCCGGCGGGTGAAGTTTGCAAAATCCAAATATTTTCCCCTTCCAAGGAAATGGAAACGGACGTGAGCGTATTCGAGCCGACGATTACCCCAAAAATTACGCCGAGTATGAGCGCGCTTGCACCTTTAAGCTCCGGCTTGGAAAGGGTGCGGACGAGATCAAAATTGCACGCCGCCAAAATGGGAAACGCCACCGCCAAAAATGCGCCCATAAAACAGTTGAACGCGACCATGGGGTTGCCAAAATAGCGTTTTATCTCTTTTTTAAGGAGTGCGAAAAGCAACGAATTTTGCTTATGCACTCTCTCTTTATATTCCACTTTTTTCCGACCTTTATTCACGATAATCAAGCGCAAATAGGTGCGGGAAATGAGCAAATAAATCGCGCCGAAAACGCCCGCGCACATTAAGAAAAACATAACGCACGCACGTTTTCCGCCTATGCACGCAAGCCCTAACGTATAGAAAGGATAAAGGAAATTTTTGATATTTTTCCCAAGCGCGTCCCCATGCGTCAAAACGTATTGCAAATAGGTGTTTGTCTTGGAATACAAGAAGACGTACGCCACCATAAATACGATCGAGAAAAACGTCGTCACCAAGTTTTTGGACGGAATTTTCGACGTCACCCAAGCAACCAACCAACCGAGCATACAACCGATTGCAAGCGCGGCGAAAGGCAAAAGGAAATTGATTGCCACTTGCCCCAAAATCACAATCGCGGAAGGGTGCACGAGAGTAGCATAGCGCAAAATTGCGGGCAAGAATACCAACGACGAGAAGAAGAGCGCGAAAAGATATAAGCTCACCATTCTCGCAAACAAAATCACCCACGTGGGAATGGGCATCGAAAGCAAGAAATCGTTATCCTTCGCTTCGTAGAGCTTTGCCATTGTCGTGAAAATACTACCCACGACGCTCAACGAAATCGCCATCAAGCCCATCATGGCAAAATACACCCACGCCAAGCCGCCTTCTACAAGCGGCGCGCAGAGCATATCCGACGTATGCCAAAAGAGCAAAAAGACGGAAATTAGGGAAATAAAAAGAATGGACGCAAGCCCAAAACTTTTTCCAAGCGTGCGCTTTTTCCCCTTTTTCTTATTGACGAATAAGAAGGAAACGCTCTCTAAAAGCTGTTTCTTAATCACTGCTTTGAGCATAAAATTCCCCCTTTATTCCGCGAAGCCCAAGAACACTTCTTCCAAGCTCGAATCCCCTTTCACTTCGTCCACGGTACCCTGCTTTACTAATTTTCCGTCTCGAATGATCGCGATTTTATCACACAATTTTTCCGCCACTTCGAGTACGTGCGTGGAGAAGAAAATGGCGCTCCCGTTGTCGCAAACAGCGCGCATAAGCCCCTTGAGCGTGTGCGCCGCTTTAGGGTCAAGCCCCACGAAGGGCTCGTCGAGCAAAATCAACTTCGGCTCGTGAATGAGCGCGGCAATAACCGCAAGCTTTTGCTTCATACCATGCGAGTACGCGGAAATCGGCTGTGCCAAATCCTTCGTCAATTCAAAAGCATCACCATACTTGCGAATGCGCTCTTTGCGCACGTCCGCGGGCACGCGGAAGATATCCGCCACGAAATTCAAATATTGAATCCCCGTCATAAAATTGTACAAATCGGGATTATCGGGAATGTAGGCAATCTTCCCCTTGCAAACAAGGGGCTCTTTCTTAATCGACGTGCCGTCCACGTAGATTTCCCCTTCGTCAAAGCCCAAAATGCCGCAAACGGATTTCAACGTAGTGGTTTTCCCCGCCCCATTTCTACCGATAAAGCCGTAAATTTCCCCCTTCGCAATATGCAAGGAAAGGGAATCCACCGCCTTCTTATCCCCGTATTTCTTTGTCAAATTCTCAATCTTTAACATACCACTTTACACATAGGCACACGCGTAGCGCGCGTTGCGCGCCTGTGCGTCTTAATTATTCTTTATTTTTTTAGGAAGATTTAGAATTTCCCTTCGCCGCCGTATTTGCGATAGAAATCTTGGGTAAACTCTTTTACGTAGCCGCCGAGAATGGCGTTGCGTAAGCCCTTCATGAGCTTATGCAAGAAGGTGACGTTGTGCAAGCTCAAAAGCATTGCGCCGTACATTTCGCCCGTATTGATCATGTGGCGCAAGTACGCCTTCGTATAATTGCGGCAGCAATAGCAATCGCATTCTTCGTCAAGCGGGGTGAAATCTTCCTTGTATTTCCCGTTTCTTACCACCACTCTGCCGCGCGAAGTCATTGCCGTGCCGTTTCTTGCGATTCTCGTTGCCAAAACGCAATCGAACATATCAATTCCGCGAAGCGTGCCTTCGATCAAGCAATCGGGAGAACCGACGCCCATCAAATATCTCGGTACGTCCGTAGGCAACAACGGTTGCAAATAATCAAGCAATTCGTACATGATCGGCTTGGGCTCGCCCACGGAAAGACCGCCGATGGCAATCCCGTGCTTCACGAAGGGCAAGGTGCGGCGCAAACTTTCACCGCGCAAATCCTTGTACATATTCCCTTGCACGATCGGGAAAAGCGCTTGCTCGGGCTTATCGTGAAATTTATAGCAACGTTCAAGCCACGCCGCCGTGCGCTTCATCGCCGCTTCCGCTTGCGCGTGGTTGTAGCCGTACGCGCTACATTCGTCGAACGCCATAATGATGTCCGCGCCAAGGTTTTGTTCCACTTGAATGGCACGCTCGGGCGTGAAGAAATGCTTGCTGCCGTCAATGTTGGAAGAAAATTCTACGCCCTCGTCGCTAATTTTATTCAATTTCCCAAGAGAAAATACTTGGAAACCGCCGCTATCCGTCAAAATGGGCTTGTTCCAATTCATAAACTTATGCAAGCCGCCCGCTTTCTTTACGATTTCGTCGCCCGGGCGCATATATAAATGGTAGGTGTTCGAAAGGATAATTTGCGAGCCCGCTTCTTCCACGTCGCGGGGGAACATCCCCTTCACCGTCGCTTGCGTACCTACGGGCATATACACGGGCGTTTCAATATCCCCGTGCGGCGTATGCAAAATACCCGCGCGCGCACCCGTTTCTTCATCCGTCTTAATTACTTCAAAGGAAAAAAATTCGTTGTTCAATTCTTTTCGCTCCTTTTTCTCAATTTTTCGCCTACATTATAGCACATTCCCCTAGAAAAATCAAGGCGTTTTACACCCCTTCCCTTCTTTCCTTTTTTCTCAAAAATACTTTTATACTTTATATGCATAAATTTTATACATTTATTCATAAAAAATATTAAAAATATTAAAAAAATTGTATTTTTTGTGTTTAAAATAGTTGACTTATGCAAAAATAAGTAGTAAAATATGCTCACAAAATAAATCAACGCAAAAACATTTGCAAAAGGAGATTATTATGAAAATCAAGAAAATTTTGGCAACGATGATGGCAACGGTAGCAGCAGTAGCAACGTTTGGTTTTGCAGGTTGCGGTGGCAAGGGTAGCGACAAGGACACCTTGTACGTTTATACGAACGCAGGTTTCGCTCCTTACGAATATATGAACGATAAAGGTAAAATTGTTGGT
The DNA here is from genome assembly GCA_045635845.1 of Candidatus Scatosoma sp. Taxonomy (GTDB): domain Bacteria; phylum Bacillota; class Clostridia; order Christensenellales; family Borkfalkiaceae; genus Scatosoma. The sequence goes on along the minus strand of JAZTWL010000224.1, from coordinate 26,743 downwards.
GTAGATATCGACATTATGAACTACATCGGTGAACAACTTGGCTATGATGTTGTAATCCAAGATATCGATTTCGCATTAATCCTTAACGAAGTGCAAAATGATAAGATGGCAGTTGGCGCAGCTGGTATGACGCAAAAGCCCGACCGTGACGACGTTGCACTCGCTTCCATTAGCTACGCTACGTCCGTTCAATACGTTATCGTTCCCACTGGTACGTTCGATGCAGACGATTTGGTAGACGGCAAGCTTGATCTTTCCAAGCTTCAAGAAATGGACAACAAGACGATCGGCGTTCAAGAAGGTACGACGGGTGATTTCATGGTTCAAGATGCACTTGTAGAAGGCGAAGCTCTCGAAGGCTTCAACAATATCACCTATAAGAATGCAATCATCGCAAGCCAAGATATCGGCTCGACGCTCGGTGCGGTTGTTATCGATAAACTTCCCGCAGAATCGATTTCGGGTGCTGATGCTGACTTGGAATGCTTCGAATTGAATGCAGAACCCGAATCCTACGTGCTTTACTTCAACAAGGAAGCTACGGAACTCGTTGCACAAGTAAACGTAATCCTTGCGCAAATGATCGCAGACGGTACGATTGATCAATACACGATCAACCACAGCAGCGGCAACAACTAATCTATATAAAAAGGATCTATAAATGAGCGACAAATTAAATTTTATTTGGAACTCACGTGACTTATTACTCGACGCGTTGGGGATTTCACTCCTCATCGCGTTTGTCGCGTGTGTGATCGGTTTTGTAATCGGCGTAATTCTTGCAATGATCAAGATTGCGCCGAAAAACAATATTATTATGAAAATTTTAGATAAGATCGTGGACGTGTACGTTGCCGTTATTCGTGGTACGCCTATGCTCGTGCAGCTTCTTATCATGTACAACTTTATTCTCTTGGATTTCAAAAAGGAAGATACGAACCTTATCGTGCCCATTTTGTCCTTCGGGTTGAACTCGGGCGCATACATGACGGAAATCATCCGAAGCGGTATCAACTCGGTGGATAAGGGACAAATGGAAGCGGGCCGCAGCTTGGGTATGAGTTGGATACGCACGATGTTCACGATCGTTATCCCGCAAGCCATCAAAGTGGTTATCCCCACCATCTTCAACGAAATCATCATCTTGGTAAAAGAAACTTCCATCGTTTCCGAAATCGCCTTGCGCGTAAACAAGGAACAGGTGTGGGATTTGCTTGGTAAGGCAGAAAATATAGGTATGTATCATGCGAACTATTATATGTCCCTGCTATTCACCGTGGCGCTTATCTATTTGGCGATCGTTTTGATTTTGACCTTCATCCAAAAAGCAATCGAAAGGAGAATGGCAAAAAATGAGCGTTGAGAATAGCATGGAAAAGAACGAAGTACTCGTTTCCGTAAAAAATTTGCACAAGCACTTCAAGAGCTTGAAGGTGCTCCAAGGCATCACGATCGACATCAATAAAGGCGACGTGGTGGCGGTGATCGGCCCTTCGGGGTGCGGTAAGTCCACCTTCCTTCGTTGCTTGAATATGCTCGAAAAACCGAGCGCGGGTATTATTACCTTGCACGACGAGTATCTTTATAAGAACGAACGCGTGTACTTGAAAAGACAAATGAAATCCTTGCTCGCTTTGAAGAAGGAAGGTCTTTTCAACGAAGAAGCGCAAGCTACGTATAACGAAATTAACGCGGAATATCTTGCCCTTCGCAAGGTGGAAAAAGCGCTTGAAAAGGAAGCAAACAAAAAGATCGATAAGCAACGCCAAAAGATCGGTATGGTATTCCAACAATTCAATTTGTTCCCCCACCTTACCGTTATGCAAAATATCACGCTTGCGCCCATGAAGCTTAAGAAAATGCCCAAGGACGCAGCGCAAGAGCTTGCGATGAGCCTTTTGGAAAAGGTCGGTCTTGCGGATAAAGCAGATGCATATCCTTCCACCCTTTCGGGCGGTCAAAAGCAACGTATTGCCATCGTGCGTGCGCTTGCTATGGAACCCGACGTGCTCCTTTTCGACGAACCCACGTCCGCACTCGGTCCCGAAATGGTAGGCGAAGTACTCGCGGTTATGAGCGAACTTGCAAAAGACGGCATGACCATGATCGTTGTCACCCACGAAATGGGCTTCGCGAAGGAAGTGGCGAACCGCGTCGTATTCATCGACGAAGGGGTTATCAAGGAAGAAAGCGCGCCCCAAGAATTCTTTAGCAATCCCAAGAACGAACGCTTAAAGGAATTCTTATCGAAGGTGCTTTGATGCTTTATAACTATCACACGCACACGGCGCGTTGCAATCACGCTTCGCCCGCCCCCGAACGGGAATACGTGGAAAAAGCGATTGAAGCGGGCATGAAAACGCTCGGTTTTTCCGACCACGCCCCCTACCTTTTCGTAGGCAGCGATTTTCAATCCTTCCACCGTATGAAACAGGACGAAATCGGGTTGTACGCAGACACGGTACGCGCACTTCAAAAAGAATACGAGAAAGACATTCGTATTTTGTGCGGATTCGAGCTAGAATATTACCCCGATTATCACAAGGACGAAATGCAGTTCTTGCAAACGGTGCAGCCCGATTATTTGATTTTGGGTCAACACTTCCTTGGCAACGAATTGAACGGCATTCCCGTGCATGGTCGCTTGAAGACGGACGGTGAATTGTCGGCGTACGTCACGCAGGTGCTTGCAGGACTTGCCACGGGCGATTTTCTTTATCTCGCCCACCCCGATATCCCGGGCGCGCATTTCTCTCCCGAAGCGGTAGAACGGGAATATACGCGGTTGTGCGACGGCGCAAAGCGTATGCAAATCCCCTTGGAAATCAACTTTTTAGGACTGCGCACAAATCGGGCATACCCGAGCGAAAAGTTCTTTGAGATCGTTTCCAAAATCGGAAACGACGTCGTATTCGGCTGCGATTCGCACGAAACAGAATCCATTCACGATCCCTTGACGAAAGCCAAAGCGCGAGCGATCGTGGAAAAATATCACTTGAATTTCATAGAAAAACCTTTTTTCTAAAATAAAAACAACGGCTGCATAGCCGTTGTTTTTTTATGCTTTTTTGCATTTATTTTTCATAACTCCGAAAAAAAAAGAAAACAGTTCGACTCAGACCTTTCGGATGCAAACTGTTTTCCCAATTTTAAGCAAGCCGACGTATTTCTATACGCCTATTAAGGAATCCAAATTGACCAAGACGAACGTGCGCTTAAATAAATGGGATTTGAAGAAATTGAAATAGAGTAAAAAAATGCCATACCGTTACCGATATGGCTTAATCCTATTGAATAGGATTCAAGAACATTGTTGTCAACGTTCTTATTATCGATATTATTATATGCAATAATTTCGCATTTGTCAAGATTTTTTTGCGGAAAAATAAAAAAACGGACGGGAGTATATTTCACTCCCGTCGGTCGTTAGTTTGTTTATACCTTTAATCTACGCAATTTTCTACGTGCTGCTACACATTGATTAATTCCAACGTATAAAGATTACTAACTTTTTCGATATTATTATATGCGATAAATTCGCATTTGTCAATATTTTTCAAGTGTCGATTATAAAAAATAAAGAGAGCAAATAAATTGCTCTCTTCTTGTGAGTGGAATTTTATATATTCGGTCGGAAGATACCCGACGCTCACGTTTATTATTATATGCAATAATTTCGCATTTGTCAATAATTTTTTGCGGAAAACCGCAAAAAATAACCGCTTGAATATTTTTCAAGTGCGAAGAAATAAAAAAAGAAAGTGCCACCACCCCTTATGGGGCCCATTCGGTGGGGGCTACAAGGACGAAACGGATAACCGTAACACCGAGCCAAACACTTTCTATAAGTATTATAATAAAAGATTTGTTTTTGGTCAAGCATTTTTACGCAATTTTTTGGGTAGCGCAAAAAAATAACCGCCCTTGCGGACGGTTATTCATTATTTTTTCCTTATTCAAGCTCGAAAGCGCCCGTATATAATTGATAATACGTGCCCTTTTGTTCAAGGAGTTGTTCGTGCGTGCCGCGTTCGATAATCTTGCCGTGGTCAAGCACCATAATTGCGTTGGAATTGCGGACGGTGGAAAGTCTGTGCGCGATTACGAACACCGTTCTGCCGTGCATGAGTTTATCCATGCCGTCTTGCACCAACGCTTCCGTACGCGTATCGATGGACGACGTTGCTTCGTCCAAAATCATTACGGGCGTATCCGCCACTTCCGCACGCGCAATCGAAAGGAGTTGGCGTTGACCTTGCGAAAGTCTTGCGCCGTTATTCGTGAGCATGGTATCGTACCCTTCGGGCAAGCGCGTAATAAAATCGTGCGCGTTGGCAAGCTTTGCCGCTTCGATACATTCTTCGTCCGTCGCGTCTAATCTACCGTAGCGGATATTGTCCATTACCGTACCCGTGAATAAGTTCGTTTCTTGCAAAACGATACCGAGCGAGCGGCGCAAATCGGATTTGCGGATTTTATTGATATTGATGCCGTCATAGCGGATTTTGCCGTCCGCTATATCGTAGAAACGATTGATAAGGTTGGTGATCGTCGTTTTGCCTGCGCCCGTTGCGCCAACGAAGGCGATCTTTTGCCCCGGCTTCGCATACAGCGTGACGTCGGTGAGTACCTGCTTTTCGGGCACGTAGCCGAAATCCACCATATCCATTACGATATCCCCGCGGAGTTCGGTGTACGTCGTCGTGCCGTCCGCTTTGTGGAAATGTTTCCACGCCCAAAGCCCCGTTCTTTCGTCCGTTTCCGTCAATTCCCCGTTTTCGTCCTTCTTCGCGTGTACGAGCGTCACGTAGCCGTCGTAGCTTTCCGGTTCTTCGTCCATGAGCGTAAATACGCGGCTTGCGCCCGCCAAACCCATGGCAATCATGGAAATTTGTTGCGAGAGTTGGTTGACAATCTGCGCAAAGTTTCTTGACGTACCAAGGAAGAGCACGATCGTACCGATACCGAGCGCCGTCGAGCCGCCGAAGATGGACGAAAGGCTATAATTCGGCACGTCAAACGCGTACAACGCTCCACCGACAATGGAAAGAAGCACGTACGTGAAGTTCCCGATGTTGCCGAGAATCGGCCCTAAAATGTTGCCGAAAATGTGCGCTTTTTCACTATCCTTGAAAAGCTTTTCGTTGAGTTTATCAAAGTCTTCCTTCGCCTTTTCTTCGTGCGTGAACACCTTGACAACCTTTTGGCCTTTCATCATTTCTTCCACGAAGCCTTCTTCCACGGCGAGCGAAGTTTGCTGCGCCACCATGTTCTTCGCGCTTCTGCCACCGATTTTCTTCATTACGAAGCTCATCATGAACGTGCTAAACACAACCACAATGGAAAGCCAAAAGCTATACGTGAGCATTAAGACGATGGACAAAATCAAGGTGAGCGAGTTGCTCAAAATCGTGGGCAAGGATTGCCCGATAAGTTGGCGCGTGGCGTCGGTATCGTTCGTATAGGTACTCATGATATCGCCGTGCGCGTGGGTATCGAAATACTTAATCGGCAAGGTTTGCATTTTTGCAAACATATCCGTACGAAGGTGATATAAAAGCCCTTGCGTCACCGTTGCCATGATGCGCGTATAAAGGAAAGTCGTCAACGTGACGATCGTATATACGGAGCACATTAGAATAATCAAGCCTACGAGCGTCGCTTTGAGATCGGAATTCAAGCCCACCTTCAATGCGGGCGTGATTACGTCGTCCACCAAACGTTGCATATAGATGGAAGAAACCAAGCTCCCTACCGAACTAATGATAATGAACGAGAATACGAAAATCAAGCGCCATTTATAGTACTTGAACGCCGTTTTTAAGAGTCTGCCGAGCGTACCCTTCTTAATCATACCCTTCGGTACGGGCATACCGCGGCCGCGCATAGGTCCTTTGGGCATTGCGGGCGGGAGTTTGCTTTTCGCTTTTACGTCAGCCATTACGCGTCACCCCCTTCTTTCTTTTCGGAAGCTTTGCTCTTGGTTTGCGCTTCGTAAATTTCACGGTAAATTGCACTCGTTTGAAGGAGCGTTTCGTGGTTGCCGCAAGCAACGATCTTGCCACCGTCGAGAATGAGAATCTTATCCGCGTGCTCAATCGAAGAAACGCGTTGCGCGATAATAATCTTCGTCGTTTCGGGAATTTCTTCCTTGAAAGCGTGGCGAATGAGCGCGTCCGTCTTGGTATCTACCGCCGACGTCGAATCATCCAAAATCAAAACTTTCGGTTTGCGGAGCAACGCTCTTGCGATGCAAAGACGTTGTTTTTGACCACCCGAAACGTTCGTACCGCCTTGCTCGATAAAGGTATCGTAGCCGTCGGGGAAGCCTTCGATAAATTCGTGCGCTTGGGCAAGCTTGCAAACGCGTACGAGCTCTTCGTCGCTCGCTTCCGCATTCCCCCAACGCAAGTTTTCTTTGATCGTACCCGAGAAGAGTACGTTCTTTTGGAGCACGATCGAAACTTCGTTTCGAAGTACGTCCAAATCGTATTCCTTTACGTTCACGCCACCCACGTACACCGCGCCGTCCGTCGCATCGTACAAACGGGGAATGAGCTGAATAAGCGTGGTCTTGGACGAGCCGGTACTCCCCAAAATACCCACCGTTTCGCCCGAAGCGATTTCTAAATCAATATCGGAAAGGGCGTATTTATTCGCCGTTTTTGCGTACTTGAAATTCACGTTTTCAAAACGCACGCTGCCGTCCTTCACTTCCGTCAAGCCGTTTTCAGGGCTCGTCAAATCGGATTCCGTCGTAAGCACTTCGCTGATACGTCTTGCCGATTCAAAGGACATCGAAAGCATAACGAAGATCATCGAGAACATCATCAAGCAGGAAAGCATTTGAATACCGTAGGAAATGAGCGCGGAAAGCTGTCCTTCGTTAAAGCCCTTGAACGCCGCCCAATGCGTCTTATCGATAATCGCGTACGCCGCGAAAACGGAAATCAAAATGGACGCGAAATTGATGAAGAAGGTCATAAGCGGGGTGTTGAGTGCAAGCACTTTTTCCGCTTTGGTGAAGTCGTTACGCACTTCCCCTGCCGCCTTTTCGAATTTCTTCGTTTCGTGGTCTTCACGCACGAAAGATTTCACAACGCGAATACCGCCCACGTTTTCCTGTACGGAACTATTGAGCGCGTCGTACTTTTTGAAAATACGACGGAAGAAGGGCATTACGTATGCCATAATCAAGATGATGCTGAGCGCCAAGAAGGGCACTACCGCAAGGTAAATCCAAGCGAGCTTGGGGTTGATTGCAAAGCTCATGATGATTGCAAAAAGGAATTGCAAGGGCACGCGGATTGCAATACGCAAGCACATTTGATAGGATTGCTGTACGTTGGTGACGTCCGTCGTCAATCTCGTCACGAGCGAAGACGTAGAAAATTTATCCACGTTTGCGAACGAGAATTTTTGCACCTTATAGAACAAATCGTGCCGCAAATTCTTCGCAAAACCACAGCTTGCCGTGGCGGCAAACCGCCCCGCCAAAACGCCGCTTGTAATCGAGAAGATTGCAAGCGCAAGCAAGATCGCGCCGTATTTGCAAATCTCTTTCATAGCCTCCGACGAGCCTACCACTTCCCCGCTAGGCGGATTGATCGCCGTAATGAGCTGTGCCATGAAAAAGGGAATAAGGCACTCGCAAAAAGCTTCGAGTGCCATGAAAATCGGTGTGATCAACGACGGTTTTTTATATTCCCGCACGCTGCCGAGCAAGGGTTTGAGCATGCTCCCGAGCGGTTGGTTTTTCGTCTTTGTTTTTGCCATTTCTTTTTTCTTCCTTGATAGCGTATTTATACGCTATTTATTGTATTGTTTTTCAAAAATAATGTCAACCGTTTATAGAAAACTTTTACACTCTTTCACGAAATTTTCTTCGTTTTTACTCAAAAAGAACGCTCCGTTTTACACGTGAGATAAACGATTTGGTATTTTTGCGCAAGATTTTTCACGAGCGACTTCGCACATTCCGTCTTATCGTCGTCGAAATTCACGAAGGGATCGTCCAAAATGAGCGTGGGTTTTTCCTTGATAAACAACTCGTCCGCAAGGGCAATTCTTATGCAAAAATCGACGAGCTCCTTCGAGCCGACGCTATAATAATCGAGTTCCTTCTGCATGCCGTTTTCTTCCACGCACACGCTGCCGTCACCCGCAAAGCGGGTGTTCAACGCCGACTTGAACGTCGCTAAATACTGCATACACCCCGCTTCCACGCCATTCAAATAGCGGGACGCCAAATTCTCTTGCGCACGGCGCAAAAGTTCTTGCGCCCGACGAATGGCAAGGTGGCGTTTTTCCAAACGGATTTTTTCTTCCTTCAAGCGTTCTTCTTCGCCGAGTAATTCGGCTACGTCCGCTTGCGCTTCCGCCGTTTCCCCTTTCGAGAGCATTTGACTGCGCAATGCAATCGCGTTATCCTTTCGCTGCGTTTCCGCTTGCAATTTCTCCTTCAAAGCTTCCACGTTTTGCGCGAAAATCGGCAAGTTCGTATCGTCCGTTTGCAACGCCGCCGCCTTTTCGGCGTATTCCGAAATCGTTTTCGCGTGCTTGGGATAATCTTCCACGTTCCGTCTTAATTCGTCCAACGCCGCGCGGTAATCGTAAATATCCCCGAAGCGGAAATTGCTCATAAACTTTTGAATCCCCACTTCAAGCGCTTGCATACGCGCTATTTTTTTCGAGTAGTCTTCCCCGAGCTCATCCCCTTCCGCATAGCTAGAAAGTTGTGCGCGGTAGCCTTGAATTTCCAAAGTCAAATCCCGCACTTTTTGCTCGTACGCCGCCCTTTCGTCCTTGGAAAGCCCCGTCGGCTTTTCCTTATCCGCCACTTTTTCGTATTTCGGCATAGTGCGGAAGAACATGGCAAGCAAGCCCAAACCGCCCAAACCGAGCAAGGGCAAGCCCAACTTCCAATTCGTACCCACGAACGCCGCGCCCACCATGGCAAGCGCCAAGCTCAAGAATAAAATCCACTTCGTGCTCTTGCGTTTTTGGGGATAAACCTTCTTAAATTTTTCCTTTCGAATCGTACCTGCCCCGTCCAAATCCCCTTTTTGCAATAATTCTTGATAGGATTGAAGAAGCTGTTCTTTGCCTTCGATTTGCGTGAGAAGGACTTCTTTCCCCGCCGCTTGCGCTTTCAAATCGCGCAGCTTTTCCACGCCGAGATCGGTTTCCGATTTCAAACGATAGTATTCGTTCACCGCTTCCCGCAAGCCTTCCGCATTCACCGTTTCGGGATTATTTTCCCCGAAGAAGCGTTGTAAACGCGCAAACTCCGATTTTGCGTTTTCGTATTGCGCTTGCAGTTCTTGATATACCTTGCGGTTGGTTTCGATCGTTTCCCGCTTTGCTTCTTGTTGAATCGCCGTCGTTAACGCTTGCATACTCTCTTCCGCGTTCCGAATTTGGATTTCCGCGTCCGCCGCTCGCGCATAATATTCTCTCGCCGTGCGTTCGTAGCCCGCCTTTTCCCCTTTCAAACGAAGAATTTCTTCCAAGCGGGCGTCAATGCTATCCAACTTCCCGTTTCGGGGCGCGCGTTTGCCGCGAAGGGCTTTATCCGCGTTCTCTAAAATTTCCAACGCACGCTTGCCCCCCTTTTCCCCGCTCTCACTCAAAAGCGTGAGTAATTTATTCTTAATGCCGTCGGGCAAACCGCCCGTTTCAATCTCGCTTTGGGGCACGTACACACAGCGACGGTAGCTTTCGCCGTCCATGCCGAAAAGGATTTCCCCTAACTTTTCCGCCTTCTCGCCAAAGGAATAGCACACCATTTGGTTGCTATCCAAAACGCGCGCGAAATCTTGCGCCGGCGTTTGCCCAAACGTGCGCTCTATGCGATAGACTTGCCCCGCGTACTCAAACGTCAACGTACCGCCGAACGTACCGCCCGACCAAGGACGATAATGCACTCTGTCGTTTTCCGCAATCTCTTTCTTTCTACCGCCGTCAAGACCGTAGAACATACAGCGGATAAAATCCGCAAACGTCGTCTTTCCCCAACCGTTGTCTTGCTTGATAACGGTGAGTTCTTTTAAGTCGATTTTCTTATTTACAAGCTTGCCAAAGCCTATGATATGGCAGGAAAGGATTCTCATAAGTCAATCTCCTCCCCGGCAAGCGCCTTCAAGCCCACGTCGAGTATTTCGGCGCGTTCTTCTTCGCTCAACTCGTACCTGCCCACTTCTCTCACGAATTCCCCGCGCTCGGTGAGATCGGAAGCAAAGGCGTTCAAATCGATTGCCACGCGGGAAGTATCCGCCACTTTCACGAAGAAATACTTTTGCGAAAGGGTACTCGTGAGCAAGGGAATATCCTTGCGCAAACCGAGCTTGTGTCTGCCTTGAAGCACCACCTTCACCATATCCCCGCCACGCACGCCGACCAAGGCGTTGAGCACCGCCCTTTCCACGTCGTAATAGGTTTGGCAAGCGGAAATATCCACGCCCCGCTCCCACACGCTACGCTTGGCGAGGGTGTAAAATTGTTCGTTCACAACGCGGCCGTTTTGGATATCCAAAAGGAAAAAACCGCGCTCTCCGCACTCGTCGAAGCCCCTGCCTTCCAAGCAACCGCAATAGCGGTACTTTCCGCGCCCGTCCAAACGCTCCGCCGTCGGCATGGGAATATGAATATGCCCGAGCGCCAAATAATCAATCCCTTTATTTTGCAAGTACGACAAGGGAATACAATCCGCGCTCCCCGTTTCCGCGCGCGCAATTTCCCCGTGCAAAACAAGGATATTGAAGCGCTCCTGCCGCAAAACGAGCGAATGGAAAAGTCCGCTTGAAAAATAGGCGCTGTCTGCACCCGTAATCGTGATATTATCGGGCAAATCGTAGCTATGCCAACCTTGCGCTTTGGCGAAGGTATAGACGTTTTCGGGCAAGTTTTCTACCGCAAACGTGCCGTCGTGATTCCCCGAAACGTAGAAAAAACAAACGGGCTTGGAAGCGGCAAAAATATTCGCCACTTCTTGCTGCAAACTGCGCGGCACTTTTCTCTCGTCGAATAAGTCCCCCGCGATAAGCACCGCACTCACCCCTTGTTCTTTTGCGAACGCGCAAAGATTACGCAGTCCGTCCAAGATTTCGTTTCTGCGCATTGCCGCTTTTTCGGCGGGTAAATTTTTAAAAGCCGAGCCGATATGAATATCGCCCGTATGTAGTATTCTCATAGTACACCCACGATTTCTTCTTTTGCTATTATTATATCACGCCCGCGCGCAAAAGTAAAGAGCGAACGAAAACTTTTTGGTTGATTTTTTTACCATTCAACGCGTACACGGTGGGGGGAAATAAGAAAAATCTTCCCGATTTTCGGGAAGATTGATTCTTTTTATCTCGATAATTGCACGACGGCGAAAAGCGCCAAGAAAATCACGAGCATAACGCCCGTCGCAATCCACTTGATTTTGCGTTGTTTTTCTTTGTTCATGGGCACGTAAATCGTATGTCCGCAAAGGGGGCATTTCCCGTTTTCCATCAACGTCTTACAGCGACGGCAATGTATTCTTTGCGGCATGGTATCGTCATACGCACGCGCGTACTTTTCTTCCTTTTCTTTCGGTTCGGAAAGGGTGGGCAAGCCCTGTGCCGCCAACGCTTCGTCCATTTCCGCAATGATTCTCGCTTCTTCTTCCTTTCTTTGCTTTCTCGTTTGTTTGCTCATAATACTATCCTTTATAATAACGTTTCAAAAACTCGCAAAATCGAATCCACCAACCGCCCCACGACGCTCCGCTTCCGATTTTCTAGCGTGCACGGCGCGCTAATGGCGAAGGTTTCTTCGCAATCCCTTTCCAAAGCCTTCACCGCCTCCCCGCCCGAAAAATAAACGGCGTTTTCGAAATGATGATATAAGCTTCGGTAATCGAAGTTGATCGTGCCCACGACGGCGCTTTCCCCGTCGCAAAGCACGCTTTTCGCGTGCAAAAATCCACGCGTATATTCGTAAATTTTTACGCCCGATTTTAGTAAAATCCCGTAGTTTGCACGGGTTAGACGATAGACCATTTTCTTATCGGGAATCCCCGGCGTGACGATTCGCACGTCCACACCGCGCAACGCCGCGCGACAAAGCGCCGCCCGCAAGCCGTCCCCTAAAAGCAAATACGGCGTGAAAATATATACGCTCCGCACCGCCCGCTCTATCATATCCACGTACACGTTTTCCCCCACGCTAAAATGCGCCAAGGGCGACGAATCGTAGGGTTGAATTTCACAGCCGCCTTCGCGAAGACTCGGCGTCGGTAAATAAGTGGAAACGTCTTCTTTTTGGGGATAAAAGGCGTTCCAAAAAAGGAAAAATGCACGCACGAAGGACGCCACCGAATTCCCCGTCACGAGTACGCCCGTATCTTTCCAATGCCCGAAACGCACTTTCTCGCCGATATATTCGTCCGCGATATTAAAGCCGCCCGTAAATGCACTTTTGCCGTCTATCACGAGCATTTTTCGATGATCACGGTTGTTCATACGCACCGCAAAAAGGGGCACGATCTTATTAAACCGCATCGCCTTCACGTTTTCGTGCAAGCCTTCCAAATACTCGTTGTACTTGGGCGGAAGGGCGGTCATACACCCAAAATCGTCGTAAATGATACGAATTTGCACCCCCTGCTCCGCTCTTTCGAGCAAGATTTGCAAAATCTCGTTCCACATTTTCCCGTGCGCGATAATGAAATAATCGAGCAGTACGTACTTTTCCGCCCTGCGCAAGGCTTCCTTCATACGCGAAAACGCCTTTTCGCCGCTATCGAAATACTCCACGTTCCCGTCGTAATAAGCGGGATAGCCCGCGCTCTTTCGCAAAAATACGCCAATCGTATCCGCACGCGTCGAAGCTTCTTTTTGCGGGAGTTTTTCACAAAACGCTTGAAAGGCTTCGTCGTTTTTCGCCGCCGCTTCTTCGAGCTTTTTCTTCATTTTTCGCGTTGGCCGCCCTTCCCCGTAGAGAAGGTACATAGGCACGCCGATAACCGGCACAATGAGCATGAGCAAAATCCAATTCAGCTTCATAGACGGCCGATCGTTGCGGTTGATCAAATAAATGACCGCGACGAGCGCAATCAACCCCACCGCCGTTTCAACGAGCACCGCCACCTTCGACGAATACGCCAAGGAATAAATCAGCCAAATATATCCCACGATTTGCAATAAAACGAGCGTGAGAAAGATAAAAAAACGATTATAAAGGAAAAGCTTATAGCTACGATCGTTCGCAATCGTTCGCTCAATTCTCTTTTTTTGCCGCTTACTCAATTTCCGCATCCTTGCCCCCACTTTTTAGTATGGGCGCAAACGCTACTTTTATTTTAGCAAGTTCCGCCCGATTTGTCAAACTTTTTCTTTCATTATAATATATACGCGTAAAAAACCCGTTTCCGTTTGGTGAAAATTCCGTTAAAAATTCTTTCACGAAAAAAACTTAAAAAATTTTGAACTTTTTTTCAAAAAACTATTGACAAATGCGTTTTTTTATATTATACTATAGATAGTTAATAAAACCAAGTCCTAATAAGGAAACAAATTAAAAAGAAATTAAGAGGTAGAAAATTATGAAAAAATTCGAATGTCAAGTATGTCACTATGTAGCAGAAGGCGAAGCTCCCGAAGTTTGCCCCGTATGCAAGCAAAGCGGTAAATTCGTAGCAGTTCCCACCTTGAAGGGTTCGAGAACGGAAGCGAATTTGCAAACGGCTTTTGCAGGCGAATCGCAAGCAAGAAATAAGTACACCTACTTTGCAAGCAAGGCAAAGAAGGAAGGCTTCGTACAAATCGCGGCGATCTTTGAAGAAACGGCGAAGAACGAACAAGAACACGCAAAGATTTGGTTCAAGCTTTTGCACGGCGGCGAAATCCCTACCACGGCTGAAAACCTTTTGGCAGCAGCAGAAGGCGAAAACTATGAATGGACGGATATGTACGACGAGTTCGCAAAAGTAGCGCACGAAGAAGGCTTTGAAGACATCGCAAAACTTTTCGAAGGCGTTGCAGCAATCGAAAAAGAACACGAAGAAAGATATAGAAAGCTCCTTGCAAACGTAAAGGGCAACCTCGTATTCTCGAAGGAAGGCGACGCTGTATGGCAATGCTCCAACTGCGGCCATATCGTTGTTGGCAAGCAAGCACCCGACGTATGCCCTATCTGTGCACACCCTCAAGCATACTTCCAAGTAAGAGCAGAAAACTACTAATTAAAAACCTCCAATAAATAAATAAAAGGCGTCCCCCCGATCTTGAATCGGGGGGACGTTTTACGTTATACGAAATTCCGTCCAAATGGAATGCAAAAATATAAAACCCGCCGCGGAAAAGCCCGCGGCGGGTTATTTTATAAACGCAAATTAAAGATTATTTTTCACGAATTCTTCGAGCATCGCCGCGGGCTTAAAGCCAAGGCTGTTTGCTACGGGTTTGCCTTCTTTGAAGGCAATAATATTCGGAATACTCGTGATTGCGTATTGAATTGCCGCCACTTCGTTTTCTTCTTCGTCGATATCCATTTTCACGAAGATTGCTTGCCCTTCGTATTTATCCGAAATTTCTTCGAATACGGGCGCAAGCATTCTGCAAGGACCGCACCAACTCGCCCAAAAATCACAAAAAACCGTCTTATCCGTGTTTTGAAAAAGTTCGTTCAATTCTTTCGCCGTAATATATTTTACCATGTTCTTTTTCCCCTTTGTTAGTATGCTTTACTTGCCTTGAAAATATGCGAGCATATCCGCAAAAGCAACGCTTTCGCTTTCGCCCGTTGCCATGCACTTCACGTTCGCCTTCCCTTCCGCAAGCTCGTTGCCGCCGATTACCGCCACGTAGCGCGCGCCGATCTTATCCGCATACTTGAATTGCGCCTTGATCGAACGTTCCATGTGATCGATTTCCGCAAAAATATTCGCTTTGCGAAGCGCCGTTGCGATTTCAAACGCCTTTTGACGGCAGTCCTTATCCATACCCGCCAAATATACGACGGGCTTTTCTTCTTCGGGAATAACAGCCCCCGTCTGCTCCATGACGATCAAAAGTCTTTCAATCCCTGCCGCAAAACCGACTGCGGGCATGGGCTTACCGCCGAGCTCTTCAATCAAGCCGTCGTATCTACCGCCCGCGCAAACCGTACCTTGCGCGCCGATCGACGTGGAAACGAATTCGAATACGCTACGCGTATAGTAATCCAAACCGCGCACGATACGGGGATCGATTTCATAAGCTACGCCCGATAAATCCAAGCACGCTTTCACTTCTTCGAAGTGCGCCGAGCAATCGTCGCAAAGGTATTCCAAGATCGTGGGCGCGTCCGCATTGATCTTCTTGCAAGCTTCTTCCTTGCAATCGAGAAGTCGAAGCGGGTTTTTCTCAAAACGGGTTTTGCAATCGTGGCAAAGCTCATCCAAATGCGGTGCGAAGAAATCCTTCAACGCC
Organism: Candidatus Scatosoma sp.; assembly: GCA_045635845.1. Taxonomy (GTDB): domain Bacteria; phylum Bacillota; class Clostridia; order Christensenellales; family Borkfalkiaceae; genus Scatosoma. Next base: position 11,303 of record JAZTWL010000224.1, on the reverse strand, counting down.
TTGTTGTACGCCGCGCGACAGGTTTTGCAACCGATTGAATTGAGTTTGAGTGCCACGTTCAAGCCGAGCTTTTTCAAGAAGGTATCCGCCATTAAAATGGCTTCCGCATCCGTTTGCGCGCTTGCCGCGCCGAAAACTTCCACCCCGAATTGATGGAATTCGCGAAGTCTGCCCGCTTGCGGTCTTTCATAACGGAAAGCGGGAGTGATATAGTACATTTTTGCGGGAAGCACGCCTCCTGCAAGACCGTTTTCGATAAACGCGCGCACCGTGCCTGCCGTGCCTTCGGGTTTGAGCGTGATCGAACGATCACCCTTATCCTTGAAGGTGTACATTTCCTTCGTAACGATATCCGTCGTGTCCCCCACACCGCGTTGGAAAAGCTCGGTGTGTTCAAAGGTCGGCGTGCGGATTTCTTTTAAGTTGAAAAGCTTGGCAACGTCGCGCGCCATGCCTTCCACGTATTGCCATTTATATGCGTCTTGGGGCAAAACGTCTTTCGTGCCCTTGGGAATGTAAATCATATAGTTTTCCTTTTTTGCTAAATTTTAGAGTACGTATTTCTTCAAGTTTCTATCGCCCGTGAGCTTCTTCAAGTGCTCGTCAACGTACTTTCTATCAATTTCGAGCGTGAAGAGCGGATAATCCCCGCCTGCGTTATAGGAAATGTCTTCGAGCAAGTATTCCATTACCGTATGCAAACGTCTTGCGCCGATATCTTCGCTCGTCAAGTTCAATTCCACCGCCACTTCGGCAATGCGCTCAATCGCGCCTTCGTCGAATTGCAAATTGATATGATCCACTTCGAGCAATTTGCCGTATTGGAAAGTGAGCGAATTTTCCGTTTCCGTCAAAATCTTCACGAAATCTTCCTTCGTGAGCGATTGAAGCTCTACCGAAACGGGGAAGCGGCCTTGCAATTCGGGAATCAAATCTTCGATTGCCGCCACGTGGAATGCACCCGCCGCAATGAAGAGAATGAAATCCGTCTTAATCGGACCGTACTTCGTCACCACCGTCGAGCCTTCGACGATGGGAAGAATGTCTCTTTGCACCCCTTCTCTCGAAACGTCCGCGCCGTTGCGATTGCCCTTGCCCGCGATTTTATCAATTTCGTCAATGAATACAATACCGTCGTTTTCCGCGCGGTAGATCGCTTCGGATTTAATCGCGTCTTCGTCCACGAGCTTGGAAGATTCTTCTTCGAGCGCGATTTGGAAGGCTTCACGCACCGTCAAACGGCGTTTTTTCTTCTTTTGCGGGAACATATCCCCGAAAATACTGCCAAGGGAAATTGCCGCGCCGCCGGGCATCAATTCCATGGGTTGGGTGGGTGCGTCGATCACTTCCATTTCAATCGTGAAATTATCGTAGAAGCCCTTTCGGAAATCTTCCAAAAGGTTTGCTTCCCACACTTCCTTTGCCGTATCGCCCTTTTCATCACGCTTCGCTTCCGCAAGCGCGCGCAAAATTCTCTTTTCCGCATACGCCGTTGCGCGGGCTTTCACTTCTTCTTCCTTTTCCGCTTTGACAAGTCTGTACGCGCATTCCGCCAAATCGCGGATCATGCCCTCTACGTCCTTGCCCACGTAGCCCACTTCGGTATATTTCGTTGCTTCCACTTTCACGAAAGGCGCTTTCACGAGTTTGGCAAGACGACGAGCAATCTCCGTTTTACCAACCCCTGTAGGGCCTTTCATAATGATATTCTTCGGCGTGATTTCTTCACGGATTTCCGCAGGAAGCTGTGCGCGACGATAACGATTGCGGAGCGCGATTGCCACCGCCTTTTTCGCTTCGTCTTGGCCGATAATATATTTATCTAATTTATATACGATTTGCTTGGGGGATAAATCCATTATTTTTCCTCCTTCTTCGCGCATTTTTTCGTTTTCGGGGCAGGCGTGTCTGCGTTGAGCGTTGCGCCGACCGTTTCGCAACGGATATTATCGTTGGTGAAAACGCAAATTTCCGAAGCAATTTTAAGCGCCTTTCTCGCAATCGTTTCCGCGTCGTAATCGGTTTCCTTGAAAAGCGCACGCGCCGCCGCCAACGCGTAGTTGCCACCGCTGCCGATTGCGCAAACCCCTTCGTCCGGCTCGATTACTTCGCCCGTACCCGAAAGGATAAGCAAGGTGTTTTCGTCCGCCGTAATCATCATTGCGTCAAGCTTTCTACCCACTTTGTCACTGCGCCAAAGCTCTGCAAGCTCCACCGCCGAGCGCATTAAATTGCCCCCGAATTTATTGAGCATACCTTCAAAGCGTTCGGTGAGCGCAAAGGCGTCCGTCACCGAGCCCGCAAAGCCCAAAATCACTTTGCCGCCGTAGATTCGGCGCACCTTTACCGCCGTATTCTTAAAAATAACCGATTCGCCCATGGTCACTTGACCGTCGCCGGCAATCGCCGTCACGCCGTTCTTTTTCACAGCGCAAATCGTCGTTCCTCTAAATTCCATTTCTCTTTCCCTTCCTTTATAAAGTCTTGGCAAGTTCTTTGATTTTTTCGAGCGCGCGTTCCGCCAAAGCGCGATAACGCTCCTTTTTATCACGAATACGGGTGGACATCGGCGTGAGAATGCCAAAGTTCGCATTCATCGGTTGGAAATCCTTCACTTGCGTGGAAATATGCGTTTCCAACGCACCGCACACCGTTTGTTCGTCAAAGACGTGGGCAGGTCTGCCTAGAATTTCGTCTGCAATATGTATTGCCGCCAAAAGTCCACTCGCCGCACTTTCCACGTACCCTTCTACGCCCGTGATTTGTCCCGCAAAAAACAGCCTTCGATTATTTTTAACCGAAAAATCACGATTCAAAACATCGGGAGATTGAATATACGTATTTCTATGCATCACGCCGTAGCGCAAAAACTCCGCGTTTTTGAGTGCGGGGATCATAGAAAACACTCGCTTTTGCTCGGGGAATTTCAAGTTCGTTTGAAACCCGACGAGATTATAGCACGTGCCTTCTTCGTTTTCTTTACGGAGCTGCAAAACGGCATACGGGCGTTTCCCGTCTTCGTCCGCCAAGCCCACGGGCTTGAGCGTGCCGTAGCGAAGAGTGTCCACACCGCGCGACGCCATCACTTCCAAGGGCATACAGCCTTCGAAAATTTCCCGCTTTTCAAATTCGTGCAATTCCGCCTTTTCCGCCTTCAAAAGTTCGTCCACGAAAGCGTAATATTCTTCCTTGTTCATTGGGCAGTTGATATAATCTCCCGTCCCTTTGCCGTAGCGATCCCCCGTGAACGCGCAGGACATATCCACGCTCTCCGCCGAGATGATCGGCGCGGACGCGTCGTAGAAATGCAAGCCGCCGCCCGTTTTTTCCAAAATATCCGCACTCAACGAATCGGACGTGAGCGGGCCGGTTGCAATGATCGCGTACCTGTCCCCATCCTTTTCAAGCTCGGGGAGCTTTTCCACTTCTTCGCTTATGAGCGTAAGGTTGGGGCAAGTTTTCAATTTCTCGGTGATATACGCTGAAAACTTCTCTCTATCCACAGCCAAAGCCGCGCCTGCGGGCACTTTCGTTGCGTCGGCGGCTTCGATAATCATCGAGCCCAAGATACGCATTTCTTCCTTCAAAAGTCCGCAAGCGTTGGCGTAAAAATCGTTGCTTTTCAAGGAGTTTGAGCAAACCAACTCCCCGTAATTTTCACTCTCGTGCGCGGGGCTAAATTTTTTCGGCTTCATTTCGACGAGCGTCGTTTTTATCCCGCGCGAAGCAAGATAATACGCCGCTTCGCTACCCGCCAAACCGCCGCCGATCACGAGCACTTCTTTATTTATCATTTTCAAAAAACTCCGCGGAGAAATATCCGTTATAGAAATTCGGTTCTTCTTCCAAAGGGGGCGGAAGGAAATCGTCGTCCATGACGGGGGCTTTCTTTGTCTTCTTCGATTTTTCCGTTACGATACGGAATTTGCAATCCTTTTCGCTGCACTTAATATCCCCGTTCAAAGCCTTGATCGTGAACGCGCCGCAATCGGGGCACTTTTCCCCCGTCGGCTCATCCCAACTCATGAACTTGCAATCGGGATAGCTCAAGCAGCTATAATATACCTTGCCCTTCTTGGATTTACGCACCGACGTAGGACTGCCGCAATCGGGGCAAACGCCTTTGAGCTTGGGTGCTTCGTCCGTCGGCATAGACATGGTGGACTTACAATCCGGATAGCTCGGGCAAGCCAAGAATTTGCCGAATTTACCGCTCTTTGCTACCATGTGCAAGCCGCACTTCGGGCAACGGATCGCCGAAACTTCTTCCGCGCTTTCGCTAATGATATTTTGACATTCGGGATAATTCGAGCAAGCCAAATATTTGCCGAATTTGCCCGTTCTGCGGAGCATGAAATGTCCGCACTTGCCACACACTTCTTCCGTGCGTTGATCGCCGTAGGTGGACGCCTTATATAAGTTCTTTTCAAAGCCGGGATAGAAATCCCCGATAACCGTACGCCAATTGATGCCGCCGCCTTCGATATCGTCGAGTTTATTTTCCATATCCGCCGTGAAGCCGACGTCCATAACGTCCGTAAAGCAGCTCACGAGCATATCCACAACGTCGTAGGAAATGGGCGCAGGCACCATATATTTGCCGTCTTTCTTGACATATTTTTGCATGAGTTTGGAAATAATCGTCGCGTAGGTAGACGGTCTGCCGATCCCCTTTTCTTCCATTGCCTTTACGATACTTGCGTCCGTATAGCGTTGGGGGGGCTTGGTGAATTTTTGTTCCTTCTTCATGCTCACGAGATCCACTTCGTCCCCTTCGGAAAGGTTGGGCAAAAGTTTTGCGCTCACCGATTCGTCGTCTTCGTCCTTCTTCACGCTAATATCTTGATATACCGCCGTGAAACCGGGGAAGAGCAACACTCTACCGCTCGCCTTGAAGATATAGCCGCTGTTATCGATTTCCATTTGCATGCTGTTATACGTAGCTTCCGCCATTTGCGATGCCAAGAAGCGTTCGTAAACGAGCTTATAAAGAGCGTAGTGCTTCTTATCCAAAAGCGCCTTTGCCTTTTGCGGCGTCATGGAAATATCGTTGGGACGGATTGCTTCGTGGGCGTCTTGCGCGTCCTTCTTCGTGCGATAGAAATTCGGCTTTGCAGGCACGTAATCGTCGCCGTACACTTCACGAATCTTCGCAAGTGCTTTCGCTTGCGCGTCTGCGGATACGCGGACGGAGTCCGTACGCATATACGTAATGAAGGCGATATGATCCCCGTTTTCCGTTTCGATACCTTCGTACAAGTGCTGTGCAAGGTTCATCGTTTCGGGCGCGGTAAAGCCGAGCTTCGTCGATGCGTCTTGTTGGAGAGAGCTCGTCGTGAAAGGTGCGGGTGCGTGGGATTTTACCACCGTTTTCTTCGTTTTGGAAACGATAAACTTGCCGCCCGAAAGGGTGGAAAGTACGCTTTCCGTTTCTTCCTTGGACGAAGGCTTATACGCCTTCGTGCCCTTCTTTTCGAGCATTGCCTTGAACGCCGCTTGCGCCTTTTGTTGATCTTGAAGCTCTGCCGTCAAGTTCCAATATTCCTTGGGTACGAACGCTTGAATTTCTCTTTCTCTTTCCACGATCAAACGGAGTGCAACCGATTGCACTCTGCCGCCCGAAAGGGTACGCTTGCCGTTCCCCTTCTTATCTTCGATCTTGTGATTCAAAAGGGTGGAAAGCTTGTAGCCCACGAGTCTATCCAAAACGCGGCGCGCTTGTTGCGCGTCCACCAAACTATAATTGATTTGGCGGGGGGTCGTCAAAGCCTTTTCAATCGCCGTTTGCGAGACTTCGTTAAACTCGATACGGTTCAAGCCCTTTTCGTCCAAACCAAGCACCGTTTGCAAGTGCCATGCAATCGCTTCCCCTTCTCTATCAGGGTCGGTTGCGAGATAGACGCGATCGGCGCGCTTCGTCGCTTCTCTCAAACGACGGATAACGTCTTCCTTCCCTTCGGAATCGACGTACTTCGGCTCGAAATCGTTCTTGATATCTACGCCAAGCGTGTGCACGGGCAAATCGCGAATATGCCCTGCGGACGCGTCCACTTTGTACTTGCCTTTGAGATACTTGTTGATGGTTTTCGCCTTGGAAGGCGACTCTACGATAATTAAATCCATTCTATATTCCTTAACGTTAATTTTTTACAACTCAAATCGCCGTATAGCGGTTTCCGCCAAGGGCTACGGCAAGCCCTTTCATTTCCAAGGAAGATACGATTGCGCGAAGCTTGAATACGGGCACACCCGTCCTTTGCGAAAGCTCCGTAGCGTGCAACTCCCCTTCCTTCAAAATCTCGTATATTCTCTCTTCGTCTTGGGAAAGTGCCACTCTTTGCGCTCTTTCACCAAGGTTTACGCCCAAGCCCTGCGCAATATCCCGCGCGTTTTCCACGAGCGTTGCCCCATTCTTAATCAAGGCGTTGCAACCGCATCCCACTGCGGAATTCGGGGGATAGGGAAAGGCAAAAAGTTTTTTCTTTCCTTCTTTTGCGTACTTCGCCGTAATCAACGCGCCGCTTTTCTCGCCCGCGCCGAGCACGAACACCCCTTCGCCAAGTGCCGCCAAAAGCTCGTTTCTTCGTTCGTAGGAATACGCGCGCACGGGTGTATCGAAATCGTATTCCGATAAAATCAAGCCACGCTTCGCTACCGTTTCCAAAAGAGCAAGATTTCCCTGTGGCAAAGCGGAAAAACCGCCCGCAAGCACGCAAATCACTCGTCCTTTTTCTACCGCGCCTTCGATTGCCGCGCTATCCCCGCCGTCTGCTGCGCCCGTGACAATCGCCACGGAAACGGAAAGCTCCTTCACGATTTCCGCGCCAAGCTTCAAAGCGTTGGCGGGCGTTCTACGCGAACCGACCACCGTCAGTTTACGCATACCCAAAAGACTCAAATCCCCCAAGGCGTACACCTTCTTCGGGGGCGATTGCAAGCCCTTCCATTCGCTCGGATATACGGGGGAACAATCGGCGATTTCCACGATACTCTCTTTTAAGTTTTCCTTGGTTTGGAGTATGGACACAATTCCTTCCTTTTAGCCGACTTTTTGCAAGCTTACACTTTATTCAACGGACGAATTTCTTCGTCTTCCGCGCCGTAAGTACGGTAGGAAATCGCTTCGTACAAATGATCGGGCTGAATATCTTCGGAAAGCTCCAAATCGGCAATCGTACGCGCCACCTTCAAGATACGGGATCTTGCACGCGCGGACAAATGCAAGCGTTCAAACGCTTCACGAAGCACTTGCTCACATTCTTCGCTCAATTTACAATACGTACGGGTTTCCTTTTCCCCCATTTCCGCATTCGTCTTGACGATACTGCCCGCAAAACGCTCTCTTTGAATCTTTCTCGCGCGGTCGGCTCTCGCCTTCACCGCTTCGCTCGTTTCCGATTTCACGTCCGAAACCAAATCGTCGTAATCCACGCCGTCCACTTCCACTTGAATATCGATTCTATCCAAAAGCGGACCGGATACGCGCGCTTTATAACGACGAATGTCGTTCGGGGTACAAGTACAACGGCGTTTTCTACTGCCGTAATTCCCGCAAGGGCAAGGGTTCATACTCGCGCAAAGCATGAAGGACGCGGGATAGGTGACCGTCCCACCCGAGCGAGAAATGGTGATCACGCCGTCCTCCAAGGGTTGACGGAGCGCTTCGAGTGCCGAACGCTTATATTCGGGCAATTCGTCCAAAAACAGTACGCCGCCGTGCGCCAAACTAATTTCCCCGGGGTGAACACTCTTATTGCCGCCGCCGCAAAGGGAAACCGTCGTTGCCGTATGGTGCGGGCTTCTAAACGGACGCTCCGTGACAATACCTTCTTGTCCGAGCGTACCCGCTACCGAGTGTATTTTCGTAATCTCCAACGCTTCGTCGAAGGACATATCGGGAAGCACGGAAGGAAGCGCTCTTGCGAGCATGGTTTTACCGCTGCCCGGCGGGCCGACGAAAAGGACGTTATGTCCGCCCGAAACAGCCACTTCCAAGGCGCGCTTTGCAATTTCTTGACCCTTTACGAACGCCAAATCGTAAGAACGACCGGTACCCGAGTTTTCACTTTGGAAATTCGACGCGGGGACGGGGGTAAGCGGTGCGTGACCGGAAAGGTGATCCACCACTTCCTTCAAATTCTTCGCCGCGTACGTTTCCACGCCGCAAATAAAGCCCGCTTCCTTTTCGTTTTCCTTGGGGATAACGAATTTCGTAAAGCCTTTATCTCTTGCAGAGATAATCGACGGCAAAACGCCCGTCACGGGGCGAAGATCGCCGTTCAAAGCAAGTTCTCCGAGAAAGACAATTCCGTCCGTTTTTGCTTCCAAAACGCCGTAGGCGAGCAAGATACTCACGGCAACGGGCAAATCGAATGCCGAGCCTTCTTTTTTCACGTAGGCAGGCGCAAGGTTTACGGTGATTTTGTGCATGGGAAATTCCAAAGCGCTATTTTTAATCGCGCTTCTCACTCGTTCTCTCGATTCTTTCACCGCCGCATCGGGAAGCCCTACCAAATCGTAGGACGGGATCCCTTTCGATACGTCCGCTTCTACCGTCACGCTCACCCCTTCCAAACCGGAAAGCGCATAGCTTTGCACCTTTGCAATCATAGGTCTTTCTCCTTCAAAAAGCGTTATCCGCGGGCGTACCTACGGATAACGCGTATCGTGCGTATATATTATTTGAAATAGCCGTTGGATACAAACGTCGCCCAACCAAAGCACTTGCCCCACTTTGCGCTCACTTCAAAGCCGTAAACGCTAGGCAAGCTCATAAGGAACAAGATTGCAACCAACGCCACAACCGTCCATACGAGAATTTCCATCACGAGTTTTTTACGCTTTCCGCCACATTCGCAATCGGAAATCGTCTTTGCCGTCAAAGGCAAGAACGCGATATAGAGCACTTGGAATGCAAGCGAATAAATCGCCGATACGTTCGCCTTCAAGCCGCCCATGAGCATCATCGCCGCCATGCCGCCAAGCAAGATGAAATAGGTTCTACGAAGCTTGAGCGCCTTCTTATCTTCCGTCTTCTTCACGAAGCCGTGCGCCACTTTCACCGTAATGAAAAGCACCGCCGCCAAGCAAAGGAAGGAAAGAATCATGTTCGGCGCAACGTTCCACGCCAAATATCTGCCGTCGCTCACGCCGTTTGCACCCGCGTAGAGCGTCGCCGCCTTAATGGGCAACCACCAGCTCCAAACGTTGGTTGCGTTGTGTTCCATAAACCAAAGCACGTTCCCGCTTCTACCCGACTTCCAGCCGCCTTTCAAAACGAACTTAATATAGCCCGTCGCCGCGCTGCCGCCTGCCTTCACGTATGCGAAATAGCAAAGTACGGAAGAAATAAGCACAAGGAATGCCGTCGCCATCACGAAGGAAAGAATTGCAAAACCCCAGCATACGCGGTTCTTCGCTTGGTATTTCGCCTTCACCTTCGCCGCCGCCTTATTCACTTGCTTGCTTTCGCCGTCCGCAGTCGTAATCGTTTCTTCCATGCCTTCCGCCTTGGCAAGCGCCACTTTGTACGCCAACTTTTGTCTGCGCAAACCGAAAATGCCAAGCACCAAAATGCCGATTACGGGGAAAATCGTCGCCGCGTCGATTGCCATTGCCACCGCCGCGAAAAGACCGGAATAAAGCACGTTCAAGCCGTCTTTTACGATATGGTTATTCGAAATCCCCTTCGCATAGAATTTATACGCAAAGTACAAGCTACCCAAAAGCGCGCTCGCGATAATCGTATAGGGCGCAGCATAGCGCGCAAGCGGAAGGAATACGCCGCCAAGCGCAAGAAGCAACGCGAATACGAAGGAATATTTGTCACTCTTGGTGATTTCGCGAACGAGCAAGTATGCAAATACGAGCACTGCCACGCCCGCAAGGAATGCAGGCAAACGAAGCGCGAATACGCTTTCCCCGAAAATACTTACCGAGCCCGCAAAAATCAAGCTTGCAAGATAGTTGTAGTTGTTATCCAAAACGTAGCCCGTATCGTTATCCACACCGCGGCCGCCGAGAATATTTTGCGCGGACGCCATGTAGATCGATTCTTCTCTGCCAAGATTATAATATGCGCTCTTGCTCGTCGTGAAGCTCGATTGCGCGTCGCAAGCCTTTGCAAGCTCGTTCTTGGCATACCCTGTCGCTTCAATATAAAGCGGGGAAACGTCAATACGCTCGCCGTTTTGATCCAAGCAAACGATTTCATTCAACGCAATATTTTCCGAGAAGGTGATTCTAAACTTTCTCGCGCTACCCACCGTTTCGTCGTGAATTTTGAACCAATTATAGGTGACGTCTTGCGGTGCGTATTCGATATTCGACCCGATATTCGTGAACTTAACGGCTTCGCCGTGCTTTGCCCACGAACCGCTCGTGCTTGCGTCGCTCGTCGTGCTCGTTTCAACAGTCGCCTGCACCGTTTGACCGATTTTCACATCCGCAACGCCGACGTTGACGTACAATTCGTCAAATTTTTGCCCTTCGCCCAAATCCAACGCGTAATATACGGACGTATCCTTTTTCGCGATCAAGGCTTTTCCCGTCGTCTTCACGCTGCCGAGCGTCGCAAAACCCACCGTCACGAAAACGAGTAAGAGTGCGAAAAACGCCCATACGTATGCCGAAAGTTTCTTCATATTGCTCCTTCGAAGCCTTCGTTTGCCGCCTTGCAAAAATCGGCGGTTTCTTATAAAGAAAAACGAAAAACTCCTTCCTTATATATACCTTTCCTTCATTATATATGAAAACTTGGAAAAAGTAAACCGAATTAAGAATATTTTTTCCGTTTTTGACAAAAAAAATAAGTCCGCCGTTGACTTTGGGCGAACCTACTCTTTTCGGTGATAAATCCGAGATTAAATTTTTTCCTTAACTTTAGCTGCTTTACCGGTGAGACCGCGCAAGTAGTACAACTTAGCTCTTCTTACTTTACCCTTTCTAACAACCGTGATGGATGCAATTTTCGGGGAATGAAGGGGATAAGTTTTTTCTACGCCTACGCCGTAAGAAATGTGGCGTACGGTGAAAGTTTCGGAAATGCCGCCGTTTCTCTTTGCGATTACGACGCCTTCGAAGTTCTGGATTCTTTCCTTGCCGCCTTCGATAATCTTGTAGCCAACCTTAACCGTGTCACCTACGTTGAATGCGGGAACTTCTGCTTTCATGCTTTCAGCGTTGATAGCTTCGATGATTCCTTTCATTTTAAGACTTTACCTCCGTTATTTACGAAACGTTCATAACCCGCTGCGTGATTCCTCATCACGCCCATAAAAAAGGCAGCGGAACGCTCGAAGTCG
>JAZTWL010000223.1:0-26008 GCA_045635845.1 Candidatus Scatosoma sp. | reverse complement strand
CGTCGAAGGACGAAGGGGCAGACTCCACGGTAGATTCTTCCGTAAATTCCGATACGCCGAATTATACGGAAGAAAGCTACGCGTTCACCACCGTTTTCACGGACGGCGACACGGTAAGCTTGAATGCGTATAACCCCGACGTGCCCAACGAAAACGGCAACGTCGTTTACGACGTATTCAGCAACATTCAAGGGGATAACTATCTCAAAATGGAGCTTGAAACGGACGTAAACGTGGTGGGCTATATCAACTACTACAACAACAGCAATCCTAGCGAAACGAACTCGGAAAAATTCTATATTGAAGCAGGAAACACGGAATTCACCACTTTCTTGGACGGCTTTAGAGTGGGTGCGCGCGGTGCGTTTAATAAGACGATCACGACGATTTCCTTCCAAAGCGTAGATCATACGAAGGAAGGTACGTTCAAATTCAAATCGCTCGGCGTTTCCGATCGTAGCATCGTTACGGAAGAATATATGTACGTTTCGGACGGGGATACCATTCTCGGTACGTCGCCTTTCTACGGCGGTTGTATTTCCTACCTTGAACGCGCAAATGCCGATATTTACGAATACATGGATAGCGACGGTAATATTTGTATTGACCGCGACGTCGATCCCGAATTCGTTTATAAAGTAAGCAGCGAAAAGGTAAACCTTGTAAATATTTGCGACCTTGGCCGTGAAATTCAACCTTCCTACTATTCGGGTGTTACCGAAGAAAACGGCTATAAGCCCGATTACGATCCCGAAGATAAGGATTCGTATTATCAAGGTCTTGGCAACGGCCCGATCTACAACCCGATTCAATGCGGTGACTACGGCGGGCACACGCCGCAAATTATAGACTACGTCTATAAAGAAGACTACTTGTACATCAAGATGAAAGGTCAAGAATGGTTCTTCTTTACGAATATTCAAGCGAACGGGTATATTGAAGTAACCTACTACTTCAAGGACGGCGCGTTGATCGTAGACAATCGTTACACCGATTTCTCGCAATTCATCAACGAAGAAGAAGCGCCTATGCACATGCAAGAAACGCCCGCTACCTATTTCGTATATCCTTTGAACTATTTCTATTGCGAAACCCGTCAAGGCACGGTTTTTGATAAGAATATCAGTGCGCAAAATGGTAGATCGCAAGAAAAGACTTCCCCGAGAGCGGAAGTAAGCGGCGAATATTTCTATTCGCTCAAAGGCCGTAACGTAATCGACGGTTGGTGTGCGTTCGTAAACGAAAATAAGTTTGGCGTAGGTATTTTGATGCCGAATGCGGATAGATATATCGCTTCGCGTGGGCAAATTTCCACCAACTATTTCAACGAAAGAGAAAATACGAGATATTACGAGCAATATTTCCAATTCGACGAATCGACGATCGTTCCTAGCTACGCGACGTTTAATTATAGCTATATCAACCCTGCGATTTTGCGTAAGATGATCAACTTTGTACCTTTGGAATATACGTACGCGCTTTACGTTGGCGACGTAGACGAAATGCGTTCGACGTTTGAAGTTTTGCAAGAAAACGGCACCGTCACGAACGAAAACTTGAAATCGGACGAAGGTTGGCCGAAAAAGTAAAAGGGGGATAAAGAGATGACGAAAATGAAGAAATTTATCCTTGGCGCGGCAATGCTCGGTTGCTTTGCAATGGCAGGCGGCTTTATCGCGCAAGAAAATCAAACGGCAAGTGCGGAAGAAACGACGCAATATACGATCGTGGATACGCCGCTCACCATTCATATCACGAACGACTATATTCCCAACGGGAATTTTAGTATCTATATGTCCTTGCCTCAAACGGACGCATCCTCTAAAACGTCGATTACGGTGACGGATTTGGCGTCGGTTTTGGACGAATTCGGTTTCTATGATAATATCATGATCGGGGATAAGACGCTGAAAGAATTAGGCTTTCAGTACACTTGGTCGGATATGATAACCTACGGTGAAGGTGAACCGCAAAACATCGTAAGAATTCCTTGCCACACGGAAAATAAAGAAGAATGGCAAGCGTTGAACGATAGTGGCGAAATTCAATTCTCCGGTGGTATTTTGCAAAATAAACTCACCATTAAAGAAGGCTTTATGTTGCCTGGGTATTCCTATTTCACGGGTGCGGAAAATCCGACCGTATATCGCGCAAGCTGCGATTATGAAACGGAGCGCGTGCCGGGCATTGCTTACGATCGTCAAACGTACGGTAAGACGGACGTGGAAGATATGAAAGTGACGCAAGCTTGGGATGAGGCGTCTACCTCCACCTACATCGGCGTTTCCTTGGACGGGGACGACTATTTGGGCGACGGCGAAAAAGTTTTCGAAAACGAAAACCACTTCCACTTCTACGCAAACGATTATAAGGAAACCGTTTTGGTAAACGGGGATAATGCACTCGTATCCTATTACGGTATCTTCAACTTGAATGAAGCAGGGAAGGGCTACTATTCGTTTAGAATTTCCATTCCCGAATCCGAAGTGCAAACGATCACCATTCCCGCGGGTACGCGTTTCCCGACGAGAGCTATGGAAAGCATGAAGAAGAGTAATGGCAACAACACCGTGTACATCTTGTTTGAAACCAAGACGGATAAGACCTTCGTAAACACGGGTGACGGTTTCGTGCTCATCGATGAATATTCGGGCGTTGTGAAGCAGGAAATTCTCGACGCGCGCGCGGCGAAAGCGGATGCGGAATATTTTAGCGAAGACGTGGCGGACATGAACGAAGCCGTTGCGAATGCAATGAACGGGCTTTTGACGGCGGAAACGATTACGGATATCAGCGCAATCAAGGAAAGCTGCTTGGCTGTGATCAATTCGAAGATGCCCAAGACGGAAGTCGTAGCGACGGCGAAAGCGGAGTTGGATGCGTACAAAGCGGAAGCGGATTATTTCCGCGCGGAAGAAGCGGCAACGCGTTTGCAGCTTATCGAAACGGCGAAAGCGGCAATCGATAACGCAAGCAATCCCACGGAAGTGCAAAATGCTGTGGATACGGCAAAAGCAGGAATCGACGCTTTGAAGACGGCGATGGATTATATCAACGAAGAGCTTGCGCCCGCAAAATCGATGGCGAGCGAAAAGGTGGAAACCTATCTTGCGGACGTCGTATATTTCTTGGAAGAAAGAGAACTTATTGCGGCGGCAAGAGAAGAAGCGTTAGCGGCAATCGCGGCAGCGAAAACGGAAGAAGAAATCCTTTCCGCAAGAGATGCGTTCACCCAAGCAATGGATGCTTTCACCACGAAGGAAAGCTACGTGCAAGGGGCAAAAGACGAACTCAACGCGTACACGGTGGGGGTTGTTGACGTAGAATTGATCGTAAGCGGCGCAATTTCGAGCATGGAACTCGTAGATAGCAAAGCGGAGCTTGACGCGCTTATAAGTGCGGCGAAGGCGGCGGTGGACGAAAAGAGAAGCGTGAGCGTACAAGCGGCGAAAGACGCAATCAACGCAAAGAAAGCGACCATTCTTTTTAACGAATACTCCGCTTCCAACCAAGCGGTGATCAATGCCCTTTATAAGGCGGCACAAGACGCAATTAAGAACGCGCAAACCCAAGACGATTTGGATAGCGCGGTGGCAAACTTCATTTCGGGCATTGACGCTTTGGAAAAGCTTGCACCCGAAAAGGAAAACTCGGGCAAGAAGGGTGGCTGTGGCTCGATCGTGGGCTTGACGACGCTTGGCGTACTTGCGTGCGCAGGTGCGGCATTGCTTGGCAAGAAAAAAGAAGACTAATACGCGTGGGGGGAAGCAATTTCCCCCACTGTTAAGTAAAAAAGAGAGCAAAAAAGATATGAAAAAGATTAAGTTAGCCGTTGTTGGATACGGCAATCGCGGTCAAGTATATGCAGATTATTCTTTAGACGAACCCACGGAAGTGGAAGTGGTGGCAATCATTGACCCGAACGAATATAAATTGCAAGTGGCAAAGGAAAGATACGCTCTTACGGATAAGCAAGTATTCAAATCCTATGCGGAATTCGTAGCGTCGGGCATTGACGTAGACATCGTGGCGAATGCGACCATGGAACAATTGCACTACGAAACGGCGCTCGAAATTTTGAAATCGAAGAAGCACATGTTGATTGAAAAGCCGATCGTGGCGAAGAAAGATCAACTTATGGAAATCTATCGTTTGGCAACCGAAAACGAATGCAAGGTGTTCGTTTGTCACGTACTTCGTTATAGCCCCTTCTATAAGACGATTAAGGGCATGATCGACGACGGTACGCTTGGAGATATTACGTCCATGCAAATGAACGAACACGTGTGGGTACCCCATTACCTTTCCAGCTACGTGCGTGGTAAATGGCGTAGCGAGGCGGAATGCACGAGCCCCATTTTGCTTGCAAAATGCTGCCACGATTTGGATTTGATTTGTTGGCTCAATTCATCGAGTAAACCCGCTCGCGTGGCAAGTTTTGCGCACCGTTGCAAGTTCAACGTGGAAAATAAGCCCGAAAATGCGACGGAATATTGCCATGATTGTCCGGTAGAAAAGGAATGCCCGTATAGCGCGATGGATTTATATTATCGCCGCGATACGATGCCTTTCTTGGTGTGGGATTCGTTGAATAAGCCCTACGATCAAATTACGCCCGAAGAAAAGCTTGAACATTTGAAGAAGGACGTTTACGGCAAATGCGCTTACGATTGCGGCGGCGACGTGGTAGATCGTCAAAACGTGATCGTTGATTTCGAAGACGGCAGAGTGGTGAGCTTCACCCTTTCTTGCTGTGCGTGCCGTCCCGATAGATATATCCATATCGTCGGCTCGAAAGGGGAAATCGAAGGAAAGCTCGAAGAAAACAAGTTCGTTTTCCGTACATACGATAAAGAAAACATTTGCTACAAGGAAGAAGTGATCGACGTATCCAAGCAAGTGATCAACAAGGCGCAATACGGCGGTCATAGCGGTGGCGACTACGGAATCATGCACGATTTGGTGCGTTATTTGAACGGCATAGAAACGTCGAAATCGATTACCTTCTTGCACGATTCGCTTGCGAGCCATTTGCTCGTTTATGGGGCAGAAGAAAGCCGCAAAACGGGCCGCGTAGTGGAAATGGAATAAGGAAAAATAAAAAGCAAGCCCCGCCCTTTATGCAAAAGGGCGGGGCTTTTCCATGCGCGCGAACAAAATAAAAGAATGAGTTCCAAACGGAGCTCATTCTTTTTTTTAATCAAGCAATTTGTTGCTTTACGCTTTTAATTACTTTTTAGGTGCGCCACAGCCACAGCCTTGCGTATTTGCTTTTGTGGGAGCTTTGTTTGCTGCAGCCGCGTTGCTTGCCACAGGTGCGCCGCAACCAGTTGCTGCAGATGCGGTCGGGGTCGATTGACCGTCCGAATTGCTAGCCGCTTCGATTGCTTTTTGCTTCTTAATGAACGCAAGCTTCGGGCCAACTTCTTTGTAAATCTTATCGGGCGCCGTCTTGCCACCGCCGCAACCGGCAGGTACGGATTTTGCCGTAGGATAGTTGAGCGTCAAAACGTGCTTCACTTCTTCCGTTTCTTTGTTCAATTCGTAGAACTTGCTCAAAACGAAGGTATTGAAGGTAGCTTCCTTTTCCTTGCCAGGTGCATAGCACTTGAATACGATTTCTTCGTTGCACTTGAAGTACAAGCTATCCGAAATGGCGTCGTTGCGATAAGCCGCGATATTGAAGACGATCTTGCGTACGTTGCGGCCGTCCTTATCCATTTTATAAAGGGAATAAGCGACCTTCTTATCTGCAACTTCTTCTTCACGAGTGTAGTACAAGTAGTTTTCGGTAGGGAATACGCCGTAAACGTTTTCTGCAATACGCTTATTGTTTCTACCGTCGATACGAACGGAGCGGAGCGTGTTGTTGGTATCTACGTAGTAAAGAATGTTGCCGTAGAATTTTGCGATACGCTTGAATTGCGTGCAAAGAACCACAGACTTCTTGCCGTCCGCGCGCATTTTAACGAGCGTGGAATTGTACGAGCCGTTGAAACCCTTTTGAATATACAACCAACCGCCGATCGTGCCAATGATTTTTTCAACGTTTCTCATGATTTCTTCGCGTGCTTGACCGTCGAAGGAATTACGTACGAGCGGGCAGTAATCTTCGTTGCCCACCAAGTAGTACACCTTGTCGTCGATTATGCCGAAGTATTCGTAAACGTTTGCTTCGATCAACGTGGAGTTGCCCGTTGCAAGGTCGTACGCATAGAGATTTTGGTTGAGATCGTTGGGTTGCAACTTCGTGTAGATGACGGTGTTGCCGTTTGCGTATTTAATCAAGTGTTCGTCGTCGAATAAAGGCTTGGTGAAATCATTCTTTACGTCGCAAACGCTAATCGTGACTTCTCTGCTCTTAATCGACTTACCCGGCGTTGCGCCGCAACCGCTGCCGCTTGCGGGTTTCACTACCGTTTCTACGTCCTTTTCCCACTTATAATAGATATGCGTTTCATCCGTCTTTACGATTTCCGCATAGCCAGAGATAAGCGTCTTGGACGTGTTGTTTTCCATATCGATTACGACGAGCGTATAAATATTGTTGTTGGTAGGAGCTGCGGGAGCTTCTTTCGCCGCTTGTTTTGCTTGTTTTACGCTGCCGCCGCAACCAGGAGCTGCGGGATCGTCCTTACCGGGAAGTCTTTGCACGTAAAATTTCTTGCCGCCGTCGATTACGTCGTAAACGTATACCTTATTGCAAAGGTAATCTTTGATCTTACCTGCGTTTACAACGGTTTCCGTTTGATTGTAGATATCAAAGCTGCAAATGCCTTGCTTATCCTTGAAATAGTAAATTCTGCTGCCATAGCAGGAAATCATTCGCGCAATGCCTTTTACGAGCGGTTTTTCCGCAGGCTTACCGTCCACAACTTCATGCAAAGCAATCGTCTTCACGGTGCTTGCTTCTTCTGTGGGCGCGTTTTTCTTGCCAACCTTCTTCATATTCAAAGCTTGTTGTTCACGAGCTTCTTCCTTGAAAACGAAGTACTTACCGCAGAAACGGTACATTTCATCGTTGAAAACGAAATATTGATTGATCGAGAAGATGTATTTGAAACTATCTTTGTAGCCAACAATGCTTTCAAACAAAGCGAGAGCTTCTTTCTTATTCGAGCCTGCGTTGTAAGCAGCAACAGCCTTTTCATAAACTGCATCTGCGTCAATGCCGCGTGCAAGCAATTCGTCACGTTTTTGTTGGTCGTTTGCGTTTTGTGCCGCTGCATAGGAAGGTACTTCGTAAACGTCTTTCGCGTAGATAACGTTCTTTTCAAACAATGCCTTCAAATCCGCGAAATCTTTTTCCATTTCGGAAAGTCTTTCCTTTTCAAGCGAGAATCTCGTTGCGTATTTGATAGCATTTTCAAGGCGTTTGAAAATGTCTTCCTTATTGTAAATCAAAGCGTTGCAAACGGTGCAATACAAATCATATGCGCCGAGTGCTTCCGTATTGTCTTCGGGGTTGTACGCTGCGCCAACGGCGTCAGCAAGCGTTTGCAAGCCTTCGATCTTTTTGCGAACGGGGATTGCTAATGCTTTGTAATCCAAGTACCAAGCGGTGGGAACTGCGCCGTTCTTGAGCTTGTTGTTGTGTACCACTTCTTCCAATTCTTCTACGTCGATTTCGGGGCTCATTTGATAATCGTCCCAATCGAAGTTATCGAAGAAATTTTCCACGTAAACAACGCCCGATTCGGGGTTATCGAAACCAACGATCATAGGCATTGCCGCGCCGCCAACTGCAACGTTGGACGAAGCATTCTTCTTATTGGAAATCAAATCCGCTACGTTGACCGTGCTATCGCACGCGAAGCATACTACGGACGAATCTTTATCGTCAAAAACGAGCTGGCTGCCGCAGTTAGGACAAAGGTTAGACATTGTGCTCATAATATTTTCTCCTTAAAACATATTTTTTCATTTGTTAGGGGTAATCTACGCCGCCGTTAGGGGGCTTGCAACGCTTGATTCGTTTGATTCCTTTGATAATGCCGTAAATCAAACCGAATTTTTTAATTGCCAAAATCATATAGGTGGAGCAAGTGGGCTCGAATCGACATTTCCCCCGCACTTCTAACGGCGCCCAAGCCTTATAGGCAAGTACCGCGCCGAGTGCCGCGCGCTTGATAAGAAAATAGCTTATAATCGCGGCGACAACGAAGAAAATCCAAGACGGAAAGGGGAATACGAAAATCGCAAGAAGTGTGCCGCCTATCCACAAAACAAGCAGTAGAAATAGGGGCAAAAATAAATAGGTGATTAAGTCGATTACGAGAACTTCTCGAATTTGCCGTCTCATTTGAGAATCAAGCAACGCGCGTTTCTAGCTTTTAAGCGGTTTTGCGCGTCTTGTACGAGTGCTTCTACGCCTTCTTCTTCGCCTTGCTTGATTTTCGAAGCGATTTCCGCTACGAGAGAGAAGATTTCGCTTTCTGCACCAGCAAGGGAAGGGTGACTCATGGGATCGCTAAAACGAACGTCGTTGGAAAGGGCTTGGAGTGCCGATTTCAACGCTTCCGATTTTGCAAGGCTTTCGCATTCATCCACGTCCGCTTTCAAAAGGCGAATGGTGAGCACCTTTTCCTTTACGAGCTTTTCTTCCGCGCGGATATAGTCGCCGCCACGAAGGAAGAAGATTGCCGAAACGATAAACGCAACGGTAATGCAAAGCTCAAGAATCAAAGGAAGGACGATGCTCTTCCAAGAGAGATAGGAAAAAACGAAGCCTACTGCGAAGTATGCCAACGCGAAAATGCCGATTAAATAGAAGCAAATCGTCAAGCTCACGAAATCGTTGCCGCTCTTTCTCGTGCACCAAAGGAAAAGACCAACGGTGGCAAGAAGGGAAACGGGAGTCATAAACGTCCATACGAGCCAAAAGACTTTGGAGCTCGTTCTTCCGTCGGGAAGGGTTAAGAACAAAACAACGTTTGCAAGCGCATAAACGAGCGCGGTGCAAATAAGGAATAAAAACTTATTATTTTTCTTCATAACGCACACCTATTTATTAAGAATCTAATTTCGTGCCGCAATTCATGCAGAACTTGCCTTCGCAACGCGTGCCACATTCGGGGCAGAACTTGGGAGCAGCGGGTTGGGGTTGCGGTTGACCGCAATTCATGCAGAATTTTGCGTTCGCTGCCACTGCTTGCCCGCAGTTCGGGCAAATCTTTTCCGCCGCGGGTGCTTGTGCGGGGGCTTGCGGTTGCATAGGGGGTTGCGAAATACCTGCGTACATGCTACCCATGTCTTTACCGATACCAACGCCCATACCAAGACCAACGCCCATATTCACGAAGCTGCCGCCTGCGCCGCCTTCGTTCTTTGCCGCACCTTCCAAAACGTCGAAGCGACGTTGATCTTGATAGGTGTAGCCTTCCGTTGCACGAGCGTATGCACGCGTTTCACTTTCTCTACGTTCGCGGTACATATCCGCTTCCGTGTTCATCATGGTCGTCTTGTAGTGCTTCAAAGCATCCAAATCCCCTTCGCTGGGCATAATCCCCGCAACGGTGAAATAGGTGGCTTCTACGCCGAGCTCGGAAATCTTTTCGTTGAGCTTCGTTTGAATCGTTTTCGACAAGTCGGAAAGGCGAGTGGTCACTTCAAGCACGCTAATTTTGTTTTCAATCATAGCCACGGCAATACATTCTTTGATCGACGTCATCATCATGCCTTTGATTGCGCGCTTTACGGCGTCCACCGTAAATTCCTTCAATTGCCCAACGACGTTCACAAGGAATCTACGCGAATCCTTTACGCGAATGCCCGTTTGACCGTTTGCGCGAATACTCACGAGCATGGGGTACTTGGGATCTTCCAACTGAATGGGGGAGTCCGTGCCCCAAAGAATGTCGAGCGCGTTTACCTTGTTGATGAAATAAACGTCGCAAGGGAAGGGCGTTTTTCCGCCGAAAAGGTGGCTAAAGAACTTTTTGAGAAGGGGAACGTTTTCCGAAGAAAGCGTGTGCGCACCCGAAGCGAATAAATCCAACGCTTGACCGTTTTTATAGAAGATTGCTTCTTGCGATTCGTAAACGATAAGCTTGGATTTTGCGTTGAAATCTTCAATGGGATGGCGTACGACAAGCTGGTCGTTCGTCATTTCTTGTTCAATGAGTTGCAGTACAGACATAAATCCTCCCAAATTTCGTGTATTTTTTCGTTTGTTAAAATATTAATATATATTTTAGCATAGCGAATCTGGAATGTCAATAGCTAAATGATTTTTTATTCAAAAGTTTTTTCTAGGTAAACTCAAAGCGCATTGACATTTATTTGTCCGTATGATATAATACGAACGGAATTCTTAAGGAAGAATAAAATTATGATCGTATTAAAAATTTTGGAAATCGTGGGCACGATCGCATTTGCCGTTTCGGGGGCGTTCGTTGCGATTAAAGCCAAGCTCGATCTTTTCGGGGTGCTTTTTATCGGCTGTATTACGGCGGTAGGGGGCGGAATCGTGCGCGACCTATTGATCGGCTCTACGCCGCCCGCTATTTTTAGCAAGGCGTATATTTTAATCGTTGCGCTCGTCGTGTCTGCGCTCGTTTTCTTGCTTGCGTATATCAAGAGAAAGAATTTTGACCAAATTCAAAAGAAGGTAGAGTACGTAAACACCTTTTTCGACGCCGTCGGTTTGGGTGCATTCACCGTAATGGGTACGGAAGTGGCGTTTGTAAACGGCTTATCGGGCAATGCGTTCTTGTCGATTGCGCTCGGTATGCTTACGGGCGTCGGCGGCGGGATTTTCCGCGACGTTTTGACGGATACGACGCCGTATATCTTCAAAAAACACGTTTATGCCTTGGCGGCAATCGGTGGGGCGGTGGTCTATTACGCAATCCGTTGTAAGGTGGAAACGACGTGGATTCCGTCCTTGATTGCGGGTGGTTTGATCGTTGTGATTCGTATGCTTGCGGCACGTTTCCGTTGGAGTTTGCCCAAGGTACATTTGGATGACAATACGAAAAATGGATAAAATTATAAAGGCGCGCCGATTGCTCGGCGCGCTTTCTTCTTTACCAAACATAAAAATTGAAGCAAAAAATTGCGTTCAACGCGTACATGGTAGCCCCGTTTTGCGAAAAACGGGGCAGTTTTGTGTAAAAAATGTGATCGAACTGTAAAAAAAATGTAAACTATTTTACGAAAAATGTCGCAAAAAAGTTAATTTATATGCGTAATTCCATTGACTTTACTGATAGAAAGTGATAAAATAGAACAAATATTTTTATTATTATATAATAAGGAAACAAAAACAGGTAATTTTTCAAGCGGAAGGGTGAGAGATCCGCGGGAAGAAAAACCAAACTAGGAGTTTTATGGAAAATTTTAGAAAACTTCGAAGAAAATTTCACATTGAAGCGTTGCTTAAAGGCATAGCGCTCGGCGTTTCCGTCGGGATGATTGCCATGGCGGTGACGTGGATTGCGCAAAAGCGCGCGGGCAATGAATGGAGCATAATCCTTTACCTTTTGCTTTGCGCGGGCGTTTCCCTTGTGGCGAGCGCGGTGGCGTACTTGATTTTGCGTCCCACGGATAAGCGCGTTGCAAGACGAATCGATAAGCGCGCGGGCTTGAAAGAAAGAACGCAAACCATGCGCCAATTCGCGTCCGAAGACGGTGAAATGATTCTTTTGCAGCGTCAAGATACGGAAAGACGTATCTCGAAAACCCCGAAAGCGGCGTTTAGACCCAAGCATCTTTGGATTTACGCAGTCGCGGGCGCGTTGGCTTGCGCTTCCGTCGTAACGGCGGCGTTCGTTCCCGGTAAAACGGTGAGCCCTACGGCTGAACCCCCGGAATTAGAGTACAACGAAGACGACCGTGCGTGGGATTTGATCGCGCTTGAAAACTTGATTAAAGAAGTCAAGGATTCGGATATGCAACAAGCGGCGAAGGATCTTGTGGTGGCGGAGCTTGAAACGTTGCTTGCAGACCTTCAAACGGTGGAAACCGATCAATTGATGCGCGATTTGGTTATCGCGACGATTAAGGACGTTGACGACGCGGTGGAAAGCGTGAATACCTATCGTGAGTTTGCCGAAAGCATCAATAAGAGCGTAGATACGAACGCACAACGTCTTTCGCTTGGTCTTGCGGCTTGCGAAGCTACGCAAGTTTCCAAGTACATGACGGACATCCGTACGTCGATTGAAAAAGCGGACGAAAAGAAATTGCTCGTGAGCAACCTTGCGTACGGCGTTAAAGAAGGCGTGAAGAATAGCGGCGTAGCGGAAACGGACGTACTCTATCAAGCGCTTACGGCATTCGTTGCGGATTTAGAAGGGTACGTAGAAGGCTACGATCGTTGGCCGGATGAAAGACGTCAAACGGAGCTTGAAGATTTGTTTATCGAGCACAATGCGGCAATCGGTCTTCCGATTGAAGAACAAAGAATCAATGCGACGACGCGCGATTACGTAATTAGTCGTTTGAAGACGATTTTCGGCATTACCGACGCGGAATTGAAGGATTTGCTTACAAGCCGTGAACCCATGAAAATGGAAAACGTGCCCCAAGACGAGGACGAAGATTTTGAAGACGGCGGCGACGGCGGTATGGGTACGGGTGAAACGCTCTACGGCAGCAACGAGCAAATTTACGACCCGACCTACGAAGTGGACGGCATTATCGGCAACCACGTAATTTACGGCGAAGTGCTTGATAAATACAGTGCGATTATTGCGGCGAACAAAGGGGAACTTCCCCAAGAGCTTATCGATTTGATCGATACCTATCTCAACGAGCTTAATAAAACGCAAAATTGAGAAAACCCCAAAAAAGAAAATCAATATAGGAAGGAAATCTTATAATTATGGAAAACGTAGAAAAAGTACAAAAGTTTAGTGAAGCGATTGCAAGAATTAAGCAAGAAATTCGTAAAGACGTCGTTGGTCAACAAGAAGTTATCGACAACGTAATCATCGCGATTGTAGCAGGCGGCAACGTATTGCTTGAAGGTGTGCCCGGCGTTGGTAAGACGCGTTTGGTTCGTACGCTTGGTCAAGCGCTTTCGTTGCCTTTCTCCCGTATTCAGTTCACGCCCGACTTGATGCCTTCGGACGTAACGGGTACGAATATCGTAGAAAAGGACGATAACGGTAAGCTCAACACCGTATTCCGCAAAGGTCCTATCTTCGCGAATCTCGTTCTCGCGGACGAAATCAACCGTGCTACGCCCAAGACGCAATCGGCAATGCTCGAAGTAATGCAAGAACACAAAGTGACGATTGCAAACAGCACGTATAAACTTGAAGAACCCTTCTTCGTACTTGCAACGGAAAACCCTATCGAACAAGACGGTACGTATCCTTTGCCCGAAGCGCAAATGGACCGTTTCATGTTCAAGCTTCTCATGGAATTCCCCGCAATCGACGAATTGAAGGATATCGTTACCATGACGCAAATCACGATGGCAGAAACGGCAGAAGCAGTGGTAGACGGCGCAACCATTCTTGAAATGCGCGCACTCGCATCGACCGTGCCCGTAATGGACGAAATCTTGGATTACACCATGAAGCTCGTTACGAACACCCACCCCGAACTTGAAAACGCTTCCGCAACGGCGAAGAAGTACGTGAAATACGGTGCTTCCCCCCGTGCAGCGCAAGCGCTTATCACCTGCGCAAAGGTTCGCGCACTCATCAACGGCAACTACAACGTTTCGTACGAAGATATCGACGCGCTTGCAAAGCCCGTTTTGAGACACAGAGTAAAAATTAACTACAACGCAGTAAACGACCGTTTGTCGATTGACGACGTAATCGCATTGATCATTAAGGAAACGAAGTAAGGCGCAAACTATGGCGAAATGGGCAATTAACGAAGAGTTTTTGCAGCAAGTAGAAGCGTTGCAGATGCTTATTAAGAATAACGTGGCCGGTCTTTTCGGGGGCAACCACCAAAGTAAAACCTTTGGCTCGTCCTGCGAATTTTCCGACTATCGTGATTATATCCCGGGCGACGATATTACGAAGCTCGATTGGAATGCATACGCACGCTTTGATAAGCTGTACTTAAAGCTCTATTTAGACGAACGACAAATGCATACGAGAATCTACATAGACGCAAGTCGTTCGATGGATTACGGGAAAGGGAAGAAGGCGGAACAAGCGCTCAAGCTTGCCGCGGCTTTGGCGTACCTTTCCGTGCATGAAATGGACAAGGTTTCCATCTATGCGATCCGTGATAAGAAGGTCCACGAAGTCGTGACGGGTATTGTAGGCAAGGAAGCATTTATCAATTCCATCGGGAAATTGAACGAAATTGAATTCTCGGGCGATAGCTATATTAGCGACGCGATTTTGCCCACGAACGTGGGGCATGGCGACGGTATGTCCGTGATTATTTCCGACTTCTTGACGGAAAACAATTTCGAAGACGCAATCGATCATTTGGCAAGCAAAAAGCGCCACTTGTTCTGTTTGCAAATCTTGGATAGAGCGGAACTCAACCCGCAATTCCGTGGAAAAATGCACTTGTTCGATTCCGAAGACTTGATGAAGGACTATCGCAAGAACATTGATAAAGAAATCGTGAAGGCGTACAGAGCGGCTCTTGATTACGCGACGAGCCGTATCCGCAATTATTGCAATTCCCGCGGCGGCGACTATTTACTCGCTTCGTCGGAAGACCCCGTCACGGATATTCTTTTCGGTAAATTGGTGGAAATGGGGGTATTGAAATGAGATTTTTATATCCCTTAGGTTTGTTAGGGTTGATTGGGATTCCCGTTCTAATCATCATCTATATCATTAAAAATAAACACACCGAGCAAACGATTTCTTCCACCTATTTGTGGCGACTTTCCGAACGCTTCTTGAAGCGTAAGAACCCGATTAGTAAAATCAAAGGCTTGATTTCCTTGATTTTGCAATGTTTGACGGTTCTCTTGATTTCGCTTGCAATCGCACACCCCGTTCTCGTTTTGAAGGGGCAAGCGTATGAATATTGCTTCATCTTGGATGGATCGGGCAGTATGAATATGGTGCAAGAAGACGGTTCTACCCGTTTCGACGTTGCAAAGGATAAGATCGAAGATATTATCCGCGACGCAAAGGACGGTAGCTTGTATTCCATCTACTATGCGGGCGATGCGACGGTTGCAGTCGTTTTGCAATCGGAAGATAAGAAGGATACGCTCAAAGAGTTGGATAAATTGACGTGCTCGTACACGCCCGATTACCACGTGGATGCGATGGCGGAAGCGCAAGAGCTCTTTGAAAGAAATCCGGGCTTGAAGACCTATCTTGTCACCGATAAAAAATACGAAAAGCACGACAACGTGGAAATCATCGACGTTTCGGCAAACGAACAAAACTACGCGATTTCCGATTTGTCCTATTCCTATTCGGACGGTAAAGCGTCGGTGGAAGGCAAAGTGACTTCCTACGGCGAAGACGCCGTTTTGACGGTGGATATTTACGCGGGCAAGACGTTGATCGCGACGAAGCAAGTGGAAACGACGAAGGGGCATGAAACTTCTTTCTCGGAAACGGCGGAAACGGAAAACGTATCCTTCGTACGCGCAGTCATTCGTGAAGAAGACGGCAACGCGCTCGATAACGAACGCTCGGCGTATAATATCGCAAACGAAGAAGCGTACAAAGTGCTTTTGGTAAGCGACGAGCCTTTCTTCTTAAAGACGGTAATTTCCGTACTCGGCTATACGGATATCGACGTAATTTCCACGACGAAGTACGACGGTCAAAACGATTACGGGCTCTATATTTTCGATAGCTTCAACCCTGGCCGCGTACCGACGGACGGTGCGGTGTGGTTCTTGAACCTTTCTTCCAACTTGGAAGGCGTAGGCTTTACGGTGCAAGGCAACGAAACGCTTAAAAACGACGGCGTTTTGACGTACACCGATTCGACGGCCACGATCGTAGAAAAGCTTATGACGGACGTCACGAAGCAAGATATTACGATCAAAGGTTTCCAAAGATACGGCACGAGAAACGTGACGACGTTGCTTTCGTATAAGGGCAGTCCTTTGCTCTTTGTCACGTCCACGGAAAGCGGGGCGAGAGAAGTGGTGTTTGCATTCGACTTGCACGATTCCAACCTTCCCTTGCAAATGGATTTTATCCCCTTGATGAGAAACTTGTTGGAGTATTCCTTCCCTCCGATGACGGAAAAAGTGGGATATACCTGCGGCGAAAACCTTTTGGTGAACGTAATTTCGGGCTGCACGAGTATTAAGGTGCAAAGCCCGTCGAATGAAGTAGTATATTTGGATACGCACGCTGTCACGGCGGAAATGAAGCTTGACGAAGTGGGCGTATATACGGTGACCATGACGATTTCGGGGAGCGAAAAGGTGTTCCATGCCTACTCCGCACTCGCGAAAGAAGAAAGTGAACCGATTGTAGAAACGAAAGAAGAGCGTAGCTTGAACGGGCAAGCGAGCTCGAAGGGTATGGACGGTAAGTACGATAATTTGTTCTTGGTATTTATCGGACTTGCTATTATATTCTTGGCAGATTGGGCGGTATATTGCTATGATAAGTATCAGCTTCGCTAACGTACTCTATTTACTCATTGCGATACCCCTTCTTGCGTTGGTCGTTATCCCGTTCTGTATCGCGATCCGCAAGGACAATCGCAGCGTGTCCGTAATCACGTCCCTTATATTGCATATCGTAATGGTGGGCTTGATTGCGCTTTCGGCGGCGGGCACGACGCTTACGGCCGTTATCACGAAGACGCAGGTTTACGTCGTTGCCGACGTTTCCTATTCGACGGATAGCGAGCTTGAAACCGTGGACGAATATATCCGCGAAGTGAAATCTTCCATGCCTCGAAATTCGAAGATGGGCGTTGTCACCTTCGGCGCGGATTACGAACTCCACACCGAACTTGGCGACAAATTCAAAACCGTTTCCAATACGACGGTAGATCGTAAGGCAACGAATATCAAAGAAGCGCTTGACTACACGGCAACCCTTTTCTCGGACGACGTTATCAAGAAGATCGTGCTCATTACGGACGGTAAATTGACGGAAACGAAGGGCTTGACCGATTTGATTAGCTCGGTGGAAAAATTGCACGCGCAAAATATTGCAATCGATGCGATGTATATCGATAGTAATATTAAAGAAGATGCCAACGAAGTGCAAGTTTCGAGCGTAGATTATACGAAGACCACTTATTTGAATAAGCAAGCGACAGCAGACGTCATGATCGATTCCAACCAAGAAGTGGAAGCGTTCGTATCCTTGAAAAAGGACGGCGTGGAAATCGAAAGAAAGGCGGCGGCTTTGTCGAAGGGCTTGAACGTTGTGAACTTCGACTTGCGCACGCAAGAAGAAGGGGAATATGCCTACTCCGTCACCATTGAAACGCGTGAAGGGCAAGACAAGAACTCCCACAACAACACCTATTCCTTCACCCAACGCGTTTTGGGCAAGGCAAGCGTATTGCTTATTTCGGAAAAGACGTCCGATTACGATAAGCTGCAAGCGATCTACGGCGAAAATTCCACGATTAAGAGAATCACTCCCCCGAGAGTGCCTTATACGGTGGAAGATCTTTGTAAGTACGACGAAATCGTGCTTTCGGACGTGGACGTTTCCACGTTTGACAACCACACCGCATTCGTGGATTCGTTGAATACGGTCGTTTCCAAGCTTGGTAAGAGTTTGCTCGTTATGGGCGACACGCAGCTTCAAAACAAGGTAAGCACGGGCAACGCGGACGAAGGGGAAGAACCCGATTCCGCATTAGAGCTTTATCGCGGCTTGCTTCCCACCCATATCGGGAACGTAAACCAAGATAAGAAGCTTATCACGATCGTTTTGGATACGTCGCGCAGTATGGAAAACGCAAGTTTCTTCATTATGGCGCAACAAATCGCGATCGGTATTTTGGAAGGGCTTTCGCCGCAAGATAGCTTCGCTATCGTCACCTTCTGGGGCGAAAACAACGTATTGCAACAGCCCGTTCAAGCAACGAAAGAAAACGTAGATAAAGCGATCGAAGCCGTAAAGAAGGCGCAATGCAGACAAGGTACGCTTATCGGTGAAGCTATGCAAAAAGCGTTTAGCGTAATCGGCAGCATGACTTCCTTCGGTTCGAGAGAAGTGGTACTTATCACCGACGGTTCCGGTTGGGGACAAGCGGAATTGAACCCGCCCAAGATCATTGCGGATATGTACTCGCAACGTATCGTTACGTCGGTCGTAAACGTTTGCGGCAACGTAAATAATCCTACGAACTTGAGCAAGATTGAAGAAATGGGCGCGGTAGGCGGCGGTAAGACGTACTATATCGATCCCAACTCTTCCACGGACGTCACCCTTGCAGGGCTTTTGGACGACCTTGCGGAAAAGATTATCGAAGTACCCACGAAGTTGAACGTAGAGTTCTATAACGACGACGTATTAGAAGACGTTGCAATCGACGTACTCGGTACGAATGCGGCGATTGAAGGGCTCAACGAAATGACGGTGAATGCTTTCGTCAATAACGTGAAGAAAGAAGACGCCGTGACGGTGCTCACTGCAAACTATTACCCTAGCGACGATGCAAGACCGATCGCCGTACCGATTTATTCCTATATCAACGTAGATAAGGGCCGCGTAGCCTACTTCGCAAGTAGCTTCGATTGGACTTCTCATTGGAAGGATGAATCGGCGGGTATGGATTTCTATCGCAACTTGTTCAATACGAACGTACCGGACGAAAAAGTGGATTATCCCTTCGAAATCAAGGTATCCTACGACGGTGCGAAGGGCTACGTAGAAATTCTTCCCTTGCGTTTGAATGCGTCGGCATCCGTCAAGATTGCCATAGATACTCCTAACGGCACGAGAATGGAAGAAACCCTTCAATTCCAAACGAACGGCTTCACCTATTCCTTCGATGCAAAGGATACGGGCAAATATACTATTTATATGACGTACGTGCGCGCGGATGCGGCGGAAGACGAAGCGGTGAGCGTATTCTTCGATTTGTCGTACTCGCCCGAATATGATTCCTTCCTTGCGTTCGACGTTGCGGAAGTGCATCAATTCATTCGTCATAGAGGTGAAGTGACGACGGACGGCACGGTGGATCTTTCCAACAGTGACGACCAAGTGGCAACCTATACGATTGACTTCACGATTCCGTTTGCGGCGGCTGTGGTGATCTTGTTCGTTATCGACATTATCATCCGTAAGCTCAAATGGAGCGACATTAAGGGCTTGTTCAAAAAGCAAGCACCGAATATCAAGAAAGGGGGTTAAGATATGCTTAAAAAAGTATTTTTGAATATTCTCCTTTTCTTGATGACGTTTATGCTTTTCATGCTCGGCAGCTGCGGGGAATACAAAGGTATTTCCAACAGCACGGACGGCAGCAATCAAACCACTTCTTCGGGCATGACGAGCGAAGAAGGGGAAACGAGCGATAGCTCGGGCCAAGTGAGCGAAAGAGTGTTCTCCGTTTCCTTGATTTTCAACAACAAACCTTTCACGAAAGCGAAAGACGCGGGTGTTGAAGCTTTGTGGACGCGTACCGACGGTATTGCGGAAGTGCACAGAGCGGCATTCGACGAAAACGGCTACGCAAGCGTAAAGGGCTTGGACGGCAACTACCAAGTTTCCTTGGAAGTGCCCAAGGGCAACGAAAAGAAATTCAACTACGTCTACAACACCAACAACACGAAGACGACGAACGGCAACCGCGATATTGAAATCACAATCTATCGTTTGGGCAACCTTGCGGCAGGTAGCGGTAAGAATGCGTGGGATCCGTACGAAATCTCGGCAGTAGGCGTTTACGAAGCAACGATTACGAGTGAAACGAGCAAAGTGTACTTCGTTTATGCGCCGAAGAAATCGGGTACGTACACGATCGAATCGTGGGCGGACGTGAAGACGGACAAAGTAAATCCCAAGATGGAAATGTTCGATAGCTACGTATTGAGAAGCAGCTATTTCACGGTAAATGACGGCGGCCCGAGCGGTACGTTCACGAAGAACTTCTCTTACGAAGTGAACATGGACGAATCGAACTTCGCGGCGGACGGCAACGGGCAAGTACTTTTCGTGTTCGCGGTTTGCGCGGAAGAAATCGACGCCTCGTATCCCGTTAAAGTGCGCTTTGCAATTCACTACAAAGCACCCTTCTCGTACGACGTATATCCTAGAGAACTCATTGCGGCGACGGAAATGAATATGATGATTTTGGACGAAATCGTCGAGCTTCGCGCAATGCCTGAAGAAACCTTCCTTTCCGTAACGGGCTTGACGAGCAAGGATTACGCGACGTTGCAAAGCTTGACCGAAGGTCAGCTTAAAGACGTGCATACGCCTTATCGTTATTTTAGAAATTCCAAGATTTTGACTTATATTATCAATCAATATAAGCCGACGGGCACACAAACCTATCCCGAAGTGCGTAATAGCAAGGGCGTTACCTATTTCGACGGATCTATGTTCAAATACTACGATCCCGATAAATACGTAAACGGCGACGGTTTCTATCACGTATATGACCCTGTGAAATACGCATCTACGGACGGCTTCGGCCCGATCTTGTACGTACAAGTCACGATGTCCAACCGTTTCTTCGCACCCTACACGCCCCCGGGCGGCGGATCGAGCCCTCCCATTTCCTTGAACAACATCGAAATGCCGGGTAATAAGAACCTTTCCGTAGCCGTAGAAGACGAAGATGGAAACATCTTGCTCCGCAACCACAAGGTGTTCATTGAAGGGTACAACGCACTCAAAGGCAGCTACTTCTGCATGGGCGATTGTAAGTGCGAACACTTTGACGCGATGGTTTGCTTGGACGACTGTGCAACGTGTACGAAGGATTGCCGCACCTGCCCCGAAGCGTTGGTAGAAACGCTTGGCTATTCCGACGTATCGGTAGGCGAAGGCGTATTCCCCGTAACCAAGGAAATGCAACTCTTCTTGCAACAATTCGCAATTTCCCAACGTTATTTCATGGACGGTAACGGTTGGGCAGAAACGAGCATTCAACCCACGATTGACTGTGCGGAAGCCGATCAATGGTTGTTTGGTTGCTTGTACTACGTATAATCAAAAAACTCGCTTGTGCTTTCCCCAAAAGGGGAAAGCCAAGCAAACAAAAACTTTTTTACAATTCAAAGACAATCCCTAAAATCTCACCATAGGGTTATCTTAAATAGAAAAAAACATTAAATTAAGCAAAAAGGAGGCTTATTTATGAAGAAAGGTATCTATTTAGCATTGTCGATGATGCTTGTTCTTGGCGCGTTCACGGCGTGTGGCGGCGGTAAGGACAACGACAACAGCACGCCTGATTCCGTAACGAGCGAAGCGCCCGCAACGAGTGAAGGCGGCGCAAGTGAAGAACCCGGTACGTCCGAAGAACCTGGTACGTCTGAAGAACCCGGTACGTCTGAAGAACCCGGCACGAGTGAAGAACCCGGCACGAGTGAAGAACCCGGTACGAGCGAAGAACCCGGTACGAGCGAAGAACCCGACGTTCCCGTAGTTCCCGAAGCTCCTGAAACGGTTGCGGAAGCGCTCGAAGTGGCTGCGGCAAACAAGGGTAAGGTTACGCACGGTAAGCTTGAAAACGTTACGAACGGGTACTATACAAGTACGGAAAACGTATTGTACGCGCTTGGTGGCGATTTCACGTACGTGAAAGCTGTAACGAAGTATAAAGTTGGTGAAGACGTTTCCGAAGACGTTTCCGAAGCTTGGTATTCCAAGGACGCAAGCGGCAACGTATTTGCGGTTGTAAACGAATATCTTTCCACGGAAGGTCATTCGGCGGAAGCTATGGACGGTTATGGCTTTAGCTTGTACTATATCTATGAAGGCGACGGCTCTATGCTCGTGCACGGCGTTGAGAACATTATCAGCTACTTGTACGAAGAAGCGCTTCGTCAATACGATTATTATCAAATCTGCCTTGAAGACGCGGAATTCGCGGAAGACGAAGAATTGATGGCGGACGTTCAATACGTTATCGATAACTGCGGTTTCAGCGAAAGCGTTTCCGACGGCGTTTACTCCTTCACGTTGGATTATAAGGGCGAATGGGGTTCTTTCTATCAAGTGGAAGTTTCCTTCACCTTGTCCGCAGAAGGCTACATTGACAGCGCTTCGATCGTTTCCACGGGTTATAACAGTGAATCCTACACGGCAGAAGAAAAGACGATTAGAAAGGCAGATCCCGATAACGGTATCGAAGCTGCTTATGCAACCGTTTACTCTATAAACGAAGGCGCTACTTCGGAAAGTGGCTATTCGGTTTCCGCTTCGCAAAACTGCGAATTGACGGAAGACGAAACGATCCCCACGGAAAATGCTTACGATCCTTCCACCTTGTTCGTTCAAGAATACACCGCTTTCCGCAACGGCGAAGAAGTGGTTGACGGCGCAACGATCAATATGTACGCAGGCGACTACTTCACCTTCGACGTAACCGTTCCCGAAGGCACGAACAGAGATTTCAGCGAATACTTCTTCTATATTGACGGCGAAGAAGGCGGCGATTACGACGATTCGAGAATGATAGTGACGACGAGAACCGACTGGGATACGAATCAAAACCTTGGTTTCGCAATCAGAGCAAAACAAGCTGGTACGTACGAACTTCAAGTGAAGTACGGTACGGCAGTGAAGACCTACACGGTTGTAATCGCTCCCAAACTTCCTACGGAAATCGAAGTTTATGCGAAAGACTCCAACTACTTGGAAGTAAGCGAACTCACCGTATTCACGGGCGCATCTGTAAACGTTTACGTTAGCGCAACGGAAAATGCAGACGCTTCGCACACGATCACGCTTAACGATACGACGAACGCAACGATTACGGCAAACGAAACGGGCTACGTATTCGTAGCAAACGTTCCTGGTACGTACACCGTTACCGTTCAATCGAGCGTAGTTCCCGAGCTTACGGACGTTCTTACGATCACCGTTGAAGAAGCTCCCGACCTTTCCGAAAAACTCGTAGGCAAGTGGGCAAAGACGAGCGGTAACGTAACCTTCACGGTTGAATTCAACACCGAAGCAAGCGAAGTTACCATTACGTACGATAAGAACAGCAATCCCCAAGTGGGCGTATATAGCTACGTGCTTACCGGTACGGAAATCGCATTGACCTACGTTTCCGGTATCGATCACGGCTATGCAATCTATTTCAATGATTCCTTCGATTTCTATATTCCTTATAGACAAGCAAGTGGCTTTGTGACCAACGTTGTGCTTGAAGAAGTGGTAGAAGAAGAACCTGAAGCGGTTGACTATTATAGCTACCTTAAAGGTACGTGGTACGGTGACGCTAGCAACGTAAACCTTACGGTTGAATTTGATAGCGCTGCAAGACAAGCTACCATTACGTATAAGAAAGTTTCCTCCGGCGCAGTTAGAACGGGCGTTTACAGCTACGTAATCGAAGGTACGCAAATCGTATTGACCTTCGTTTCCGGTGATGACCACGGCTGTTCGTTCAACTTCAACGAATCCTTCGGCTTGTACGGTACGTATAAGCAAGTAAGCGGCTTCCCTGCAAACATCGACCTCGAACAAATCGCAGGCGGCGATGAAGGCGGCGAAGAACCCGAAGAACCCTCCGAACCCCTTGCATTTGCAAGCACGCTTTACTATGACGCAAGCGCAAGCTTGTACATGATCGTAACGAACGGCGAAAAAGCTACTATCTCCGATAACGAACAAAACCCCAGCAATGGCAAAGTTATCTTGATGTTCACCTACAAGATCAATGCAGACGGCAATATCGTTGTTGAACAATTGATGGATATGTACAAAACGCACACGCTTACGGGCAACGGTTACTATAATGCGGAAACCAACACCGTTGAAATCGGCTATCTTAACAAGATGACGGGTACGGAAGTATTCTTCGTGTTCACCGATCCTAATGCGTCCGAAGAACCCGAAGAACCCGAAGTTCCTGCAATTGCTTTCGCAAGCGCAACCTACTACGATGCGAATATGGATATGTATCTCATTATCCAAAGTGCAACGAGCGCAATTATTGCGGATAACGCAAACTGGAACAGCGCTTCGACGATTATCTTCTTCAATTACGAATTCAGCAACGCAGCAGGCGGTATGACGCTTACGAATATCAATGGCATTGCGAACCCTAACAATATTGAACTTAAGGGTACGGGTAGCTACTACCTTCCTATGATGCGCACGGATACGGTAGAAATTAACTACACGATCAACGGCGCTATGTCGCGTAATTTCACGTTCAACCCTTACAGCACGAACGAAGGCGGCGAAAGCGAAGAAAGCAACCTTGCAGAAATCTTGGTTGGTAAGTGGTACACGAGCGACGGCTACTACATGGAATTCAACACCGCGGGCGAACTCCTTATCACGGACGCTGCAACGACGAACGATGCAAACGAATTCGAAGTTTATTCCTACGCTTGCAACGGCGAAACCTTCTCCGATTGGAGTGGTGAATACGAAGTGATCGAAGTAACCTACGTTGAAACGCCTTTCAACGAATTGTCCTTCGAAATCAGCAAAGTATTCTACAAGGCAGCAAATAACGAGCTTGTTGTGGAATACACTAGCGAAACCGCAAGTGGCACCATGTGGTTCACGAAAGCGTAATCACAACGAAAACTGAATAATTTTCAGTAAGAAAAGGGGGGTGTTGCCGAAAGGCAACAGCCCTTATTCTATTGCATTGTATTTTCTTCTTTTCCACATACTAACGTGGTGGGGGTGGGCTATGGAAAAGAAAAAAACGCAAGGGAAAGCCGCTTTCTTAAAAGGGGCGGCGTGGATTGCAATCGGCGGTTTTATCGCCAAAATTTTGGGCGCAATCTATCGAATTCCGCTCACGAACGCGATCGGTGGGCACGGGATAGGACTGTATCAAATGGTCTATCCCGTTTATTGTTTGCTTTTGACCGTTTCCGCGACGGGGATTCCGTCGTCCATTTCCAAGCTAACCGCCGATAAAATAGGGCGTGGGGAATCGGACGCCGCCGTTTTGAAAACGGCACTCAAACTCTTCCTTTTAATCGGCGTTTGCGGTAGCGTGCTCATGTGCCTGATTGCGCCTTTTTTGGCGCGTGCGCAAGGCGTGGAAGAAATCACGGCGGGCTACTACGCGCTCGCGCCGTCCGTCTTGCTCGTTTCCGCTATTTCCGTCTTTCGGGGTTGGTTTCAAGGGCGAAATAAGATGCACCCAACGGCGCTTTCGGAAATTACCGAGCAAGCGGTGAAGGTGGGCTTCGGCTTATTCTTCGCGTGGCTATTTCGAGAGAATATTGCCAAGGCGGTGGTCTTTCTTTTGCTCGCCGTTTCCATATCCGAGTTTGCGGCGCTGTGCTTGATGCTCGTCTTTTATAAAGGGGCGAAAAGGGGGCAAAAAAAGGCAAACGACGGGGGCAGGGTTGCGATGAAATCGGTTTTGCGGTTGAGCATACCCGTCACGTTTAGCGCCGTTTTAATCCCCCTTTCCGGGCTTTTAGATAGTGTGCTTGCGCCCCGTCTATTACGCGCATATACGAGCGATCCCGTAGCGTTATTCGGGCTCTTTTCGGGCGGCGCGGTGACAATGATTAACTTACCTGTTTCCGTGTGCTACGGGATAGCGGCGGCAAGTGTGCCCGCCGTGGCAACGGCGGTAGCGGGGCGGGGAAAGAGCTCGGTGCGGAAGCGAATTTTCTTTTCCCTATTCGTGACGGTGGCAATCGCCCTTCCGTCGGCGGTGGGGCTGTACCTTTTTGCCGAACCCGCTACGCAAATCATTTTCCGCTCGCTAAAAGGGGAAGAACTCGCCACGCTCGTGCGGCTCGTGCGGATATTCTCGGTGAGCGCGCTCACGCTTTCCTTGGTGCAAACCCTTTCGGCGTGTTTGACGGCGCAAGGAAAGCCGCAGTACGCCGCCGTTTCCATGCTGATTGCAGTCACGGCAAAGACGGCGTTATACTGTTGGTGGTTGCAAAACCCGCGCATTTCCGTTTACGGACTCGCGTATGCCACCAACGTGTGTTATTTGATTGCTTTTT
>JAZTWL010000222.1:0-1138 GCA_045635845.1 Candidatus Scatosoma sp. | reverse complement strand
GCGAAGTTTAAACCGTTCCCGTCCGATTACGTAACCGTAAACGGCTATCTCGGTACGGACGGTATCGCACCCTTTGTGGAACAATGCGAAAAGAACGATAAGGGTATTTTCGTGCTTGTAAAATCGTCCAACCCGTCGAGCGGTGAATTGCAAAATTTGTTGCTTGAAAACGGCAAGCCCGTTTACGAATATATGGGCGGACTTGTAGAAAAATGGGGGGAAAGCACGATCGGCAAATACGGCTATTCGGCGGTAGGCGCGGTGGTCGGCGCTACGCATCCTACGGAAGCGGCGCGCCTTCGCGAAGTGTTGCCGCATACTTTCTTCTTGATTCCTGGTTACGGCGCGCAAGGCGGTAACGCGGAAATGCTTAAATCTTGCTTCGGCGCGAACGGTTTGGGCGGCGTTGTAAACAACTCTCGCGGAATTTTGTGCGCGTATAAAAAGCTTGGCGGAACATACTACGAAGCGGCGAAAGCGGCGGCGATTGCGATGCAAAAGGATTTGTCGTCCGTTATTGGAAAGATGAGCAAATAAAAAGGAAGTAGGTCCTTATGAAAGATTACGAAGCGATTATCGTAGAAAACACACAAATAGCGAACGGGATTTGTTCCGTTACGTTCGAGCTTCCCGAAACGCCGAGCGTTCGCGCAGGGCAATTTGGGGATATATCCGTCGGTGGAACGCACCTTTTGCGCCGCCCTATCGCTATCTGTAAAGCGGACGGAAATAAAATTACCTTTTGCTATCAAGTGAAAGGGGAAGGCACGCAAAAACTTCAAACGATGGGGGTAGGTACGCGTTTAAACGTATTGATGCCGCTTGGTAACGGTTTCTACGTGGAAGAAAACGAAACGAAGGTCGCCCTTGTAGGCGGCGGTGTTGGTGTGTTCCCTTTGATTTCCGTCCTGCGTGAATCCGCAGGCAAAAAAGAAATTTCCGCGTATATAGGCTTTCGTAATAAAGGCGCGGTTTGCGGTCTTGACGAGTTTGAAAAGGCGGATAAGTTCGTGGCGGTAACGGACGACGGCAGCTACGGCGAAAAGATGAATTCCGTCCAAGCGTTCGCGGAAGATTTGAAAAAGGGCAACCGCCCCGACGTGGTTTTGTCTTGCGGTCCTACGCCTATGCTTCGCGC
>JAZTWL010000221.1:0-9227 GCA_045635845.1 Candidatus Scatosoma sp. | reverse complement strand
GCGAGTTTTTTCCTTTTTTAAACAAGTTTTATCGATTTTTCGTCGAGAAAGCCCGCAAGCTCCGCCAACAACGCGCGATTTGTCGCTACTTTTTCCGAACACAGCATCTTTTTGCCGTCCTTCACAAATACGACTTCCGTTTCTCCTTTATAGAACGACAGCGTTTCCAAAAGCTCTTCCATATCCGCTTCTTCCAAGGCGGAAACGTTCAACCACAGCCGTCTTTCCTTTTCCTCTTCCTTTTCCTTTCTTTCCGTTGGTCTTGGTTGCGCAGCTCTTTTTTTCGTCGTCGCTTCCTTTTCTTCGTCTAAAACGAATTCCGTCATTCGCTCCACGATAATCGCGGGGGCTTTGTCCACTTCGATACTCAATTTTCCCGTTAAAGAAACGGGTTTATCCATAACGAGGAAGTTACGGATTTTATCGTAGACTTTGGGGAAACATACGCATTCGATCGTGCCGTAAAGATCTTCTACGGTAACGAACGCCATAAACGAACCGCTACGCGTTTTCAATTTCTTGAACGCACCGATCATACCGCCCATCGTCACTTGCTGTCCGTCTTGTACGTCATGATAGGTTTTTCTACCCGTTTCTTCGTCTTCTTCGTATTCGTTGAGCATTTGGCAATTAAACGTCTTATCCTTAAAATACGGCAAGAACTTTTCAAACGGGTGTCCGCTGACGTACACGCCGAGCACTGCTTTTTCCTTGGACAAGCGCTCCATCGTTTCGTACTCGTCGATCTTGGGATATTTTACTTCAATTGCTTGCTCTTCAATAATATTGCCGAAAAGGGAAATTTGTGCACCACCCTTTTGCTTATCTCTTGCGCTCACTTGCGTAAGGACGTCTTCATAGACAGCCGCCACTTGCGAACGAGCATACCCAAAGCAATCGAATGCGCCTGCGTGGATCAAGCTTTCCACAATACGCTTATTCACGTATTTCGAGCAACGAACGGCGAAGTCGGCAAAGTCTTTATATTCCCCGTTTTCTTCGCGTTCTTTGATAACCGCCGCAATCGCTTCTTGTCCTACCCCGCGAAGGGCTGCAAGACCGATACGAATCCCCTTGCCTTCTACCCAGAAAATATCCTTCGATTTGTTGATATCGGGAGGTAATACGGCAATATTCTTTTCCTTCATGTACATAACGTACTTGGAAATTTCTTCAATTTTATCAATACGGTCGTTCAAGATACCCGCAAGGAATTCCTTGGGATAGAAATGCTTCAAATACGCCGTACGGTACGCGATAACGGCATACGCCGCCGCGTGGGACTTGTTGAATGCGTAGGACGCAAAGCTTTCCATATCCCCGAAGATTTTCGCCGCCACTTCCGCGGGAATCCCCTTCGATACGCAACCGGAAATCTTTTCCGCGGGCGCACCATAGATAAACTTGTCCTTTTGCTCCATCAGCTCTTTCTTCTTCTTTTTCGCCATGGCGCGGCGAACGAGATCGGCTTGTCCGTAGGTGTAGCCTGCGAGCTGTTGGAAAATTTGCATTACTTGTTCTTGGTACACGATAACGCCGTACGAGTTTCTCAAAATGGGCTCCAAGAAAGGCGTATCGTACACAACCAACTCGGGATTGTGCTTATTGCGAATATAGGTGGGAATGAAATCCATCGGGCCGGGACGATACAAGGAAATACCTGCAATCAAGTCTTCCAAACAGTTCGGTTGCAATTCTTTCATGAACTTCTTCATGCCACCTTGTTCGAGTTGGAACACCCCGTCCGTATCACCGGACGAAATCAATTGATAAGCTTCGGGAACGTCCACGCCAAGCGCGCCGAAATCAATATCCACACCCTTGCCTATCTTGATATATTCAAGCGTATTTTGGATATCCGTCAACGTCGTAAGTGCAAGGAAGTCCATTTTAAGCATACC
Organism: Candidatus Scatosoma sp.; assembly: GCA_045635845.1. Taxonomy (GTDB): domain Bacteria; phylum Bacillota; class Clostridia; order Christensenellales; family Borkfalkiaceae; genus Scatosoma. The sequence continues at coordinate 7,326 of JAZTWL010000221.1, read as the reverse complement.
GACTGCTTCCACTTCCTTCATATCGAACTGCGTGACGATATCTTCGCCGTTTCTTGCAAGCGGAACGTTATCCGCAAGCACTTTATTACAAATTACGACGCCCGCCGCGTGTTCGGACGTATTCTTGGGCATACCTTCGAGTTTTAAGCCCATATCAATAACGCGACGAAGCTCGTCGTTCGTTTCGTAAACTTCAATAAATTCGGGGTTTTTCTTTTGCTTTTGCTCGTTGAGCTTTTTCAAAATTTCCGCTTTCTTTTCTTCGCTCGTTTCCGCTTCAAGCTGCTTTTCAAGCTTGGGAATCTTTCTACCGAGCAATTCACCGATCGTGGACTTACCGTCCATTAGCTTTGCCACCTTATCCGTTTCCGAATACGGCACGCCCATTACGCGGCCTACGTCCTTGATAACAGCACGCGAAGCAAGCGTACCGAAGGTGACGATTTGCGCCACGTTTTCGGGGTGATATTTCTCGCGAACGTACTCGATCGTTTCCGCTCTTCTACGCGTACAGAAATCGACGTCGAAGTCGGGCATGGATACACGATCGGGATTCAAGAAACGTTCGAAAATTAGATCGTATTTCAAAGGATCTACGTCCGTAATCCCAATCGAATACGCAACGATACTGCCTACCCCCGAGCCACGGCCGGGCCCTACGGGAATGCCGCGCAAACGCGACCAGTTAATATAATCCCAAACAATCAAGAAATAGTCTGCAAAGCCCATGGAAATGATGATATTCAATTCATATTCCGCACGTTCTTTGATCGTTGGCGTGATTTCGGGATAACGCTTTGCCAAGCCTTCCCACGTTAAGCGGGTGATATAGTCCGCCGACGTAGAGCCGTCGTCGGGCTTGTACAAGGGAATAAGCGACGTATCACGAATCGGTTCGCCGTTCGGCTTCAAATCAAAAACAGGTTCTTCGATCTTATTCGCAATTACGCGCGTATTCGAAATCGCTTCGGGGACGTAATGGAAAAGCTCCATCATTTCATCCCCCGATTTCATATAGAACTCGTGTTCTTCAAAGCGCATTTTGGGGTTTGCAAGCGTCGATTTTGTTTGAATACAAAGCAAAATCTCGTGCGGTTCCCAGTCCTCCTTTTCGATATAATGCACGTCGTTCGTTGCAACGAGCTGAATATCTAATTCACGCGCAATCTTAATCAAATCGGGCATGATTTGCTTTTGTTCGGGAATACCGTGGTCTTGAAGCTCGATATAGAAATCTTCGCCAAAGACGTCCTTCATTTCTTGCGCCCACGCCTTCGCGCCGTCGTAATCACCGCGAAGTAAAAGCTGGGGCAATCGGCCCGCAAGACATGCGGAAAGGCAAATAACCCCTTCGCTATGCTGCTTAATCAAATCGTAGCTAATACGCGGTTTACCGCCGTAATAACCGTCGATATAGGAAAGGGAATCGAGCTTAACGATATTCTTATACCCCGTCTTGTTTTTTGCAAGCAAAACAAGGTGCTCGTTCTTCCCCGGGCGCTTTTCCAAGTGATTATCCACCGCGTACAATTCACAGCCGATAATATATTTAATTCCCTTCTTTACGCATTCTTCCGCGAAATACAAGGACGCGTACATATTCCCGTGATCGGTAATTGCGCAAGCGTCGATATTGTGTTTTACAAGGTAATCCACCAAATCGTCCACTTTCGCCGCGCCGTCCAAAAGGCTGTATTCCGTGTGTAAATGCAAATGCACAAAATCCGTCATAATTATTTCTTCCGTTCTTCGTTTTCTTCTTCCGTTTTTGCAAGTTCCATCAATCTACGCATACGGTGATTCAAGCAACTCTTACTTACGCAAAGCCTATCCGCAAGTTCTTGCAAGGAATCCGTCGGGCGTTCCAAGCGCACCTTCGCAAGCGTCTTTAATTCGGGGGAAAGACTTTCCCAGTCACTACTAATCAAAAGCTTTTTAATCGCAAGCACTTGATTCACCGCCGCAGTCACCGCCTTATCGGTGTTGCTTGCCATGCAATTTTGCGCCCGATTATCATTATTCGCCTTATCCCGCTTTTCTATTACGGCATAAAGCTTTTTCAAACTATTTTTCGCGCCGATCACTGCAAGAAAATCCGCAATTTGCTCTTTACTCTTGATATAGACGACGTGAGATTCTTTACGGGGCGTGAGTCGCGCAATCAATTCAAATTCCGCGAGCAACGCGCAAAAATCAAGCGCCGTATGTTTCTCGGTAAAGACGATTTCCAAGTGATACCCACTCTTGCCCGTTTCCGACGGAAGCATACAGCTCCCACCGCCCAAAAACGCGCCTTGGATATAGGAAATCTTCCCTTCGTCCGTTTTCAAAAGGGTTTGCGAAATATTCTCGCGAATTCCCCCCGATTTTTTGAGCAAATGCAAGGCTTGCAGTACCTTCCCCGAAAGCGCCGTCGGACAAATAAACACGAGCTTATCTCTTCCGCTTAAACGATCCTGCGTTGCGCTTGCAAGCGGGATTTCTTCCCCGAACAATTCTTCAAAAGAGCTCGTGAAATACTCCGCAACGTTTTCCGTTTCGCTTACGACGAAAAAGGTGGGATTGCCTTCGCTTTCCCCCATGGTCGCACTCGCGCGGATGAAAGCGGAAAGCCCCGCCTTTTTATCCGCAACGCCGCGGCTTACGATTTCTTTTTTAACGTCCGAAGTAAAATTCATAATCGTCCTTATAAATGTTTCTTAAACTCCGCAAAACGGAAATTTGGATATCTTCCGTCAATATTGTCGATGCGTTCCAAGGGGAAATTTAAGCGAGAAAGTTGCTCTTCCACAAGCGTCTTATCCCCCACGCGGTTTGCCGAATGTGCGTCCGAATCGATAATAAAACGAGCGTCCGTCTTGGCGATAATCTCGTTCAATTCTTCGTCCGTCAAATGCGTTTTCTTGCTGTTCAATTCGATATACGTGCCGTAGTCTGCAGCGCATTTTGCCACTTCAAGGGCGTGCGCGGGGCACAAATAATTCAAGTGCGTAATCGCGTCGATCGGATTATTCTTAATCGTATTGATATACGCCTTCGTATTTAATGCGCGAATCTTCTCCGAAGGGGCTCTGCCGCCGCGCCCCGTGAAATAATTCCCCAAGCCGTATTTCCAAAAATCAGAAAATCTATCGTACCAAACGAAAACGTGTTTTCCGCAAAGGTAAATGTCAAAATTTTCGTAATCGGATTCTTTATAATCCGCCTTGCCGTTGACACCGCGGATATTCGATTCAATCCCAACCAAAACGTCCACGCCGTACTTTTTCGCCGCTTCCTCACACTCTGCTTTATACGCCGAAACTTGCTTGCGACGAATCCCAAACGCCACGTGCGAGAAACCGTGATCGGTGATACCGATTTGCTTCAAGCCCTGCTCCTTTGCCGCCGCAACGTTTTCGTCAATCGTATTCTTGCCGTGTGAATACGGCGTATGCGTATGGTAATCTCCCGTTAAAATCAAGGTGTTCACCCCTATTCCAAATATCGTATTTCTTCTTCAAGTCTTACGCCATACTGCGCAAAGACTGCATTTTTTGCCAACAAAATAAGTTCTTTAATGTCCGCGGCGGTTGCGCCACCGTCATTGAGAATAAAATTCCCGTGCGCTTCGCTAATCTTCGCGCCGCCGATTCGCATACCCTTCAAGCCGCTTTTTTCTATCAATTCCCCCGCAAACGCATTTTCGGGATTCTTGAATACGCAACCCATGCTTCTACCTTTTGGCAAATGTAAACGCCGATTTTTATATTCTTCTTCCTTGCGCTCAATCTCTTTTACCGTAGACCTTTCCAAGCGGAAATTCGCGCCGATAATCACGCATTTCTCTTTCATAAAAACGCTCGATTTATAGGCATATTCGCAAGCGGACTTCGAATAGAGCCGAAGCTCCCCCTTTCGCCAAACGAGTACGCTATCGACGATAGACTCGATATATTGTCCACCCGCGCCCGCATTCATGAAAAGCGCACCGCCGATCGTGCATGGAATACCCGTTAAAAACTCCGTGCCGCTTAAATCCGCCCTTTTACAAGCCGACGTAAACGAGCTCGCTTGCACGCCTGCGTATGCGAACACGCATTCGGAAAAGAAGATATCTTGCAGATTCTTAAGCCGCACAATCACCTTTCGCGTGTCACCATCAGGCGGTAAAACGTTGGTGAGATTTCCAAGCGTTTCATATGCCACGCCGTCTTTTTCGAGAAGTCCTAAAAGCGCGGTGAGCTCGGCGAGCGATTTCGGGCAAAAGCAAATCTCTGCTTTTCCGCCTACGCCGATCGAGCTTTTTTGACAAAAATCAAACCCTTCTTCTCTCGTAAAATACCGATACGCCGAAAAGCTATTTTCAAAAATCGACATACGCTCTCCTTCATTATAACATAGTTTTTGATTTTTTTCAATTTTTTTACTGCTATTATATGATTTTTCCGTAAACTTCATGAAAAAAAAGATTCCAAACCGAAGTTTGGAATCCTTTTCCGTATTAGACAATTATTAAAGATTTTCTGCTTTATAGATAATTTCGCCGTCACGAATGGTCATAAGCACGTCGAAATTCTTGTTGATAACGGTGAAATCGGCATTCTTGCCCACTTTAATGCTACCCGTTTGTTTATCAATCTTAAGCATTCTTGCGGGATTGATGGTTGCATAGTCCACCGCCTTTTCAAAAGGAACGCCTACCTTTTCAACGATATTTTGCAAAGCGCGGTTCATTCTCAAAACGCTGCCCGCAAGCGTACCGTCTTCAAGACGAGCTTCGCCGTTCTTTACGAATACCTTTTGACCGCCAAGTTCGCTTTCACCATCGGGAAGACCCTTTGCGCGCATTGCGTCGGTAATAAGGGAAATCTTATCCCAACCTTTCACCTTCGTCAAAAGCTTCATTGCAGGCACGGAAACGTGAATCGTATCCGCGATCAACTCGCAGTTCAATTCGTCCAAGTACATTGCGCTACCCACCGTACCGATTTCGCGGTGATGCAAGGGTGATTGCGCGTTGAAGGTGTGCGTGACGTTTTTCGCGCCGAGTGACACAGCCTTTTCAATATCTTCAAACTTCGCGCCGGTGTGACCGATAGAAGCCACAATCCCCTTCTTCGATAAATAACGAACGAGTTCTTCCGCACCTTCCACTTCGGGAGCAAGGGTGACGATTTTAATGCAATCGCCGCTTGCAGTATTGTAGCCTTCAAACGTTTTCACGTCGGGGGCAGCCACGTATTCCAAAGGTTGTGCGCCCTTAAATTTCGCCGCGATAAACGGACCTTCCAAGTGCACGCCCACCACCTTTGCGCCAAGCGAAGAATTCTTCGCTCTATATTCTTTCACAGCTTCGAGCGCCGCCGTGATATTTTCGGGGCTTTGCGTCATCGTCGTCACAAGGAAGGACGTCGTACCTTCGCTTGCAATCGTCTTCGCGATCGTCGCAACGTCTTCAAGCGTACCGTCCATACCGTCCGAGCCACCCGCGCCGTGGATATGTTGATCTACAAACCCAGGCAAAACGATTGCGTCTTTGGGAAGCTCAACCATTTCTGCGTACTTACTAACGCCCGTCCCCCTTACGATTTTCTCAATTTTATCGCTGAAAAGCACCGAGCGCTTTTTCATTAAGCCCTTGCCTTCCACGTAAACGGTCACTTTTCTAAAACACTTCATTTGTATTGCTCCTTTTTCGGAATCTTATTTGCTAGCGGGCAAGGACGCAGCTGCAATACTTTGCCCTACGCGACGGCTGTTTTCGTCCGGCAAACCGATATCAAGCGTAGCAAATTCGGGATATTCCGCAGCCAACGTTTCCTTGCAGGTTGCGAGAATGATATCGCCGCCTTTACCGCCCATTACGCGGCCAAGCAAGAGCATGTGCTTAATATCGTAGAACTTCGCGTAGAAAGGAATCGTGTGCGCGAGATATACGCCGATGTCTTCGTAAATTTGCGTAGCAAGCGCGTCGTCCTTCGCCATAAGCGCTTGGATAACCTTCAATTTTTGTGCGGGCGTCAAACCTTCTTCAAACTTGAAGCCGCCATATTCCGCGAGTTTGATTACCGCGTCTTGCGAGAAGTACTTGCAACCAACGCCGAAGTCCCCGCTCCATTCGTCTTGCATTGCGTTTTCGTTGAAATCTACGGGCGCAAACGCAAGTTCGGAAAGCCAGCCGTTGATGCCGCCGTTCATATTGATATAGCCAACCGCTTCACTCGTACCCATTGCGATACCAAGAACGCCGTTGTCTTCAAGGTCAATCGCCCCTGCAAGCGCCGTAACGTCACCGTCGTTTGCAACTTCCAAAGGAATTTCCTTGCCGTATTCCTTGCTCATTTCCTTCGCTACGTTGATATACATATTCTTCACGTAGTCGCCGTACTTGGACTTGTCCACCTTAATAAACAAGGAAGCTACCATGATTTTGTTATCTACGTAAACACCCGCGGAAGAAACGCCGATCGTATCTACGGTAGGCATTTTGGAAGCCGCCGTTTTCATCGCCGTCAAAATTTCGTTATAGTGGTACGTAGGATCTTCCGTCACCTTCGGATTCCAAACGACTTCTTCACTATAAACGACTTCGCCGTTGATCACCGCACTCACCTTTCTATCCGAACCACCCGCGTCGAAACCGATACGGCAACCGTCCAAATAACCGCCTACGCGAATGGACGCGTTCTTTTGCTCGGGAATTTCGTTTTCTTCAAGCCATTCCACTTGGAACGGTTTTTCGTAAACGCCGCTCATGAATTCAACGTCGAACGCACGAAGACCTTCCATGGTGTACGCTTGCTTTAAGTATTCGTAAATGGATTTGCTACCTGCAACGGAAATTTTGAAACCGCCAACAACCCACAAAATCGTCTTTGCCAAACGTTCCGCAATACGGAAATTCAACGCGTCGTTCACGCCGTCCGCAAGTGCGTCGTATTTATAAACGTAATTATAGCCACCACTTCTTTCCGCAACGAGCGTCACCGCTACGGGCTTACCGCTCTTCTTCACTTCCGCGTCGAAATCGGAAAGGGCTTTGATCATAGGATAAAAATTCTTGTCTAATACAGGTAATCTCATTGTGAAACTTCTCCTTATTTATTATCACTATTATACAATATTCTTTTCAAAATTGCAACGAAAGTCTTTCAACTTTATGTGGTATTCTTTCGCAGTTTTTTAAAGCGAAATATTACGATTATTTTTTCGCCTTTTCAAGCAAAGCGCTTACCGCAGTTTGTACATCGGAAAGCTTTTCCGCCGCCGTTTTTTCGTATTTTGCCTTTAACGAAAAATAAGTTATGAGCTTAGGCTCCGTTCCCGAAGGACGGACGCAAACGA
>JAZTWL010000220.1:0-1748 GCA_045635845.1 Candidatus Scatosoma sp. | reverse complement strand
ACGTAGTGGCGGCGGAAGTCGTAGGCACGACCTTTATCGGCAGCGAACATTTTATTCGCGCCTTTTTGGGCTTGCCCGAATGCTCGGCATGCAAGGTTTTGACGAGCGCGGGCGTAACGTTGGCAAAGTACGACGCCATATTTAAGGCGAACGTCGATAGAAAGTTTGACGGAAACGGACTCACGCCGAAGACGCAACGTATGTACGATCTTGCCGTGGAACAAGCGGCGGAGCACGGTATGCTCGGCGGTACGGCGAATATGCTCTATCAAATTTTGAGTAAGGATTGTTGCGCCACGAAATTCTTGGCGACGATGGTTTCGATTGACGATTTAAGGGCGAGAGCGCTCTCGGAAATCAACTTGCAGGTTTATAAGAAAAAACACGGGATCGTGGACGTGGTAACGCCCGTTTCCGATTCTACTACCTATACGGGCGGCGGTGCGAGTCAAGCGGCGGAGGATAGCGGCTATTCGGCGCACGGCGTTATGCTCGATCAATCGCAAAAGACGGCGTCGAAGAAATCGAACGCCGCGAAGAAGGAGCTTCCCGAGTGCGGTACGGATATGACCGAGCGCGCGAGAAAGGGGAAGATGGACCCCGTAATCGGCAGAAAGAAAGAGATTGAAAAGGTGGTGCAAGTCCTTTCCCGCCGCATGAAGAACAACCCCGTACTTATCGGTGAGCCGGGGGTTGGTAAGAGTGCGATTATCGAAGGGCTTTCACAGCTTATCGTAAGCGGCGAAGTACCCGAGCAGCTCTATAATAAGACGATTTTCTCGGTGGATTTGGCGGGTATGCTCGCGGGCACGCGCTATCGCGGGGATTTCGAAGAAAAGCTTAAAAATTTGATCAATACCGTCATGGAAGACGGGGATATCGTGCTCTTTATCGACGAAATTCACACGTTGGTGGGTGCGGGCGGCTCGTCGGATAACAACATGGACGCGGCGAACATTTTGAAGCCCTTGCTTGCGCGCGGGGATTTGCAAGTGATCGGCGCGACGACGATTGAAGAATATCGTAAGTATATCGAAAAGGACAGCGCTTTAGAACGCCGTTTCACCCCCGTACAAGTGGACGAGCCTTCTCAACCGGACGCAATCAAGATTTTGCAAGGTTTGCGCTCGAAATATGAAGAACACCACGGCATCGTGATCACCGACGAAGCGATTGAAGCGGCGGTCACCCTTTCCACCCGTTATATCACCGATCGGTATTTGCCCGATAAGGCAATCGATTTGATTGACGAAGCGGCGGCGCAAGTGCGAATCGTGGAAGACGGCGGCGGCGTGGAATTGCAAGAAGCAAGAAAGGAACTCCGTCAAGCGGAAGCGGAAAGGGTTTTGCACGCGTCTAGACAGGAATACGTGCTCGCCACGGAAGCGACGAATAAGAAGGCGCATATTCAAGAAAAAATCGAAGCGTTGGAGCAAGCGCAAAAGCCCTTACGACTTGCGGACGGGCGCAATGCAATCGGCCGCGAACACGTTGCCGCAATCGTTTCGGCGCGTATGCGTATTCCGCTTTTGAAAATCACCCAAGAAGAAGGGGAAAAGTTAATGCGCATGGAAGAAGAATTGCACCGTCGCATTATCGGCCAAAACGAAGCGGTAAGCGCGGTTGCCAAGGCGATTCGCCGTGCTAGAGCGGGTTTGAAAGATCCTTCTAGACCGATCGGCTCGTTTATTTTCGTAGGCCCTACGGGGGTTGGTAAAACCGACCTTTGCAAGGCGTTGGCGGAATCC
>JAZTWL010000219.1:0-3088 GCA_045635845.1 Candidatus Scatosoma sp. | reverse complement strand
CGGAAAGAACTTCCCCGTAGAAGGGGATTTCAAGGGCAAGGATTTGCTCTTCATCGCAGGTGGTATCGGTCTTGCTCCTTTGAGAAGCGTTATCAACTACGTTCGTCACTATCGTGGAAATAACGGCAAAGTCGTAATCGTATACGGTGCAAGAAGCAAGGACGATCTCGTAGATATCGAAGAAATTCAAACGGAATGGGTAAACGAACCGAATACGGAAGTTTATCTCACGATCGATAGACCCCAAGAAGGCTGGGACGGACACGTTGGTTTCGTACCCGCCTACGTGAAAGAGCTTGGTTTGAACCCGAACATGACGGCTGTGCTTTGCGGCCCTCCGATCATGATTAAGTTCACGCTTGCTGGTCTTTTGGAACTCGGTTTTGACAAATCGCGCGTATACACCACGCTCGAACTTCGTATGAAGTGCGGCGTTGGTAAGTGTGGCAGATGCAACGTTGGCGATAAGTTCGTGTGCAAAGACGGTCCCGTCTTCCGCATGACCGAACTTGACGAATTGCCTGACGAATATTAAGGAGAGAATACTATGGAAAATATGGTAAACGTATATCTTTTCGGCAAACGTTATCAAGTGCCGGAAAGCTTGACGATTATGAAGGCAATGGAATACGCGGGTTATCAACTCGTACGTGGTTGCGGTTGCAGAAACGGTTTCTGTGGCGCTTGCGCTACGATCTATCGTATCCACGGCCAACAAGAGCTTAAATCTTGCCTTGCTTGTCAACAACAAGTAGAAGAAGGTATGTACGTAGCAACGTTGCCTTTCTTCCCCCTTGTAAAGCAAGTGTACGATATCAATAAGATTAAGCCCACGCAACAAATTATGATGCAGCTTTATCCCGAAATCTATTCGTGTATCGGCTGCAACGCATGCACCAAGAGCTGTACGCAAGAGCTTAACGTTATGCAATATATTGCATACGCGCAACGCGGCGAATATGAAAAGGCTGCGGAAGAAAGTTTCGACTGCGTTATGTGCGGCGTATGTTCTTCCCGTTGCCCTGCAGGCATTTCCCATCCCCAAGTGGCGCTTTTGACCCGTCGTCTTACGGGTAAGTACCTTGCGCCTCAAACGGAACACCTTATTAACCGCGTAGCGGAAATTGATAGAGGGGATTGCAAAGCGGCGTTGGAAGCAATTATGAACACGCCGTTGGAAGAACAAAAGAATCTCTATAACCATAGAGAAATTGAAAAATAAGGAGATTGCGAAATGTATCATTATACTGATGAACAACTTGAATCGATGAAGAAAGTGGAAGCAAGCCGCGATTTCCGTAGAGAAAATCTTCACGTACGTATGACCGCGGAAGAAAAAGACGCGGTTTTGGCAGAATTCCACCCCGACTACATTACGGCTGCGTATGAAGAATTGAAAGTAGGGCAAAATAAAGGTGGTAAAGTTTTGCACGAACTTGCGGATTTGTTGCAAGCACATTCCCGTGTGAAAGATATGAAGATCGACCTTTCCAAGATCGATTATGACGTGGACGTACTCGTAATCGGTGGCGGTGGCGCAGGTTCGTCCGCGGCTATCGAAGCGCACGAACGCGGCGCAAAGGTTATGATTGCGACGAAGCTTCGTCTTGGCGATGCAAATACGGCAATGGCAGAAGGCGGCATTCAAGCGGCAGATAAGCCCAACGATAGCCCCGCAACGCACTATTTGGACGCACTTGGCGGTGGTCACTTCATGAATAAGCCCGAGCTTTTGTATAAGCACGTAAACGAAGCGCCCGAAGCAATTTTGTGGCTTAATAATCTCGGTGTTATGTTCGATAAGGAAGAAGACGGTACGATGGTTACCACGCACGGCGGTGGTACGTCGAGAAAGCGTATGCACGCTTGCCGCGACTATTCCGGTTCGGAAATCATGAGAACGCTCCGCGACGAAGTGTTCAATCGTGGTATTACGGTTGTAGATTTCACGGCGGCTATCGAGCTTATCAAAGATACCGACGGTAAGATCGCAGGCGCAGTGCTTATGAACATGGAAACGAAGGAAATCTTGATTGCAAGAGCAAAGACGGTTGTTATCGCAACGGGCGGCGCTGGTAGATTGCATTATCAAGGCTTCCCTACGTCCAACCACTACGGCGCAACGGCTGACGGCTTGGTGTTGGCGTATAGAGCAGGTGCAAAGCTTCTCTACCCCGAAACCCTTCAATATCACCCCACGGGCGCAGCAGAACCTACGCAAATCTACGGCGCACTCGTAACGGAAAAAGTTCGTTCGCTTGGTGCACAGCTCGTTAATAAAGACGGCGAAGCGTTCGTATATTCCTTGGAAACGCGCGACGTTACGGCTTCGTCCATTATCCGTGAATGCAAAGCTCGCGGTAAGGGCATTAAGACGACGGACGGCGAGGGCGTATGGCTTGATACGCCGCTTATCGACATTTTGAATGGCGAAGGCACGATTGAAAAGCGCATTCCCGCAATGCTTCGTATGTTCGGCAAGTACGGCATCGACATTCGTAAAGAACCGATTATCATCTATCCCACGTTGCACTATCAAAACGGCGGTATTGATATCGGCGCGAACGGCATGACGTGCATCGAAAACTTGTACGTAGCAGGCGAAGCGGTTGGCGGTATCCATGGTACGAACCGTTTGATGGGTAACTCCTTGCTCGATATCATCGTATTCGGTAGAAACGCAGGCCAACAAGCAGGCGAAAAGTGGAAGAGCGTAGAACTCAAAGAGCTCACGCTTGCTCACGTTGACGCATTCGAGAAAGAACTTGAAGAAGCAGGTATTTCCACGGAAGTATGCTCCCCCAAACTCCTTCCCGATTATAGAAGACAAGCAAATTAATAAGGGAAAAATGAAATAAACAAGGGCAAAACGCACGAAGGTACGCTTTGTGCGTTTTCGTCCGTCAAAATATAAGGAGTAGTAGGTTATGGAGTATTTAGGTCTTACCGTTAGCGGCTTACTTACGACGCTTTTCATTATTTTTGTGATAGTAGCGCTCGGTTTCTTGCTTGGCGGTATTAAAATTAAAGGGATTTCCCTTGGTACGGCGGGCGTATTGCTTGTGGCAATTTTGGCTGGTGTATTGTT
>JAZTWL010000218.1:0-2037 GCA_045635845.1 Candidatus Scatosoma sp. | reverse complement strand
CCGCGCTCTATCCGCAAGCGTATTTTTGCTATGATTCGAAAAAGGCGGGCGGCGCAACAATTTCCCATTTACGCTTTTCGCCCCGCCCCATTCACGCACCCTATTTGATTGAAACGCCCGATTTCGTGGCTTGTCATAATCCGTCCTATCTCACCAAGTTCGATATGCTTTCGGGGATTAAAGACGTGGGCACGTTCTTATTGAATTGCCCGTGGAAAACGCTCGAAAAACTCAATGAACGCATACCTGCCCCCGTCAAACGACAAATTTCGCGCAAAAAACTGCGCCTTTTCGTTCTACCCGCAAGCGACCTTGCGGACGAATTAGGTTTGCGCGGACGGACGGGAATTTTCATGCAAGCCGCCTTTTTCTTCTTGCAAAATTCCCTTATTCCCTTCGCAAAAGCGCACGAGCTATTAAAGTCGTCTATCACGGCGAAATTCTCTAAAAAAGGGGAAGAAACCGTACGGAAAAATCTTCTTGCCATCGAGCGTGCCGTCGAAAACCTACAAGAAATTTCCTATCCCCCCGAATGGGAGAACGCCGAACTTCCCACGCAGACAAAAGACTGTGAAGACGAGTATTTTCAACGCTTTATGCGCCCAATTCTCACCCTACAAGGAGATGGCTTGCCCGTTTCCGCCTTCTCATTAGACGGGAGTGTGCCGACAAATACGGCAAAGCTTGAAAAGATCGGCGCACCCTATCTTTTGCCCGTTTGGATAGCGGAAAATTGTATACAATGCAACCGCTGTTCCTTTGCTTGCCCGCACGCCGTCATTCGCCCCGTGCTTATCGACGAGAAGGAAAACCTCCCCGAAGGCTTTACCACAAAACCCGCTATGGGCGTGCAAGGTGCGCGTTTCCGCGTACAAATTTCCCCGAACGATTGCAAGGGTTGCGGGGTATGCGCGGACGTTTGCCCTACCAAAAACAAGGCGCTTGTCATGCGCCCCGCCGTGGAAACACACCGCGTGCAAGAAGAGAATTTTGCTCTCGCGGAACGGATTCAACGCGTACCTGCTACCCCCTTTTCAATAAAAACCGTAAAAGGAAGTCAATTTCAAACCCCGCTTTTTGAATTTTCCTACGCGTGTGCAGGGTGCGGCGAAACACCCTATATCAAGCTGCTTACCCAACTTTTCGGTGAGAGAATTGTGATTGCCAATGCGACGGGTTGCTCGTCCATTTACGGCGGCTCTGCGCCCGCTTGTCCTTATGCCAAAGCGGAAAATGGGCGCGGACCCGCGTGGGCAAGCTCCCTTTTTGAAGACAACGCGGAATTTGGTTTAGGGATGCGCCTTGCGTGGCAACATCGCGAAAGGGACACCGAAAAATCGGTGTGGTTGATCGGCGGCGACGGTTGGGCGTACGATATCGGCTACGGCGGACTCGATCACGTGCTTGCGCTCGGGGAAAAGGTGCGCGTTTTGGTACTTGATTCGGAAGTCTATTCGAATACGGGCGGACAACAATCCAAGTCCACTCCGCTTGGCGCAACGGCGAGATTTGCTTCTAGCGGCAAACGGACGAGAAAGAAACCGCTTGGACGCATGGCGTTAGCCTACGGAAACGTGTACGTGGCGCAAGTGAGCATGGGCGCGGATATGCAACAATGCTTGACGGCTTTTTGGGAAGCGGAAGCCTACGACGGGCCTTCCCTTATTATCGCCTATTCCCCTTGTATTGAGCACGGCTTTCCCATGCAACGATGCATGGAAGAAGAAAAGCGCGCCGTACAAAGCGGCTATTTTCCCCTTTATCGTTTCAACCCGTCCAAACGGAAAAACGGGGAAAATCCCTTGCAAATCGATAGCAAACCGCCCACCCTTGCCATGGAAGAATTCCTTACGCACGAGAACCGTTTTTCACGCTTGACAAAATCGGACGAATTGCTTGTGCAAATGAAAAAAGACGCCCTTGAGGAAGCGTCCTTTTTGGAATTTTTGCATAATTTTTACGAAAAAAACGAGAAATGAGCCTACCATGTACGAGTTGAAATAAAAAACTACGCGTTTTCACGCGTAGTTTTTTCTC
>JAZTWL010000217.1:0-14382 GCA_045635845.1 Candidatus Scatosoma sp. | reverse complement strand
CCGTTCTTTCGCCGATACCAAGCAACGAACAGTTTACGCCGCTCGCACCGAAAAGCCACGCGCTAACCGCGTTCGCAACGCCGATATAGAAATCGTTATGACCGTGCCATTCAAGCATTTCGGACGTAACGTCGGAATAGTGGTGCAAACCGTAATCCAAACCGGCTACGCTTCTTGGAGGTGCTGCGCCCGCAAACGGTACGCCGTAGCCCATCGTATCGGACATACGACTCTTATGGCGAATCTTCGCTTCCTTGGAAAGCTCTACGAGCGCGTTTACGAAAGGCACGACAAAGCCATACAAATCCGCACGCGTCAAGTCTTCCAAGTGACAACGGGGAGAAATACCCGCTTCAAAGGCTTGCTTTACGACGCCGAGATAATGATCGTACGCTTGCTTTCTCGTCATATTCAACTTCTTGAAGATATGATAATCGGAGCAGCTTACCAAAATACCCGTTTCTTTAATACCGATATCGTGCACAAGCTCGAAATCTTCCTTCTTTGCACGAATCCACGTCGTAATTTCGGGGAATTTATAGCCAAGCGCCATACATTGCTCCAACGCTTCCCTATCTTTCTTCGTATAAACGAAAAATTCGCTTTGACGAATAATCCCCTTCGGGCCGCCAAGGCGTGCAAGCATCTTATAAATATCCACGATTTGCTTCGCCGTATACGGTGCGCGGGATTGTTGCCCGTCGCGGAAAGTCGTATCCGTGATCCAAATTTCTTTGGGCATATTCATCGGTACACGGCGGTGGTTAAACGAAGTTTTGGGTACTTCGTCATAGGGATAAATGTCGCGGAACAAGTTGGGATTTTTTACGTCTTGAAGATCGTATTTATATTGATCTTGCTCCAATAAATTACTCATGGGGTTAAATTCTACCATACTCTCACCTCACGTTTTATTTTTTCGATTAAACTACAAATTTTAATGTATTAAATCGATTATATACAAAATTGCGTGTAATGTCAAGGATTTGAACGCCGAAAAAGCGTTTTCTTTGCGATTTTTTTTCTATCTTACATAAATGTAAACGCCTTTCTCAATGCAGAGAAAAGCGTTTCAATGTTTTCTTAAAATGCATCTTTACTAATTTTGCTCCATCGGCGGGCGATAAAAGCGAGCCGCCAAGACGTGGGCATCCAACAGGTGCCGACGCGCATCACCTTATTCCAAAAGCCGATAATCACCTTGCGTTTGTTTTTGGAAACCGCTTTAAGCGAAGCTTCCGCCACCGATTCGGGTGACTTTGCCGCAAGCTTCCCCCACGCGCCTTGACCTTGAATTTGCGCCTTAATATCTTCTCTCGTCGGCATTGCACCGGGGAGGACGGCTGTCACCTTCACGCCCTTGCCCTTCATTTCCGCACGCAACGACTGTGAGAAGGACGTAAGCGCCCCTTTCGCCGCGCTGTAAATAGCAAAATACGGCATGGGATAAATCCCCGAAACGGAAGAAACGTTGACAATTTCCAGCTCGTCCGCACGGTTTTCGATTGCGAATTTAGAAAGGGCAACCGCCGCTTCAAAATTCACGCGACATTGAAAGGAAATCTTATCCTGCGTATAAGCTTCCAAGCTCTTTTGAATGTCCGCGCCCGCCACGTTTGCAAGCAAGGAAATTCGATAGCCGCTCTCGGCAATTTTCGCCGTCATCGCACCCCTGCTACCCTGCAATGACAAATCAGCAGCGTAAATTTCGCTCTCGATTTGCGGATAATTTTGCGCAATTTCCGATTGCAATGCACGTAGTTTTTCTTCGCTTCTGCCCGTCAAAAGGAGCTTGTAGCCACGCTTTGCCAAAGCGAAAACGAACGCCTTACCCAAGCCGCCCGTCGCACCCGTAATCAACGCATAGCCTTTTTCTTTTTTCTCTTTCATTATAATCTACCCCACAGGGAATCTAAATCGTATCCAAACGCTTGCACGACGTCCACTTGCTCGGAAAGCACGAAATCTCTCGGCTTCACGATTTTACCGCCGTTGCTATCCAAATCTATCCCAAAACGCTCGTACGCTTGCCACACCAAATGCGCGCATTGCGTCTTCTTCGGATTGCTTTGATTCTTCTTGGAAAAAATGCCTACAGTGAAACTATACGGCAACCCCAAAAGCTCTGCTTTTGCGTATTCCACCACTTGCGCTTTCACTTCGCTATCCACTCTTGGACGAAGCACCATAAAATTCGGCAATTTTGCAAACTTCTCCGCCGATTTTTCCGCACTCTTTTTGCTTGGACCGAAACATTCCAAAATCACTTGGTTTTCCCCGTCGATCACAAGCGCGGAATGCCCGTAGCGCCACCATGAAACGTAGGTGGTTGCCGTCACGAGAATGTCGCCGTCCTGCAAATCGGCAAGCACCGCCACACCGTCTTCCAACTCGTCTTTATAGGTAAACGGCGCAAAATGCACCCGATCGATTTCATAATCGGAAAACATAAATTCTTGCGCGTCAAGGATTTTAGCCCTACCTTCGCTCGTATCCCGCATATCGTCCACGGCAAGCTTCGTCATGCCCGTTTGATAATAAATCTCGGCATATTCTTCTTCCGTAAGCGACGATTTTTCCAAAAGCGGCGCAATATCCGTCTTGGCGTAATCCGGACGCCAGTATTCCCACGTAGCGCGGGTATGTAAAACGCCGATTCCCAAAATCGTTGCGGAAAGGGCGAAAAAGGAGAATATACACGCCAACGTGATTGCAAGCGCCTTCTTCCAACGCTTCGGCGGTTTTCCGCCTTCGATATATTCTTGTTCGACGGCATTTTTGCGCTTACTTTTGCCCATAATCTCTCGCGCCGAAAATCGTCGAGCCTACGCGGATTACGTTGCTACCTTCTTCCACGCACAGCTTATAATCCCCGCTCATACCCATAGAAAGATACGCAACGTCGGAAGATTGTTTTTTCGCCCAGTCATAGAGCGCGCGCATCTTTCTCACCAACCCACGAAGCTCTGCTTCGTCGTCCGATTCGGGAAGCATTGCCATAAAGCCGCGCACCCGCAAGCCGTCCGTTTGAGAAAGTCGGAAAAAGGTTTCCTTCGCGCTCTCATACGCATAACCGCCTTTGCTTTCTTCTTCCCCGATATTGATTTGAATGAGCACGTCGGAAACGAGTCCCTTCGCTTGCGATTGACGAGCGAGCTCGTTTGCCAAATCGTCGCGGTCACAGGAATGATACAATTCGATTTTACCAAGCAAATACTTGATTTTGTTCGTTTGCAAATGCCCGATAAAATGTCTTGCGCAAGGCAACAAGGCTTCGTGCTTATCACGGAATTCTTGCGGTTTATTTTCCGCAACGGCGTCCACACCCGCTTCGATTGCCATGTTGATAAGCTCGGCGGATTGCATTTTCGTTGCCGCAACGAGCAAAACTTGCTCGCCGTAAGCGTTGCCCTTTTCTAATTCCTTTTTAATTTGCGCCACACGCGCGAAGATTTTTTCTTGCATTACTCGTTTTCTCCCGATTTTTCGCCTTTTATTATAGTCTTTTTCCCGCCGTTTGTCAATCCCGAGAAGAAAATATCCCTAAAAATAAAAAAATTTACAAATTTTTGAAAAAATTTTCGTTTAGCCCTTGATTTTTTTGTTTGTAGGCGTTATAATAAAATCAATTAAAATGATAAGGATAATCAATTTTTCAAATGACAACAGTAGAACTTCAAACATTTATCTTTTTATCGAAAGTAAAAAATTTCACCCTTGCAGCCGAACAATTGCTCATTGCGCAATCGACGGTGACGAACCGTATTAGCGAGCTTGAAAAAGAACTCGGCAAAAAGCTTTTCACGCGCGGCTCGAAAACGGTAAAATTAACGGAAGCTGGCGAAATCTTCTTGCGTTATGCGGAAAGAATTTTGGAATTGCAAAGCACGTCCATTGAAGAAATGAACGCCCTTTCCAGTCACAGCCGCAAATTCTCCGTCGGCGCAATCAACGCCACTTACGAAACGTACGTAAAACCGCTCGTAGACGAATGCTTGAAAGATAATACGGTGACGAGTATCAAAGTCATGCTCGGTCACTCGCTCGATTTGATTCAAAGCTTGCAAGATAACATGCTCGATATGGTATTCTCGGCAATCCCCTTGAAGCGTATCGGCTATAACTGCGACGTTTTCGACGTGGATCGCGTAACGCTCGTATGCAAAAAGGGCTCTAACGAATATCCCGACGGCATAACGAAAGAACAGCTTGCAAAGCTTCCTTATTTGATGTGCGATTTCACCCTTTCGGAAGCGGGCGTATTCATTCGTTCCTTGTTCCCGAGAAATCATATTTTCCGTTTGGACGTGGACAATTCTTCCAAGCTTTTGCCCTACCTTGAAAACGGGCTCGGCTATTCCTTCTTGCCCTACAAGCTTATCAAAGATAAGCTCGACGCGGGCGTTTTGGAAGAAGTGCCTTTGAAAGACTTCGCCGCTCCCAACGTCACCACCTATCTTATCTACCGTCAAAATTATGACGTAAGCCGCTTCTTGGAAAACAAGTTCGACGAAAAAGACAAATAAAGAAAACGCCCCGTTAGGCAATTCCTAACGGGGCTTATTTTTTAGTTATTAAAAGTTGCTTAAAATATTTTCCTTTACCTTTTCCACCGTAAATCCAAGCTCTTCGTAAAGGGGTGCTAACGCGCCGTGTTCTACGAAGCCTTCAATGGCGTGAACGCGTACATGGGTGCTTGTTTCCGCTAAAATAGCTTGTACTTTCTCGCCAACGCCACCGCTCTTTTCCATTTCTTCAAGAACGTAGACGCCCTTCGCGTTTTTCAAAAGCGCACGGAGCTTATCCCCGTTCAACGGGTGAATTTGCAAAAGCTTTATCATGCCGATAGAGCGTTGCGTTTTGAGTTCTTTGAGTACGTCTTCTGCAAGCGCGGAAAGTCTGCCATAGGTAAGAAGCACGATTTCTTTTTCTTCCACTCCTTCCGCATAGGAAAGGAAATCAGTCTCGTCGAAAATCATTTTTTCGTCGGTCGTAGAAGAACGTTCTACCCCTTTGGGGTAGCGAATCATGGAAATCGCAGTATCAGCAAGAGAATAATCGAATACTTTTTCCATTTCCGCGTACGTTTCGGGCGAATAAATTTTCACGCTCGGAATCGCAGAGAATAACGCGTAATCGAAAATGCCTTGGTGGGTAATCCCGTCGTTGGGCACTACGCCCGCGCGGTCAAACATAAACGTCATGGACAATTTTTGCAAAGCAACGTCGTGGAAAACTTGATCGTAAACGCGTTGTGCAAACGTGGAATATAAGAATACCACGGGCTTCAAACCGCCAAGCACCAAACCGCTTGCAAACGTGACGGCGTGTTCTTCCGCAATCCCCACGTCAAAGAAGCGTTCGGGGTATTCTTGTGCGAAACGAGTGAGCCCCGTTCCGTCGCACATAGCGGCGGTCAACGCGCACACGGTAGGGTCGTTTGCCGCTTTCTTGCACATTAAATCGCCCGCAAAATCGGAATAGGTTATCTTATCCGAAGCCGCCGAGCCTTGCGCTACGTCAAATTTGCCCGTGGAATGATATTGCTCGGGAAAGCTTTCGGCGAGCTCGTAGCCCTTACCCTTTCGCGTGAGCATATGCACAACGCAACAGCCGCGTTTCTTCTTCGCTTCTTCCAAAACGAGCTTCAAACGACGAATGTCGTGCCCGTCCACAGGTCCTAGATAAGAGAGTCCTAAATCTTCAAACAAATTGTTCTTGACGAACATTCTCTTAAATTTATCCTTCGTCCACTTGAAGAAGCGGAGCAAAGGCTTCCCGATCAAAGGAATTTTCGAGAAAAACCGATCAGTGCGGCGCTTTAAGCGAAAATATTTCTTACTAGTACGAATTTTCGATAAATAGCGGTGCAAGCCCCCTACGTTTTTCGAAATGGACATTTCGTTATCGTTCAACAAAACAATCAAATTCAATTCACGATTCGTACAGTTGTTCAAGGCCTCGTAAATCATACCGTTTGTCAACGCACCATCGCCGACAACGGCAATCGCAAAATCGTCCTTGCCTTGCAGCTTGTTCGATTCAGCAATCCCGAGCGCAACGGAAACGGACGTCCCGCAATGCCCTTCGTTGGCAATATCGTGCTCGCTTTCAAAACGGTTGGTAAAGCCCGAAATCCCCTTGTATTGGCGCAAGGTGTGGAAATCGTCTTCCCGTCCCGTCAAAAGCTTATGCGCGTAGCATTGATGCCCTACGTCGAAAACGATTTTGTCCTTCGGAGAATCAAAAATTTGGTGCAAAGCAATCGTGGCTTCCACTACGCCCAAATTCGACGCCAAATGCCCCCCGTTTTGAGATACCGTTTCGATAATCTTCCCACGAAGGGTTTCCGCCAACTGCAAACTCTCTTCTATATTCAGTTTTTTAATTTCCGAAAGAGAAGGGATTTTTTCCACCGTAAAACTCCTATCGGCGCAATCCATCGTTTTTTTCGATACGCCAACGCATATTATAGCATATTTTCGAAATGCTGTCAAGACGTTCCGTTAAAAAAGTGACCTATTTTGTTAAAATAGAAAATTCTCGAAAGTTTTCTTGTAAAGTCCTAATCATTTCATTGACATTCGCAAATTATTGATATATAATAGTCTAAATTATATACTGTGTGCGCATATACGCACTTGCGCCTGCGAGCATTTTTTTTACCCGCGGCGCACCACAAAATGAGCAATAAAAATATTTCATAAAAAGGAGAACACTATGTACAAAGCGAAACAAAGATTAAGAACTTTGCTCTTGGCTTGCTTTGCAGCGCTCGTTTCCATGTTCTTGGCTGTGGCGTTATGGGCCGCCCCCGCTACGAACACCTATCACGCAAGCGCCGCGACCGTTACGGACACTTTAAACCGTGCAACCACTGGCGCCACTAGCACTAGCTACACCGAATGGTCCGGCAAAACGGGAGCTTCTGGCGCTGTTTATGCAGGCCAAAGCGCGGGCGGTAATAGCTCCATTCAATTAAGAAGCAAAAACAACAACTCCGGTATTGTCACAACGGCTAGCGGCGGTAAAGCTGTAAAAATTACCGTTGTTTGGAATTCCAACACTTCGAGCGGTAGAACGTTGGACGTGTACGGAAAAAACACGGCATATTCCAAAGCAACAGACTTATATAGCAGTAGCACGCAGGGTACGAAGCTTGGCTCGATTAAATACGGTACTTCTACGGAATTGACCATTAACGGCGATTATACGTTTATCGGGATGAGATCGAGTAGCGACGCTATGTACTTAACGTCCATAACGATTGATTGGGATCAAGGTGCTAGCTGCGAACACGCGAATACGACAACTGAAACCACTGACGCAACATGTACTGTAGCGGGTAGCACGATTGTCACTTGTAAAGATTGCAGCGAAGAAGTAAGCAATACGGTTATCCCTGCAACGGGACACGCAAACACGACCGAAAACGTGACTCTTGCCCCTACCTGCACGGAAAAGGGTAGCAAGACCATCACCTGTGACGATTGCGGCGAAACATTGAGCACCGAAGCTCTCGCAGCCTTGGGCCACGACTTCGCGTCCCCCGTTTACGTACGCAACGGCAATCAACACACCGCAACGGGCACTTGCAATAACTGTGGCGAATCCACGGCAGAAACGGAAAACTGTACGCTTACCATCGATGGATATGAAGCATGCGAAACCGACGATCATAGCGAGCAAGAACACGCTGTGACGACCATCTGCTCCGTCTGCGAAGGAACGGAAACGGCAAATGAACCTTGTTCTTTTGACGAAGGCAGTTTGAGCGGCAATATACTCACTTTCACTTGCGAGCATTGTGAATATTCTTATTCGGAAGAGGTGGCAACCACTACCGCAACCTATATTGTTCCTAATGGTATTAAAGCAATTGAGCCTGTAACGAACGTAGAAGGCTTTACGACCGAATTGCCCTCGGCAGAAACGATTGACGGCTACACTTTCGTAGGTTGGGTAACTACTACTCTTGACGAAGCAACCGAGGTAGAACCGACCTCTTATAAAGCAGGTGCTACTTACACCGTTAGTGTAGATACCACCTTTTATGCATTGTATTCCTACACGGAAGGTACGGGGGCTTGGACGCTTGTGACGGACGTTGATTCTCTCGCCGTCGGCAAGGAAATCGTTATCGCCGCAAGCGGTTCTAACCATGCATTGGGCGCAGATAAGGGCAACAACCGAAATGCAGCCACAATCACTAAAAATGGTAGCACCCTAGAAATCAACAACAACGTGCAAATTATCACTTTGGAAACAGGTAAAAAAGACAACACCTTTGCATTTAACGTTGGCGATGGTTATCTTTACGCCGCATCCTCTGGTTCAAACTACTTAAAAACAAAATCCGATCTTGACGACAACGGTTCTTGGCTTATCACGATTGATTCCAAAGGCATTGCAACGATTAAGGCGCAAGGAACATACACTCGCAATTGGCTTCGTAAGAATTCAAGTTCCGCACTTTTCGCTTGCTACAGTTCTGGGCAAAACGACGTAAGTATTTACATGAAGGACGGCGCAACGTATTACGTGACGAGCTTCAATGCGTGCGCACATGAAAACACGAGCGAAGAGATTGAACTCGCCACTTGTACGGAACCTGGCTCGAGAATCGTCACTTGCGACGATTGTAGCAGTCAAGTTGAAGCGGAAATTATCCCTGCGCTTGGCCATAACTATGTAAATGGTATCTGCGAAAACTGTGAAAAGGTAAACCCCGCTTCTATTGTTTACGACGGCTATTACTATCTCATTTTGAATAATAAATATGCTGGCGAAAAAGATGGAAACTTTTATAAGCTTTTCGATTATACCCCTAGCGAATCTATTGACCTGAACTACGTTTTCTATTTTGTAAATAACGGCGAAACGTATGATATGTACAACGTGAAAGCTGGTCTTATTTCAGAAGGCGTAACCATTGAAACGCAAGACGATTATTCGGTTCATATCAAAAATAGCGAAGGCAAAATTCTTTCGCACAATACTGGCTATAGCACCTATCAACGTATGGGTTTCTACGCAACGTCTAACTCTTACCCCGCTGCAATTACGCTCGACCCCGTTCAGCTTGCAAATATCGATAGCGCAAGCATTACCATCGGTGAAACCATCACGATGAACTACAAGGTTAGCTTCTCCTTATCCGAAGCGTTTGCTGAAGACGCAAAAATGCATTTCGAGTTTAACGGTAAGACCTATGAAGTAGCAGGTGAAAAAGACGGCGAAAGATACGTATTTAAGCTTGAAATTCCCCCGCACCTTCTTGCAACGGAAATTGATGCCGTACTTAAATATGGTGACATTGAAATTGCAAGCAAACTTGATTACAGTGTTAAAACTTATGCACAAAATAAGCTCAACGCGGAAGATTCTAGCGTAGAATTGAAGCAACTTATCACTGACTTGCTCTACTACGGCAATGCCGCATACAATTATATTAAAGAAACCACGGACGAAAAACCCGCAACGGACGGCGTGGAAAATCTCGGCACGGCTTCTACGGCTATCCCCGATACAACGGATTTTGCTTTGGTAAACAACACGGAAGTTTCGGAATACCCTGCATATTTCACGGGCGCTACCGTTTACTTTGACGGCGTAAACAAATTGCGCGTGAAGATCAACACCACCGAAGGTGTTTCCCTTACGATTAACGGCGTAGAAGTGGCAGTAAACAGCACAACGATTGAAACGGACGGCATTATTGCAACGGACTTTGATGAAACGTTCACTTTCGAACTTTATCACAACGACGTGCTTATGCAAACGCTTAAGTATAGCGTGAACGCTTACGCGTACTCTATGAAGGACAAAGAAACTGCAATGGGCACTCTTGCGCTTGCACTTTACAACTACGGCTTGTCGGCAGATGCTTACGCTAATGCCAACGCAAATGCATAACGAGAGAAGGAGAATACGAATATGAAAACACAATATGAAGAAATCCAAATCAATCTCCTTATGCTCACCGCACAAGACGTAATCACGGCAAGCGGTTTCGAAGGCGAAGAAGACAGCTTTGATAACCCCAACAACTTCGGTCAATAAAAATGAAAGGCGTCCTTAAAAAATTACTTCCCCTTTTGACGCTCGTAGGCGTGCTTTGCGCCTTCGGTTGCAAGGCGGACGAACAATCGAGCGAATCGATAAGCGAAACGCCGATTTTAAGCGAATTTGCAAGCGTAAGCGAAGAATTTGGCGAAGAGCCTGCGGCAAGTGAAGTTAGCGAAGAATCGGAAGTTTCGGAAGAAATATCCGAAGAAACGCCCCCTATCGTGAGCGAATCGGACGAACCGACGAGCGAAGAAACTCAAACGAGTGAAAGCTTGGAAAATTCGGAAGAAATCCCCGACGAACCCGAAGTAAGTGAAGGCTTGGAAAACTCGGAAGAAATTCCTAACGAATCCGAAACAAGCGAGCCGACAGACGATTCACAAAACGGGGAACTTGAATTACCCGAAGATCGTTTTGATTAAGGCAAAAGGAGAATCTTATGAGAAAAATCCTTGTACTTTTACTCGGAGCAACGATGTCACTCTCGCTTATGGCTTGCGGCGGTGGTAAGGACGAAGATTCGTCCAAACCCAACAAGCCGACCAGTACTAGCCAAGAGCTTGAATTGCCCGAAGATCCATTCTAATAGGCTGCCAGGCTTTGCGGGATGCAAAGACGGGCTTTTTCCACTCTTTCCACGAAAAAATTGAGTTTTTTCATATTTTTTTTCATTTTGACTTGATTTTTCCGTGCGTTTGCATTATAATCATATAGGTTTGCGCGGCAAACCATATCAAAGAACGTAGGTGAAATTATGAAACCACTTGAAAAATTGACGAAAGCGCAATTTATATCCTTTTGCTTAATGTCCTTTTGTTCGGGTATTATGATCGGCGTGGGCGGCTCGGCATTCTTGCTCGCTTGCACGATGGAAACGAGTTTGGCAAAGCTTATCGGCGCGGTACTTTTCTCGCTCGGCATTTTGGCAATCGTTATGTTTGAAATGAAACTCTTCACGGGCTTGATTTCCGATATCCCTGAAATGGGCGCGAAGAACTTTTGGAAGCTCCCCGTTTGTTTCTTGGGAAATATGCTCGGCGTACTCTTTGCGGCTGTGCTCGTATACTACTCCCCCTTGTCGGATAGCGTAGTACCCCAAGCAAAACTCTTGATGTCTGCAAAGCTTGATGCAGAACTTTGGGCAATTAAGGCGCTTTGCTCGTCCATTCTTTGCGGCTTCTTGATCACCCTTTCGATCGGTGCTGTAAACTATGCCCCCCGCAAAAAACTTTCCACGACGGTAGGCGTTATGTTCCCGATTATCGTTTTCGCTTTCTGCGGCTTCGATCACTCGGTTGCAAACACCCTTTATATCTCTTTCCTTGGCTTCTCGGGCAAGGCTGTGGTGTACCTTTTGATGTGCGTACTTGGAAATATCCTCGGCGGCGTAATTTTGCCGATTTTGTCCCTTTTCCGCGCTTGGTCGAATACCCCTCGCAAAGAAGAAACCGCGCAAGAAGCGGCAACGGAAGAAACACCGTCAAACGAATCGAAAGAATAACGAATAATGGAAAACACGCCGAACGGCGTGTTTTTTCTTTACCTTCAAAAAAGTTTGATTTTTTTATGGAAACGCAAAAAAAATTCTTGACAAGAAAACGAAAATATACTATAATGAAGGAGCTTTGGGGTTATGGCTCAGTTGGTAGAGCGCCTCGTTCGCAACGAGGAGGCCAGCGGTTCGAATCCGCTTAGCTCCACCAAAACAAAAACACGCCTTCAGAGCGTGTTTTTTGTTTTGTGGCTAAGCGTTCGCTCGGTTCGCTGAATTATCAGCGGTTCGCGCGAGGAGCGACCGTAAACGCAAGGTGGAATCAAGCGTAAAGTTTTCGGCACGACGACGCTCTTGCCGTAGGCAAGAATATAGCTTAGCTCCACCAAGAAAGACCTAAAACTAACCACTTCGTTTTAGGTCTTTCTTATTCAAGCCGAAAGGAGATGGATAAACTATGAGAAAAATTGCATCTATTTTAATGCCATTACTTATTATGAGTACTACCCTCGTGTGTTTTTCTTCTTGCAATAACAAGAATAACAAAAATTGTAGTCAAGGTTTAGAATTTCAATTAAGTAGTGACGAAACAGGATACATTCTTACGGGCATTGGCGATTGTAAAGACACGAAGCTTGTTATCCCCCCTGAACATAATGGAAAACCGGTTATTTCGATTGACACATTTCCATATTGGGAAAATGAGTTTAAGTTTATTCAAGAGCTTTTCATTCCTGATAGTGTAGAGAGTATTGGCCCAAGTGCGTTTACCGACTGCATTAACTTGACGAACGTGGTCATTGGCGACGGAGTTGAATATATCGGTTCTTGCGCGTTCGCTGGTTGTACAAGTTTAACGAACATAACGGTAAGTAAAAAGAATACAGCTTATAAATCGGTTGACGGGAATTTGTACTCCAAAGACGGAAAAACGCTTATTCAATACTCGGTTGGAAAAACAGCAGGGTCCTTTACCATTCCAGAAAGTGTTGTAGATATTGGTGAAATGGCGTTTTTAGGTTGCAATAGCTTGACAAACGTGGAGTTTTGCGACGGATTGCAGAATATCTATCATTATGCGTTTTTCGAATGTAACAGTTTGACGAATATCGCAATTCCTAATAGCGTAATCGGCATTTGGCCGCGTTCCTTCTCGAATTGTAGTAATTTGACGAGTGTGGTAATTGGCGACGGGGCAGAAATACTCTATGAATCCACATTCACTTGGTGCAATAGTTTAACGAGCATAGTAATACCCAAAAGTATAAAAACGATTTTTATTGATATCCAGATTCCTTGGAGCAATAATATAACAAGCCTATACTATAAAGGCTCGGCTAGCGATTGGGCGAATATTTACATCGATTCTATTTTAAAAAATGTAAAGATATATTATTATAGTGAGAACACCCCTACTGAAATAGGCGATCATTGGTACTACGATAAAAATGGCAATATCGTTATTTGGTAATAAAAATTAAATAATCATTATTAGCGGTTCAACTTACGTTAAACTCGCTCCACCACAAAACAAAACACGCCTTTGGGGGCGTGTTTTGTTTTGTGGTGGAGCGTTCGCTCGGTTCGCTGAATTATCAGCGGTTCGCGCGACGAGCCAAGCAACGTTTTTTCTTTCTTCTATTGATTCATTCTTGGTGACGATGCTCCCACGCATAGCGTGGGTATATGCTTATCTCCACCAAAAAAAACACGCCTTAATCGGCGTGTTTTTTATTTCCTTTTTCCAAGTCTTTGTTCAAACAAACCGTGCTGATTGCAATAATAAACAATCTTGCCGCCATACGCTTTTGGAATGCGCACCGCACAATCTTGCTCGGGATACAAGCGCACCGTCAATACGCGGTCAAAGCCGATATACGAAAGGAATTGTATATAATGCTCCTTGCGCATTTCGTGCGGAAACTCCAAATAAAAATCGTTTTCGATTTCCGTAATCGTGCAGGTATGGCGTTCGTCCGCCTTACCTACTTGCAAAGATTGCAAAGTCTTTCCGCAACACACAATTTGCGCATTACCTACCCCTTGAAAAAAGCTTCCGCAGCAAGGACACACAAAGAATTTCGTGCGTTGTATATTTCCGCTTTCCACTCTATTTTCCGTCAAGCGCCCATCCAACAAGCTACGCTCGTTTACGCCGAGAATATCCGCCAAATTTGCAAGCATCGATACGTCGGGAAAACCGTTCCCCGTTTCCCATTTCGATACCGTTTTTGGCACGATACCAAGCTTATTCGCCAACTCCTTTTGTGTCATTCCTTTTTCCTTTCTTAATCGACGGAGCAATTCACCATTTTTAAGCAAATCCATTCTTCTTCCCCCTTTGCATTTCCATTATAACACAAACGATTCGCATTGGCAAGTCTTACTTATCCCACTCTCCGTTCACTTTTCAAAAAAGACGGCAAACGCCGTCTTTTTTATTAGCATTTTTCGTATTCAATGCGTACATGCCCCCGTGTTTTCACCGTAAAGCATGTAAATATGCGGTATGCCGTCCTCGTCGTATTCGCCCGAAATTTTCTTAAAGCCCACGCTCTCGTAGAAACCTTTTGCTTGCACCTGCGCGCCCACTTTCACCACGCTTGCGCCGTATTTTTCCTTTGCGACTTTCAAGCCTGCTTCCATTAAAATTTTACCATATCCGCAACGGCGTTTAAGCGTAATCACACGACCGATAGAAACTTCGTCCAAGCGTTTACCCTTATCCACGACGCGCAAATACGCCACGATTTTGCCGTTATCCCGCAAATACACGTGGTACGCTTCTTGATCTACACCGTCCAAATCTTGATAAGCGCAAT
>JAZTWL010000216.1:0-4948 GCA_045635845.1 Candidatus Scatosoma sp. | reverse complement strand
ACCGCCGCGAAGTCCGCGTTCTTGTTCCCCGCCGACGATCAAGCCCTTCACCTTCACGCCACCGCGGATATAGAGTACGCCACAGCCTTTCGGGCCGTAGAATTTGTGGGAAGAGAAGGAAAGCATATCCACGCCCCATTCTTTGACGTCAATTTCCATATAGGGCGCGGCTTGTACGCTATCGCAAAAGAAAAGCGCGCCGCATTCCTTGGCAATTTGCGCAATTTCGCGGACGGGTTGCACTACCCCCGTTTCGTTATTCACCGCCATGACGGCAATCAAGCCCGTCTTTTCCGTAATCGCTTCCTTTAAGGCGTTCAACTCGACCCTGCCCCCGTCATTTACGGGAAGATAGGTGATTTCAAAGCCTTCCTTGGCAAGCTTTTCCGCCGCCGCAAGTACGGCGTGGTGCTCGATTGCGGAAACGATAACGTGATTTTTTCCCTTGTCCTTTTGCGCGTACGCGCCGCCGTGGATAGCCCAATTGTCCGCTTCCGTGCCGCCCGACGTGAAAAAGATCTCGTTGGGCTTCGCGTGCAAAAGCTCCGCTACCGCATCGCGTGCAAAGTCAATCGCAAGCATTGCCTTTCTGCCTACGGCGTGCGGCGAATCCGCATTGCCGAAGCAATCGGTGAAATACGGCAACATTTTTTCCAAGACGATCGAATCGAGCGGCGTCGTTGCCGCGTGATCGAAATAAATTCTATTTGGCATAACGCCCTCCCGTTTCTTTCTATCTATATTATAATGCTTCCGTATGGGTTTGTCAATCTCAAACGGCTAAAAAGACGACCGAAAAACTTTTTTTGAAAAAATCGAAAGTTTTTTTGAAAACCCCCTTGAAAAACGCGAAGAAATATATTATAATGTTTACAATTATCGGTTTTTGTGAAAAAGAAACGAAGTAAATAGGAGTTTTGAGAGAATATTCTTCCTTTTTCACTATCCCAACCACCGATAAAATTTCTTTTTTAACACAAAGGGGGATTTTTATTATGAGCACAAATTTTGAGAGCATTCGTAACATTGCGGTTGTCGGCCACAGCGGCGAAGGTAAAACGACGCTTGTGGAAGCGATGCTTATGGCGGCAGGTGCAATCGACCGCATGGGTAAAGTGACGGACGGCACGACCGTTTCCGACTACGACGATCTCGAAAAAGCAAAGAAAATGTCTATCTATGCGTCCGTTTCCAACTTGATTTGGAAAGACGTTAAGATCAACCTTATCGACCTTCCCGGCTACTACGATTTCGAAGGCGAAAGAAACGAAGGTTTGAGAGCGGCAGGCGGTGCGCTCTTGGTTATCGGCGCAAACGGCGTGATTCCCATCGGTGCGGAATCCGTTATCGATAGCTGCTTGAAGCTTGGTAAACCGCTCATCATCTTCATCAACGGTATGGATAAGGAAAATGCAGATTATCTCGGTACGGTACAAGCACTCCGTGCGAAATATGCCGGTAAGCTCGCACCCATCCAAGTGCCCATTATGGAAGGCGGCAAAATGCAAGGCGTTATCAACGCCCTTCAAGAACGCGCGTACCTTTTCAAGGACGGCGGTCCTCAAGAAATCGCTATCCCCGACAATATGAAAGACCAAGTGGAAGAAATGAAGGCTTCCCTTATGGAAACGGCGGCGGAAAACGACGAAGTGTTGCTTGATAAGTATTTCGAAACGGGCGACTTGACGAGAGAAGAAACGATCCAAGGTATCCGTATGGGTATCGCGTCGGTTAGCACGATCCCCGTCATGGCAGGTTCGGCGCTCACCAACCGCGGCGTTATCAACCTCTTGAACGAAATCGTTACGTACATGCCCCTTGCTCGTGAACGCTTGAACACGATGGTTTCCGATGCAAGCGGTAAGATGTATTCTCTCCACACCGAAGCAAACGCTCCCTTCGCGGCACAAGTATTCAAGACGGTAATCGATCCGTTCTCCGGTAAATTGAGCTACTTGAAGAGCTTCCGCGGCGTTTTGAAGAGCGGCTCGACGGTTTGGAATCCCAACACCGAAACGGAAGAAAGAATCGGCCAAATCTACGCCCTTCGCGGCAAGAAGATGGAAGCTGTGGACGAATTGAAAGCGGGCGACATCGGCGCTGTAAATAAACTCAATAATACGAACACGGGCGATACCCTTTGCGATCCTTCCGATAAGGTGAAATTCACCGCAATCTATTTCCCGAAGCCCACGCTCTTTATGTCGGTTGCGGCGGAAAAGAAAGGCGAAGAAGACAAAGTGTTTGTAGGTCTTGCAAAGCTTAAAGAAGAAGACTACACCTTCTCGATCGAAAAGAACGCGGAAACGGGCGAAATGGTTATCGGCGGTCAAGGCGACGTACAACTCGAAGTACTCGCAAAGAAAGTGAAGGCTCGCTACGGCGTAGATATGAAACTCACCGAACCGAAGATCGCTTATCGCGAAACGATTCGCGGCAAAGCGGAAGCGGAAGGCAAACATAAGAAACAATCGGGCGGTCACGGTCAATACGGTCACGTTAAGATTCGTTTCTCCCCCTGCGAAGAAGAATTTATCTTTGAAGAAGAAGTTGTTGGCGGCGCAGTACCCAAGAACTACTTCCCCGCAGTTGAAAAGGGCTTGCGTGAAAGTATGGCGGAAGGTCCTTTGGCAGGCTATCCCGTGACGGGCTTGAAGGCTGTGCTTTACGACGGCAACTACCATGACCTTGACTCGAACGAACTTTCCTTCAAGATGGCGGCTTCGATTGCGTTCAAGGAAGGCTTGAAGTATGCGAAACCCGTACTTTTAGAACCCATTTATAGCTTGAAGATTGCAATTCCCGCGGATTATCTCGGCGACGTAATGGGCGATATCAACAAACGCCGCGGCAGAATTATGGGTACGGATACGGAAGGCGATCGTTCCATTATCACGGCGGAAGTTCCCCTTTCCGAAATCAAATCCTACACGATGGAACTTCGTTCCTTGACGCGCGGCAGCGGTAAGTTCGTATCCGAATTCCTTGGCTACGAAGACGTACCCCCCATGCTCGTGGATAAAATCGTAGCGGAAGCAAAAGCGAATTCCTAACGTCTAAACTATACGGCAAAGGCGGCGCACTCCTTTCGCTAACCCTTTGCCAGTGCGCAAAAAACGGCTTTCGAATCCCCCTTCGGAAGCCGTTTCACTTTACAAGCCTTGCAAAAAGTGCTATACTATGGCTATGAAATATAATTATAAAGCTCTCTATGAAAAAAACGCGGCGTTTTTTGAAAAACGCCCCCGCTTAAAACGTGCCTTGAAATACGTAACGCCCATGCTCTCGGCATTCTTTTTTAGTGCCTACCTTTTCCTTTGGTACTACGGCATTTTCGTGAAAGACCTTGCCGTCATGGAATACGTCAAGCTTTTCGCGTTGGCGGCAATCACCTACCTTCTCGTGGTAGTGCTCCGTCTTGCGGTGGAAAAACCCCGTCCGTATAGCGCGAAGGGCGCAGGTATTACCCCCCTTTTGAAGCGGAAAGGCAGCGAAACGGATTCCTTCCCGAGCAGACACGTTTCTTGCGCGGCGGTGATTTCCATGCTCGTGCTTTCCCATTTCACGGGCGTCGGTATTCTTATGCTTGGGCTCACCCTTTTCCTTTGCTACGCGCGTTTTGCGGCGGGCGTACACTATCCGTCCGATATTTTCGGCGGCTTACTTTTGGGGCTTGGGATCGGCGCGTTGGCGTTACTTTGAAATACGGAAATAAAAAAGAACTTGGATTTTGATCCAAGTTCTTTTTTTTGCCCCCAAAAAAATTATTTTTGAATAATTCCTTGCGAAATCAATTCTTGCACAGCCTTTTCGTATGCTTCTTCGGAAATCGCACCCGATTCCTTTAATTTTTTCAATTCCCCGATTTTTTCTTCAATCGAAGGTTTCTTTTCTTCGCTTGCGGAGTTGGCAGGCTCTTCGTCAGGCAACATCAACGCCACGATTTTTGCCAATGCAACAACCAAGCACAAAATATTTTGAATCCATTGTGCCCACGTGTACGCTTTGAACGCCACGTTACCCACGCTCATTCCGTCCAAACTATTTACAGAAATCCCCAAAATGAATAAACCTGCCGAAACGAGTATCAACGTCCACGTTTCTTTTGCTTCGGGGAAAAGCCAATACGATTTACCCGTCTTGGAATCATTATAAAGTTCAGGTTCATCCTTCCCTTGCTTGCCCAAATTCCAAAAGAGGAAACCAATGTACCCTCTTAAACCTAAACCGATCATAAACCCGATCATCGTAGCACCGGGAATATCAACGTCGTCACAAACTTCAAAAAACGAAATCACGGTAATAAGCAAACCGATAAACACGAAAACGCCAAGCACCATCGCGCATATCGAACCTATTTTGTGCGCTAAATACTTTCTTTTATTGTACATAACTAAAAACCCTCCTTTGTACGCTATCTATATTATATCCTACATTTTGTAGGAAGTCAATACTTTTCCTACATTTTGTAGTAAACTATTTTTATGAAGAATAACGTATTTGGAAAGCGATTAAAAGAATGTAGAATAGAAAAAGGGCTTTCCCAACAAAAGTTGGGGGAAACGCTTGGATTTTGCAACCAAACGATTAGTTTTTGGGAAAATGGGAGCCGAGAACCTGACCTTGACACGCTATTGAAAATTGCTAAATTTTTTGAAATTTCTATTGAAGAACTGTTAGAAGAAAAGTAAAAGCAAGCTCGTTTGAGCTTGCTTTTTAATATTCGTCCGTTATGCCAAGTAAATAATCCGACGTAGTATCCAACACCTTGCAAATCAAGCAAAGCGTTTCCAATGAAGGATAGCTTTTTCCCGATTTATAATCCGTCACGCATTGTTTGGAAACGTTGATTTCCTTTGCAATCTCCACTTGCGTTTTATCACTTATTTTCAATAACTCGTTAAATCTTTCCGTAAACTTCATAATTAAATTATACGTAAAAATGGTA
>JAZTWL010000215.1:0-10902 GCA_045635845.1 Candidatus Scatosoma sp. | reverse complement strand
TTGCTTCTCGTACACGGTAGACTACGACGCTCCCGTCCTCGACGACGTACGCGTGCGCTACTATAATTATAAAGACGGCAACGTTGAAAAACAACGTATCTACTTGGATATCGATATCTACGATAACCACTATGCACAAGCGTTGATGCTTTGCTACCCTGTCACCGATTCGGAAGGGCAAGTAAACTTGATGTTGGCAACGGAATATCCCACGCCCATCCGCAACGCGAATAAGAACGGTACGACGACGGTTTCGCTCGAAGTCACCGATATCTACGAAAAGCACGGCGGTCAGCTCTACGTACAAGTAGACGACTATGCAATCAATAGCTGCTTATATCAACTTGATATCAACAAGGCAAACGCAAGTGTATTGCCCGAAGGCGGCGAATATACGTTGGACGACGGCTGCGACGATATTACGCTCAATATTTACGAAACGCGTAAGATCGGTTTGAAGTACAACGATTCCTTCACGGCGGCAGATCCTTCGAACTTCCTTTGGACGTCCATGAATCCCGGTATTGCAAACGTTAAGAACGGCGAAATCGTTGGTTTGCAAGCGGGTACGACGGAAATTTCGGTAAGCAACCGCAAGGGCGGCACGAAGACGATCAAAGTCACCGTCACGGACGTAGTGAATACGTCGCTTGCGAGCGTACCTATGATTTCCTTCGGCTTGATTAAGACGGATACGGATTCCCTTGAAAAAGCGGAAGGCTCCGTTTCGGTAAACGCAGGCAAGGAATTCACGCTCTCGATTGAAACGGATCCTTGGTACCATCCCATGACCAACCTTCGTATTAAGTGGTCGAGCTTGAACGAAGACGTTGCGACGGTAGATCAAAACGGTAACGTACACACCTTGAAGGACGGCTCGGCGGCAATCTCCGCAACCGTAGAAAGAAAGGTTGTGAAAGACGGCGTTGAAAAGTGGGAAACGACGCTCTATTCGGCTAACGTAACCCTTTACGTACAAGACGAATTCCGCGTTGCAAACTACACCCTTCAAAAGTATAACGGCGTGGGCGGCGTAGTCAAGATTCCTACCGATATGAATATTATGTATATCGGGGATGAAGCGTTCAAGGATAACGACAACATTACGAAGATCATCATTCCTTCTTCCGTAGTGCAAATCAATCCTCGCGCGTTTATGAACTGTACCGCGCTTGAAGAAGTGCATTTCGTTTCCGAAGATCATCGCTTGGACGAAAACGGCAACGAAATCGATTACGGCGTGGACGAAAACGGCAAGAAGATCGTGATCGACTGGTCCGATTTGAGCTTGATTTATGAACAAGCATTCTATAACTGTCCTAACTTGAAGAAGGTTGACCTTTCCAACGTTAAGACGATCACGGTAGACTATTTGAGCTTTGCGGAATGTCCGAAGCTTGAAGAAGTGGTGGATATGGCAAGCATCGGTACGATGCATCACCAAGCGTTTATGAACGCGGCGTTCAAGAGCGTAGATCTTACGGGCTTGCACATGAGCGGTCAATACGTATTCCAAGGCTGTGATCAAATCACGGAAGTAAAGACGGGTAAGTTCACGGCGATCGGCGATTATATGTTTGCAGGTTGCTCCGGCCTTACCGAAATTGAAATTAAGACGTCGAAGATCGGCGTAGGCGCGTTTAGCGGTTGCGCAAACTTGACGAGCATCACCTTTAACGACGACGTTGTGGCTGGTTCGAAGGGCGCGTTGAGCTTCGATATCGGTGCGAGAGCATTCGAAAATTGCGGTAAGAACGCGAAAGTGCCCGTGACGATCGATTTCGGCGACGAAATCATTCGTTCGATCGGCGATAGAGCGTTTGCTGGCGCGAACATCGGTACGTTGGATTTCTCGGATATCCGCGGCTTGAAGAGTATCGGTGCGGACGTATTTGCAAGCGTTGCAAGTCTTGGCGAAATCATTATCGGCGACGGTATCGATTTCGAAGCGCTTCAATTCAACGGCACGCCGTTCACGGGCAAGACGATTAAGGTTGCTAGTGATTCGACGAAGTACGTGGAAGAAAACGGCGTTATCTATAACGCGAATAAGACGACGATCTTGTTCGTAAACGAAAGCGTTTCTGGCGAATTCGTAATGCCTGCAAGCGTGACGAGCGTTGCAAGCTACGCGTTTGCAAATAGCGCGATTACGAAGCTTACGATGAGTGCAAACTTGTCTTCGCTTGGCGACTATGCCTTCATGAACTCGAAGATTGAAGAAGTGGATTTCAACGGCGCAACGTTGAGCGAAATCGCAGTGGGCGCGTTCTACGGCTCCATGGTGAGAAACGTAAGCTTGCCCGATAGTGTGGAAACGGTAAGAAGCTATGCCTTCGCGGAATCCGCAATCTACACCTTCACGGCAAACGGCTTGAAGACGCTTGAAAATAGCGTATTCGAAAACTGTATCGTAATGCAAGAAATCGTTCTTGCGGACGGTATCACGACGATGGGCAACAACAACTTCGCAGGTTGTATCAACTTGAAGAAGGTAGCCCTTCCTTCCGTACAACAACTCGGCAGATACACCTTCCGCGGTGCAAGCCAACTCCAAGAAGTAAGCTTCGGTGCGAATGCAACGACGACGGGTAGCTACACGTTCTCGGGTGCGTCGGTTGGCACGGTTATCTTCAACGGCAACAACATTACGGAAATCGGCGTGGGTGCGTTCATACAAACGCGCGCAACGATTAAGAGTATGCACGGCGGTCAGCTTATAAATGCATTGCCTGCAAGCGTAGTGGAAATCGGCGATTACGCATTCTACGGTTATAGCGCAAGAAACTTGGTTGGCCTTGATCAAATCGAAAGATTTGGTAGCTATGCATTCTACGGCGCAAGCCTTGGTAGCTTGAACTTGACGAATGCACTCTATATCGGCGATATGGCATTTGCATCGGAAATGAGCTTCGGTCGTTTCACGAGCGTTTCCTTCCCGAATGCAATCACGATCGGTCAATACGCGTTCATGGGCGGCTCGGAAGCGGAAGTATCCATTCCTGCAAGCGTGACGTATATCGGCGAAGGCGCGTTCGCTGCAAGCTCGAACTTGAAGAAGTTCGTAGTGGAAGGCGGCGATAGCTACTTCACGGATGAAGCTGGCGTATTGTACCGCTACTTGAATAAAGAAGCAAAAGAATACGAGCTTGCAGCCTATCCCGCAGCATTGATTGCGGAAGGGGAAGCAGGCGAAAGATCCTATTCGATTTTGGAAGGCACGCTTCGCGTGCAAGCGGACGCGTTCTATCAAATTAAGAGCGGCGCAATCGATAAGATCACCCTTCCTTATAGCGTAAATACGATCGGCGATGCAGCGTTCTATCAAAGCGGCATTAAGCACTATACCTTCGAAAGTATCGTTGCTCCCGTTTTGGAAACGGTATATCGTTCGGAAGTGGAAGACGCGATTGAAAGCGCTTCTTCGATTGCTTACTATAAGGGCTATTACTACTCCAACTTTGAAGATCTTCTCTATAACTACACCGATTACGTTCGCGAAGTGAGCCCGCTCTCTATGAGCTATCCTTCGAACGGTAAGGGCTACGATAACCATATCTACACCCTTTACTTCAGCGAAAGAACGAAGCTTGGCGTTTATATGGAAGACGTGACGCGTGAAATCGTTCAAAACATTGAAAAGTTCGAGCAAATGATTCCCGAAATTCTTGAATGGACGGAAAACGTTACGGACGAAAACAAGGCGAAGCTTGAAGCGTTCGCGGAAGAAGTGAAGGCAACGCGTTCGAATTACAATACGATCAAGACGAACGTAGCGCAATCCGCTTACGTGACCGAAGAACTTTTGGAAACGCTCATGGACGTGGAAATGAAGGTTCGTGAAGCAAAAGCGGCTTACGGTATCGTAATCAAACTTCGTAGCTTGCAAATCTCCGACGGTTCGACGCACAAGCAAAACTATATCGTAGGCGAAACCTTCGATATGACCGACCTTGAACTCGTACTCGTTTATGAAGACTTCTCGACGGAAATTGTCGGCGTAGAAGAAATCACCCTTCTTACGACGACGGCGCTCACCCTTCGTACGAAGTACGTTGAAGTGGAATGTCGCGGTAAGAAGACGCCCGTACCCATTACGGTGACGGAAGCGGTTGTTGAGCCCGAAGTACCCGAAACGAGCGAACCTACTCAAGATCCTCAAGTACCCGAAACGAGCGTTGAACCCGAAGAAGAAAGCAAGGGCGGCGGTTGCGGCGGCGTAGTAAGCGGCGTAAGCTTGGGCGCAATCACGCTTGCACTCGGCGTAGCGTTCTCTGCGAAGAAGAGAAAAAATGAAGTTGATCCCGAATAATAATTAAAAAAGGAGCGTACTATGGAAGAAAAGACGATGCCCGTAGAAGAAATTTCTGCGGAAGAATCTCCCGTTTCGAGCAACGTACAAAAGGTGGCGGTAAGCTGCTATAAGTGCGGTGCGGAATTGAAAGTGAAGATCGGTACGGAAGTTTGTATGTGCCCGAAGTGCGGTGAAATTTTCAAAATCAAAGCGACGGTGAAGCGCGTGAAGGACGTGACGCCCACGCAAATCACGAAAGCGTACGTGAAAGTGGAAAAAGACGAGAATGGGAATATCACCACGTCGACGACTTTCAACAACTAATCCAAAGCAAAGCTTGCAAGGCGGCGCAAACGCCGCCTTGCAAAAGAAAAAAAGAAAAAAGGTAGGATATTGATATGGCAAAGAAGCAAATCGAAACGGCAGAAGCAGTTGCAAAAGTGGCTACGGTAAAATGCTGTGGTTGTGGCGTAAGCTTGAAAGTGAAAGAAAACGGCGCCGTATATACGTGCCCGAATTGCGGTCAAATTTTTCAATTGCGTAGAACGGAAAAGATGGTGAAGAGCCTTTATAACGGCCCGATTAGCGAAGCGTACGTTTCCGTATGTGAAGATAACAAAGGCAATATCTTGGTGGAAAGCGAAGTGAAGGAAAACTAATTCCTTTCCCTTGCGTACACGAAAAGTGCGTAAGCCTTTACGCATATCGTTTTTCGTGCAAGAAACGCCGAAAATAAGCGAAATAAGCCGACCTTGATAAATTTATCAAGGTCGGCTTTTGTATTGCAAATTAACAAAGAAAAAGGGCTATTCGAAGACAAAGAAAAAAAACCGCGCTGTGGGAATTTTCCACAGCGCGGTTTGCGCTTTAAGTTTTACGGATTACTCCACGATTTCGTCCCCGATAGTAAGGAGAACGTTGGTGTTGTCCGCATAATTGAGCGTTGCGCTAAACTTCTTGCCCGTTGCGATTTCAACGAGTTCGAGCGTTGCCGTACGATCGGAATTGTACGCCTTGATGAGATAGGTGTACACCGCTTCGCCGTTCACGAGAAGGTTACCAGCCGTTGCAGGCGTGTTGCCTACGGGATCTTTGTAGCCGCCGTCGAAGATGTAGGTCTTGCCGTCGTTTGCTTTCGCTTCGGTGAGATACAAGCCGTCCACTTCCGTACGAAGGATTGCCTTGTCGCCGCATACGTATGCTTGGCGAGCATCCAAATCGTCGGTGAAGGAGATCTTGTAGTAGAGCGTCTTGCCAGCACCGTCGGGTTCTTGCGACCACATAATGATG
The DNA here is from genome assembly GCA_045635845.1 of Candidatus Scatosoma sp. Classification (GTDB taxonomy): domain Bacteria; phylum Bacillota; class Clostridia; order Christensenellales; family Borkfalkiaceae; genus Scatosoma. Next base: position 5,318 of record JAZTWL010000215.1, on the reverse strand, counting down.
CCAGTTTCCTTGATCATGTAGTAGTAAAGGGATTCGTTAATGCCTTTTTGCATTTTTGCTACGCCTTGCGCGTAGGGGCTCGTAATACCGTCGAAGGTGATCGTCGTTGCGCCGTCGTCGCGGTTCCACGTCCATCTACCGAAGAGTTCGTCTGCCTTCGCGCAAACTTGATAGCCGCTGTAGCCGTCGGGGGATTGCGAAAGGAGCATGGGCGAGCCGTCCAAATCTCTACGAATGTACAAGTAGTAAATGTAAGGGTTGCCGCCTTCGTAATATTTGAAGGTGAGCATATCTACGTCGTAGTAGGTCATTTCTACCGTTTGACCTTTGAAGGTCGCTTGTACGACGCCGTTAATATCGGTAGCACCGATCGTGAAGGTTGCAAATTCGCCGCTGATTGCCCACGTACCCATGAATTCGTTGCGGATATAAAGCTGCGTCTTCACGCCGTTTACCGTCAATTCATAGTAGTTTCTAGCTTTTACGAGCGAACCGATCGTTTCGTTCGTTTGCATATCGTAAACTACGTAGCCGTCGCCGTTGGGCTTGTAGCCGTATGCGGTGGAGTTGTTTACGGTGATCTTACCGCCGATGTCGAGCGCGCTCTTACCGTCGAAGGAATAGGAGTTGCCGTTCAAGTCGATAAAGTCTACGTTTGCAAACGAGTCTTTTCTTTCGAAGCTTTCCGCGTTGTTCAAGATAACAACCTTTTCGTCTTCGTCGTAGGTCATGATATAAAGCTTGCCGTTGTAAGCGAACTTACCGCGCAATTCCGCGTCGAGTTCGTAGGTAACGCTCGTTCTTCTGCCGTTTTCAATCAAGGTGATCGTACCTTGCATGCCAACGTAGGGAAGGTGTGCGTACAAGCCGAAGCCGTTGAATTCAAATTCTACGTTTCTAAATTCTTCCGCGTTGCAAATCCATTCGCCGCTATAATCGTCTTCGATAAACAAGCTCAACGTCGTGTAGCCCGATTCACTATCGGAATCCGCCAACGTAGCCGTCAACGTGTTCGTGATCATATCGAAGGTGAAGTAGCCGAAGAGTTCGTCTTTCACGTAGGAAGCGTGGGGGAAGTACAAGCAAACGTAGCCGTTCGTTTCACTCAATTCATAAACGAGATCTACCGTTGCGCCTTCCGAATAGGAAATACGCGCGCTACCCATGCCGTTTTCGCCGATACCGAAGAGTTCGAGCACAGCGCCCGCATTCGACCAACTGCCCACGAAGCTTGCGTCGCGGTAGAAGGTTTGCGTCTTGTCGTTGCCGACAATTTTAAGTGCACCGTTGCTATCGAATTCCGCCGTGTAGTTCACGCCGTTCATCGTGAAGGAAATGCCGTTGCCAAGCTTCGTATATTCGCCGCTGAAGCTATCTACGATATATTCGTCGCAGGTGTAGCCGTCGCGAACGTAAGATTTGTATACGTAGCTGAATTGATTGATACCGTCGAAGGTGAACGTCTTGCCAACCGTAGCCGACTTCGTCCAAGTACCCTTGAAGGTATCGAACTTGGAAAGTTCGTCCGTATTTACCGTAATAGCAGAGTAGTTGCCCTTCGAATCGTTAAGCGTAAGCGTCTTGCCGTTCAATTCGCAAACGTCGTATTCCATACGCGTCGATTCGCCGTTTTCTACGATTTCCACGATTGCAAAGTTGCCGTAGAAGGAATAGTAGGTGGTAACGTTGCCGTCTTTTACGTAATATTCACCGCGGAAGGCATTTCTAGAAACGTAAAGGGGTTCGTCCTTCGTGTAGTAAACGCCGTCGTAGATCGCCAAGCCGTCTTCCGTGATTTCTGCAATATAATTATAATAGGAATAGCGGTAGAGATCGAAATTCGCGTCGTAAACTTTCGTCGTATCGTTTTCCGCTTCGTCTTCGTCGATGATGATTTCACCGAGATAGAAACGGGAAAGTCTTGCGCTTTCGATAAGTACCTTTTCGCCGTCAAAGGTGTAGTTGGATTGTTGGGAAGAATTGCCGTCCGAATAGGTTGCGATGCCGTCCTTATCCAACGTCAAGGTGATGGCGTTCGTGCCTTCGCCCAAGATTTGATAGGTGCCAACCACAGGGGTGGGATCTGCGAACGCAACGTAGAGCGTCACGTTCTTCATCGGGGTGTAGGAATAAGGCACTTTTTGCGTACATGCTTCGTCGAAGTAGTAGCCGTAGGAAAGATAGCCGTTATCCGCTTGCAAGTAGCGGGAAAGCCCGCCGTTGAAGAGATAATCACCAAAGGATGCGTACATGCTCAACGATTCGTTTGCGTTATCGAAATAGGTGACGGAGCGGAGCGTTTGAGCGCCAAGCTGAATCGCTTCCATTTCGCCGCTTGCGTTCTTCGTCACGAAGCGAAGCTCCATAGACAAGGTGACGTGTTTTACAACCGGATTGCCTTGCGAATCGGGTTCGGTTTCTTGTTCCAAGTTATGAACGGGATATTTTCCGGATTTGAACACCCAGTCGTAGGAAGGCCAAGAAAGGTTTTCCGTGAAATAATCGGGATCGGCAATGTTGGGATTGCTTACGCAGCATTGAATGGAATATTTTTCCGAAGAAACGGAAACGTGGCCCGCTTCATGACCGCCGCCAACGATCGGGTTCGCGTACGTATAGCCCGCACCCGAAGCAGCATAAGCCGCCGTCGTACCGTCGAAGAAACATTCACTCACAACCGTATCGTTTTCCGCAAAACCAACAACGCCGCCTGCATAAGAATAGCAGTAATCCGTCGTCGTAGCAAGGGGATCGGTCACCGCTTGCGTGGCTTTCGCTACGATTTCACCCGTTGCGTAGGAGTTCGTCACCACGCAGTATTGCCCAAGCGAACCAGCCACACCGCCGCTATAGAGCGCACCGGAAACGTTGCCGAGTGCATAGGAGTGGTGGATGGAAGCGGGAGCACCGAAGGGATAGTTCGTCACCATATAACCGGAAACGCCGCCCGCTGCAAGTGCCATGCCTTTCAATACGCGAATATTTACGTCGGTATAGCAGTAGCCGATGTCCGAGGGATGCGCGCCGCCCATGTCTTCGGAGTAGAAACCTTGTTGATAGCCGATCAAGCCGCCTGCGAATGCGAAGTAGCTATCGTCGGCGAGAAGGTTGATCGTACCGTTCGTCGAAGAGCAAAGGTAAGTCGTCGCGCCTACGCCGTAGCCCATAAGCGAGCCGACGGAAATCGTTTTGCTTTCCGTGTGGTTTTCGTACATACCAACGTCGATGGTGAAGTTATCAAGCTGCACGCCGAAGAAGGTTGCGCTGCCTTCCACGCTCGCGTCCTTGTACACCGTACCGAACAAGCCTACGTAGTTTGCCGTTTCGGAATGAATTCTAAAGTTAGAAATCTTATAATCGTAAGGGATACCCGTTGCGGAATCGTAGTTCGTGGTGAAGCTACCGGCGAAATATGCGCTTTCCGTGCTCAAGTCCCCGATGATTTGCAATTCTTCGCCCTTGCAATCAATGTCGTTGATAAGAAGGTAGGAAGCGGTGACGTACTTATAATCGCCCGCGTTTACCTTTTCCGCGATATAGAGCAAGTCGATGGGTTTGCTTACGTAGAAGGGGGCTTCACGCGTACCCATACCGTCCATGCGGGAAACGTCTTTGGCGATCCCGCTTACGGAAATCGTCAAATCCTTATCCGCTTTAACGGAATAGGAACTATCCGCGATGGGGGCTTGCGCCTTGCCGTTTACGTAAACGATAGCGTTGCCCGTATAGAACGCGCTCACGTGCAAATCAAAGGTGATTTCCGTGCCGTATTCCACCGTTTCGCCGCTAACGAAATCCGTTCTAAATTCGTAGCCGTCGCCTTCTTCGAAAACAATCGTTTTCGGGCCTTTGTTTTCTTCTTCGCCTTCGCCGCTATCGGGAATGTTTTCCGAACCGTTATCGGGGGAGATGATTTCCGAGCCGTTCGTTTCGTTGTCGCTTCCTTTCGAGCCGCAACCTGCCGCCGCTAACGCGCACGCGCAGGAAAGGGAAAGCAATAAGGCAATTAAATATTTTTTCATAAAAACTCCGTATAAATAGTTTACAACTTTACTTTTTAATGCCAAGCCGCGTTTCGGTTTGATGAGATATGCGCCCACCGCCCCAATTTACAGCATACTTACCTACATTATACTATATATCAAAAAAAATAACAAGAAAAAACGGGGTGTTTTCCACATTTTTATGCGTTTTTGGTAAAAGTAATTTTTTTCCTTTTCCGTAGGAAAAGAATTGCTTGACAAGCCTTGCTATATCGGTTATAATGTACTATAGTGCATAATGCCACCCAAATGCGGTGTTGGCGGCAAAAAGGAAGGAAACACTATGGAAGGAAAGACAGGACGAAAAATCCGTTTGATATACGCCGTTTTATTCTCGGTTTTCACGGTGATTATCGGCGTGCTTTGCATTGCGCAAGCGTGGTCAATTTATAAATCCGCGCCTAGCGGCGCATATACGAGGGCGCGCGTGTGGAAGCATTTCAAGGAAATTGCCGTTCCGATCGTGCTTTACGTGTGTATGCTTATCGTAAATATTGTGCTTGCGTACAAGTATCCCGCGCAAAAGGAAAAATTGAAGGCGGAAGTGCCTGCTTACGTCACCTTCAAGCGTTTGAAAGCGAAGGTGGGCGAAGTGGAAGACGGGAAGAAATTCCGCACGCGCAGAATCGCGTTCCATATCGCGATCGTAGCAATCGCAATCGTGTTCTTGGCAATCGGCATTACGATTATGTTCGTAGATAACTACGATCCCATGCTTTCCGCGGCGTTCTTCTTGAAGCACGATTGTATGGTGGATCGTCTCGTGCGCGTAGCAATCTTTGCAATCGTAGCGCTTGCGGTTTGCTCGGTGCTCATGCTTTTGAGCGATAAGGCGTTGGAAAAGGAAATCGCCGTGTACAAGGCGGCGCTCGTTGCGAAGGCAAAGAGCGGGGAAAAGTTAAATTCCGCAAAAGAAAAGAAGGAAATAGATTCGAAGAAGTGGATTTTTTGGACGAGAATCGCCCTTTTCGCGGTGGCAATCGTCTGCATTATCACGGGTGCGGCTAACGGCGGCTTGAACGCAATGTTCGTGAAGGCAATCAACATTTGTACGCAATGTATCGGGATCGGTTAAGGAGCTCGTATGAAGAAATTTTTTACTAAATTGAAAAACGGATTTAAGAAAATCCTTCCTACGAAGCGCCGTATCGTGCAGCTCTACACCGCGCTTTTGTTCAATGCGAATATCAAGGGTTGGTTTAACGGACAAATCTATCAAGGCCCGACGAAGAAACTTTGCGTGCCCGGCTTGAACTGCTATTCCTGCCCCGGCGC
>JAZTWL010000214.1:0-1036 GCA_045635845.1 Candidatus Scatosoma sp. | reverse complement strand
CTTGCGGATATTCGTTTTATATTGACAAATCGCGCGCGATATAGTATAATGAAAGATAGAGGTGACGATATGTCTAAATATTCGATAGTTGTACCTGCGTACAACGAAGAAAAAAGCTTGCAGCTTTTCTACGATGCGGTGACGCCGATGATGGAAAGCTTACAGGAAGAATATGAAATTATTTTCGTAAACGACGGCAGCAGGGACGGAACGAACGAAATTTTGAAAGGACTTTCCGCGCAAGATAAGCGGGTGAAAGTGTGTTCTTTTTCGAGAAATTTCGGTCAACAAGCCGCGCTTTTGTGTGGGTTAGAAGCTTCGAGCGGCGACGCAGTGATTGCGATGGACGCGGACTTGCAAGATCCCCCCGAAGTGGCGTTGGAAATGATTGCAAAGTGGAAAGAAGGCTACGAAGTGGTGCACGGCACGCGCAAAAAGCGTAAGGGCGAAACGGCGTTCAAGAAGGCTACGGCAAAAATCTTCTACGGCTTCACCCGTAAAATCACGGGCATGGATATTCAACGCAACAGCGGCGATTTCAAGCTCTATGATAGAAAGGTGGTGGACGTACTCTTGCAAATGGGCGAGCACGATCGTTTGCTCCGCGCGCAAGTGGCTTGGGTAGGTTTCAAGCAAACGTGCGTGGAATTCGATAGACCCGAACGCGTGGCGGGGGAATCGCACTACACCGTGAAGAAAATGGTGAAGCTTGCGGAAGCGGGGATTTTCCCGAACACCGATTATACGCTCACCTTGCCGATTAAGCTCGGCTTATTGCTTGGATTCTTATCCCTTGCTTGCTTTATCACGTTTATTGCATTGACGTGCTGCGACGTATTCTTTGGCGGCATGATTGCGTGGTTATTCCCTACCATGTCCGCGTTGAGTGCGGTAATCTTGGTTTGTATGGGGCTTTCGAATATCCATACGAGCATGATTTACAAGGAAGTGCAAAACCGACCGAAATATATTATTTCCGAGCGTTATAATTTTGACGAAGAATAAATCAGATATAGAGAAAAACACGTACTTTGGC
>JAZTWL010000213.1:0-1835 GCA_045635845.1 Candidatus Scatosoma sp. | reverse complement strand
AACGGAATCTGCCCGAATCGGTGACCATACCCGTATAGATATAGGTAGCCGCTTCCTTCGTCATTTTCAATTCGTCTTTGAATTGATCGTAGAACGCCGCAATCATTTCGCACGTGGAAGAACGTTCTTCTTCCACCCATTCTACGTCGCCGTACGATTCAATGGGAATGTGGTGATCGAGCTTGATAATTTCCTTGCAAAGGGAGTATTTTTTATTCGAAATACGCTTTGCTGTACCCGTATCGAGTACGATACCGAGCGCGTCAGCATATTCTTCGTCGGGAATGGGCGTATCTTCGCCGCCCAAGAATTCAAGATAATCGGAATAATCCGCGTTCAAAAGATAGATTTCCTTTTCGGGGTAGGTCGCTCTCAAAATCGCTTGAAGCCCTTTCGTCGAGCCGATTGCATCCCCGTCCGGACGGAAATGGCGGAAAAGGATAATCTTCTTATATTCCTTGATTTTTTCTAAAACTTTTTGCATATTTTCTACGTTTGCACTCATGCTTGTTCTCCTTTCTTGAACGCATTCAAATCTTCCAAAAGCGCCATCGCTTCCGCTCTATCTTTTACCGATGCGCCACACGCTTTTGCGTGGCCGCCACCGCCGTATTTTACCGCTACCGGTTGTACCGTGTACTTATTCGAACGGATTTCTACGAGTACCTTATCTTCCGTTTCGGTGAAGTTTACCCAAATATCCACGCCGCGCAAATCCGCCATCGTGCCCACCATACCACGAGAAATCGTGAAGGTGTCCGTACCGTAGCTTGCAAGTTCTTCTTTCGTCGTATAGATATACGCCACGTTATATTCGGTGAATTGAATCTTCAAAACGAACTGTGCGCGCAAGCGAACGAAGAAGAAATCGTCGGCGTAAAGTTGGGAATAAATACTGTTTACGTCAAATTTTTGCGCCATTAACGCAGACGCCAAGCGGAAGGTATTCGACGTCGTCGAATCGTAGCGGAAACGCCCCGAATCGGTGACCATACCCGTATATAACGCCTTTGCCGAAGCGGGCGAAAGCGCAAGCTCACATTCAAGCGCAAGCTCGGTGATAAGCCCACAGCAGCTTTCATACGACGTATCTACGATTTCAATATCCGCGAAATTTTCCGCATAAATGTGGTGGTCGATACGAATCACTTTTGCAGCCTTTTTATAACGATCGTCGAAAACGAGCGAGCTAGCGCCGCAATCGAGAATGAACGCGAGCGCGCCTTCGTAAAGGCTATCGTCAATTTCGTCCATTTTCGAGCCGTCCATGAAGGAATAACGCTTTGCGTCATCGCCAACGACGTAAATTTCTTTATTCGGGAAATTATCTTGCAAAATGTGCTTTAACCCGATTTGCGAACCCAACGCGTCGCCGTCGGGGCTTGAATGTCTATGAATAATAATTCTATCGTACTTTTTAATTTCTACCAATACTTGTTCAAACATACTCTTTACTCGTCAAAATATCCTTTATAGCGTAATTTATATTCCGAATTCGGGAATAAGCGTTCGTGGAGCTCAATGAAATAATCGTCCGTCATGCTCGCGATATAATCGACCACGAGTTGGTTGGCCTCCGTCTTTTCGTAAGGGATTTCCCTTGCGATTTTTTGTTGATTGACTTGACGGATATGGTGAGTGAAAATCGGAGAGCTTTGACAATTCGATTTCACGTCGTCCAAAAGCTGATTATACACTTCGTACATCATGGGTTGAATATTCCCTTTCAAACCCGTATGCTCCATGGAATGATTATAAATCTTCTCGTAATTTTCCTTCTTTGCGTTGCGGAGCGCTTCAAAATGCGCTCTATCGAGCTTGATATACGGCTTACC
>JAZTWL010000212.1:0-7739 GCA_045635845.1 Candidatus Scatosoma sp. | reverse complement strand
GCTGCCTTCAATACGTACTTACCTGCTTCGGGTGCGGTGAATTGTACGTTCACGCCTTCGCAGAAGTTGTTTTCAACCGTTACGTTGATTGCGTTGTCGCCAAGTGCAAGCTCGATTGCGGGTTCTACGTACGCCGCAAGGGTGATCACAACGTCACAGCCTTCTGCACCGTTGGGCGTGATAACCACTTCGTTCATGCCCAATCTCGGGTTTTGGAAGGTCACTACGTCGCCGTTTGCAACGGGAGCGCCGTTAAGCGTTACGCTTACGTCACCCGTCCAAGACATGGTGTAGTCGCCCATCATATATACGTTCGAAACTGCATATTGACCTGCGGGGATCGAAATCGTATTTTCGCCTTCGTTAATCGTCGCTTCTACGTATTCGGGAACTTCGGGTTCTTCGGACGTACCGGGTTCTTCAGACGTACCGGGTTCTTCGGACGTACCGGGTTCTTCACTCGTAGCGGGAGCTTCGCTCGTCACGCTATCGGGAGCGCTCGTATCATCTTTCGAACCGCCGCATGCAACCATACACGTTGCCATACTTACGCAAAAAAGCGATAAAAGTACTTTTTTCCAGTTTTTCATTTTTCCACTCCTTTTATATTTTATTTTGCCATCACCGTAGGCGGTTTCCCCGCCTACGGTGAAAGAAAATCATTTTTTAGAGCCAATCGTTCCAGTTTGCTTTTGCAAAGCTATAGTCTTGGCTAAGCCAATAATCGGGATCGGTACTGCTACCTTTCTTCATGATTTCGGATTCTTCACGCTTACCACGAGGCCACAAGCCTGCCTTACCCTTCAAATCCATCGGGCTGTTGGATACGGGTGCGTAAAGTACGCAGCTATCCGCCATTTGCAAAACGGACTTACCGAAGTTCGACATCTTGGAATAAAGCTCCGTCGTTTCGCTTACGTCGTAATCGAAAGGTCTAATCGTGTTTGCGTATTGCGTATAGATTTCGCAAGCTTCTTTCGAAGAAAGATAGAGCAAGAAATCTTTCGCCACTTCTTTTTCGGGTGCATTTTTAGGAATGAAGTAGTATGCACCGTAGTCAGCCGTCATAACGCGGCCGTTCGATACGGGGTTGTTAGCCGCACGAAGAATGTTGCCTTGATCGTCGGTGATTTCCGGCATGGGGAAAATCCCTACTCTTTCGTCAATCCATACGCCCTTCATTTCGTTATAGAACCACGAACCGTTCAACATCATTGCTACGTCGCCGTCCAAAATGGAAAGCTGTGCGTTCGTATAGGATACCGTTCTAGAATCATCCGCTGCGTAGCCGCCTTCTTTGATCGGCGAGAAGAATTTCACGAGATTTTGAAGGGAAAGCTTCTTCGCCGTGTAAAGCGAACCTGCTTCGTTATCTTCCATAGCGTAGATTTCCGCGCTTTCGTATTCGTAGAATTTTTTCATGTTTTCTACGCCTGCGTATTGGCTAATCCAATTTTCCGTTGCGAAATAGAGATAGCCTTCTGCTTCTTTACACCACGTAATAGGAATAATCCCTTCGTCGTCCGCCAAAATCGTTTCGCACAATTCTTCCAATTCCTTCGTCGTTTGAGGAATAGCCCAACCCTTTCTTTCGAAAAGGTCTTGGTTGTAAACGAAGCCCGTTACGCTCGTATATTCGGGAATTGCGTAAATTTTGCCTTCCGCCGAAATTGCTTGCGCCGCCGTACCCGTCATGCTATCAAGCATCGTTCTGCCGTCCAACGTTTGTTCGTTGCAAAGGCCCGTCAAATCTTCAAGCAAACCGTCTTTAATCCACATTTTAATGGATTCGTCGGGATAGCAGTAAATATCGGATACACCCGTATTCGATGCAAGGTTGTTTTGCGTCGTACCTCTAATGTCCTTGTTGCCGTAGGGCATGATTTGTACGTCGGGGTTTCTTTCCATGTATGCGTTTGCCACAGCGTAGTAAGGATCGTTGCCGAAGCCCGCCAACAAGTACTCGAATACGATTTCCGTCGTCGCATTTTCGTTGACTTTAAGCTTAAGGCCCGAGCTGCTACCGCCGCCACCGCCGCTGCCGCTGCTACCGCCGCCGCAAGCCGTCATGGAAAGCATCATTGCAGATGCCATTGCTACGCTTAAAATTTTCGTTAATTTTTTCATAAAGGATACCTCTTTATATTATTTTTTCTTAAGGGGAATGATGAATCTGCCTTCACCAGGGTAAAGCTCGAACGTATATTTGCCATTCTTCAAAGGTACGATCATTTCTTGACCCAAACGGTACATAAGCAACGCGTCTGCATCCTTGAATTGAATCGTCACGCGGTTATCCAAATCGAAATAAGGATCGGTGTAGTTCAAAAGCATGAACGCGTCGTTGCCTTCAGCATCTTTCATTGCGGTGATAACGGTGTCTTCCGTATATTCCACGTTCTTAATGCGGGGGTGAGATTTAAGCTTATTTTGCACCGATCTAAACGAAGGGTGAATAACGCCTTCGCCCAAAGCGGAGAAGCACATTACGCCGTCGTAACGATAGTTCACAATCGCGTCTTCAAATGCGTGCACTTCGTTATTTACCGTCTTTGCCATTTCATAGGTGTAGTTGTAGGTACCGTCTTGCAAATTGATCAAGCCGAATTCCCCATCCGCTTCACTATTAAACGTGCCGTATTCGTAATAAGTCATATCGTACGAGCCGAATGCCAAATTCGAATATACTTGCAAGCGGAAGTCGCCAACGCTCGTGAAATCACGAAGACCGGTGAAGTCGCCGCCCGTTTGCACGTAGGTGCGGAGCTCTACGTTGTTCTTCTTGCATTCGCTTGCGAGCATTTCCAAGTTTTGCAAGTGGCTTGCACGCATATAACTGCCATCAATGGAGTCTTGCTTGAAGGGATAGAAGTCGTACGAAATATAGCCGAGCAATTCCGAAAGCGTAGGCGTACCTTCCGGATCTTCGGGTCTGCCGTAGAAATATTGATTGATATATTCTTGATAGGTTACGGGCGTGCCGACAATATGACCGCCATACCCTTCCGCCGAACCATAGTTGGGCAACAAGTTGAGCAAGAATTCCTTATCTTCAATGCCGTATTCTTCCATGATTTCATTGAAAATTTGGATTTGCCAACGAAGTCTTTCATATTGATCTACGCCCGGTTCGTCGCGCCCGTACATACCCGCGAATGCGGAAGAATAAATATATTGACGATCTTCCGACAAGATGCTACGAATTACCGTTTCGTATTCTTCGTAGGTATCGATTTCGTTCCAATATTTAATCATATCGTAGAACGGCCAATCGCGCACGAAATAGGTGACGTTGTACTTTTCGCAAAGCGCCAAAAGTTCCATAGCGTGCTTTTCTGCAACTTCGCTTTCGGCGAGAATATCGGAATAGGTATCCGTCACTTGACTCTTATCCGCGTGTGCGGGTGCACCTTCGTGAAGGGCAACGATTTTATTGAAGCCCGCTTCTACGAGTTTTTGGAAATGGTAGTCCGTCGCCGTACTCACGTTTCTCGAGGTACCGCTCCAATTTTCAACCGTAGGGCCGGAGTACGCCATAAAGCTAACGCCTTTAGAATCTTCAAATACGGGGATATCGTAATCGTTGGGATCGAAAGCTTTTTCTTTAGATCCGCACGCACTAACGCACCCCACCATGGAAACCATGGATAATAATAATGCGATTTTTCTTTTCATTTTTCTACCCTACTCTTATTTTTCTTCTTTACCCTTGTTCTTAAGAATAAGTGCCGAGCCGAGAAGTGCTACGGGCATTACGCAATAAGCAACACTCGAACCGCAACCGCCGCTCTTTTCTTCGCTTGCGTTCAATTGTGCTTCCGTCGCGCCGTTTACGTCTACGTTGCCGCGATCGTAAATGAAGATTTCTTCCGTCTTAATAATCGTTTCAGGTACGTAGTTATCTGCGGGTACGTAAACGCTAGAAATGTTCGACATGGAGAAATCGTCCAATTCAAGGAAGGTGTAGCCCGTGCAGCAAAGTGCAACGTAGCCCGTCGTATCCACGTTGTCGATTACCGTGTACAACGTGTAGTTCAATTCGCAAGCCTTCTTCAAGTAAAGGCGAAGCGTGCCGTGTTCCGCTACCCAACGTACGCAAACTGCGTCTTTTTCCGCGATGTCCGTTTTGAACGTTCTGTTGTTATCGTAGGAAATTGCATCGAAAAGCGCACTAGGAATCTTGTTGTTTACCTTAATGTTGCTAGGGATAGCCGCTTTATCTACGCTCGATTCCGAAGATACGTAATAGCCGATACCGTCATATTCGTTTTCGGAATTGATATGGAACATAAACACCGCGCTAGAGCCGTATTCTTCAAGACCGGGAACAGTCTTCGCAATGTCGATACCAAGCCATCTATTGAGTGCGGTAGCATTGATATCGTTTCTTTCTTCCGACGTCAAAATGTTGCAAATCTTGAATTCCAAAATGAAATCGTCGTATTCGTGTGCAGAACCGAAATAGGAATAATCGGAAAGACCATCCCAAACAAGTCTGCCGTCTTGTACGTATTGACCGCCGCCCGTCGAGTTCATAATGAAATCTTCGTGGTCTTCGTTGCCGAAGTAGTCGTTCGAGAAATTGTGGGTGACAGACTTCGTCACGGGCACTTTATATCTCGTGGAGTACACTTGGATTTGATCTACCATAACGGTACCGGTGTTTGCCGTTTCTTCCGTCAAGATATAACCCATTGCACCAGCGTAGTAATCGGGGGTAGCTACGTTGCCTTCAAGCAACAATTCGTCGTTCACGAACGCACGGATTTGACCGTCCTTATTTGCCGTCAAACGAAGGGTCGAGCCTTCTTTTACGAACGCGTCCGTCTTCACTTTTTGCGTCAAGCTCGTCTTAACGCCTTGCGCATCCACTTCCGAGAATTGTATGCCGTCTGCATACATATCCAACGTCACGCAGCCCTTCTTATAATCCGTTTCGTCCTTCATACCGAATACGTAGGAAAGGGTGTCGTTCATGGCTTCCTTGAAGTTTACAGACATTCTAACATCCAAGCATTCAAGGTTTTCGATAACGCTCGTTTCCACGCCAACCTTTTGTGCGTAGATAATGCTATCGCCAGGCGCTGCTTCGCTTACGGAAAGCATGCTCGCCGCTTTTTGCACCGAATAACCGTTGCCGCCTGCCATGCAAATGCTCTTAAGTCTTTCGTCAACCGTTTCGCCGTTGAAGTCTTCGTCGATCATATTTTCGCCGTACTTAATCTTCAAGTTGTCCATGTGCATTTCTTGACCATGGTCGGTACCGCGACCGAACAAAACGTACATATCGTCGAAGGTGAATTTTGCGCTATCTTTCAAGGTAACCGTCGAACGAATACCTGCCCATTCCAAATCTTCGCCTTGTTCGCCGTAGCAGATTTCCATCGTCGAATCGCTCGTCACCGTGAATCTAAACGTGTACCATACGTTGGTTTCCAATTGCCAATCGAGCACCTTTTGCACGTCTACCGTTCTGCCGTAAGTGCCTACGCGCTTAAGTTCCATAGCGATCGTCGGTTCGTACGTATAGAAATCTTCCGTCTTTTCGAAAACGTTGTAGTTGGGTGCAGCTGCGGGAATTTCCGTGGTATTCGTGAAATAGATCGGCGTCCAATGGTTTGCCGTGGGCATATAATCGAATTGGAAATATTCCAAGCCCGTAAGCTTTTCCGTCGTACCGAGCAAGAATTGTTCTGCGTGGTAGTCGAAGGAAATATGACGGTCTTCCGAAGAATAAAGCTTCATGGAATCGCTAGCCGAATCCACGCTCCATCTCGTCGCCACCAAATCATTGAAATCATCTTGCAAGAATACGGACGTCTTTTCCGCCGCACTCGCACTTACCTTCGCAATCGGTGCTGCCAATGCAAACGCACACGCGCCAACTAATAAACCGCTTAAAAGTTTTTTCATTATTTTCTACTCCTATTTATTTTTCTTAATTTATAATCATCAGCCTTCGAAGTATTTGCCGACTTTATCCAACATCTTTCTAACAATAATAATGAAGGGAATTGCGATAAGCGTGAAGGATACGCCGATTGCAGACGCCCATTCAAGGTTCGTACCCGCCTTAACTTGACTATTGATAAGATACGCGATACTTTCACACTCAATATTCGAGCCGTGGATACCGCCTAGCAAATCTACCTGCAAGTACAAGGTGAACATCGTCGTCAACGAGCCAAGAAGACCAACCGTGATCGTAGGCCAAAGCATAGGCACAACGATTTGGAAAAGCTCTCTTGCGTAGCCAACCCCTTCCAAACGGGAATATTCCATAACGTCTTCGGGTAAGTTCCCCATCGCGCCGCCGATAATCAAAATGTTGTAGCCCGTACCAACCCACAAGCAGTACATCATAACCCACAGGGTTTGTTCTTCCCCTGCATAGAATTCGGGGGGAGAATTGCTAAATACGCCCATAATCTTGCCAACAAGGTTACCCATACCCGGATTAAACATAAACTTGTAAACCATGATATAGATAACGATCGATATAATGGAAGGCAAGAAGAAGATAATTCTAAAAATCTTCGCGCCGCGCACTTTCTTATAGAAGAAATATGCAAAAATTACGGAAACCGTCAATAGAATCAAATCGTTAAAGCCGTATCGAAGGGAGTTGATAATCGCTCTCTTGAATTGCGGAAGAGTACGAAGTTCTCTAAAAAATCTTCTGTAATTTCGCAAGCTCCACTTATCCACGTGCGTGATATCTTCTACGTATTCAAACGACATGCGAATCGTATTAATGTTTACGTACAAGAAGAAAATCGCGAATTGCAAAAGGGGCAAGGCAAGCATCCCAACGATAAAGGCGGTGCGTTTCCAATCTTTTCTTTTAATTTTCGATTCTTTCATCTTCATCACCCCTTTATACCGCCGGCAGTAAGGTTGCCCATCAATTTATCCGAAAGGAATCCGTAAGCAACGAGCACGGGAATAATGCAAAGAATGATACCCGCGAAGAATACGCTCCACTCAAGACCACCTTCTTTCGTCGTACCCGCATCCGATTGCAAATTGTACAAACCAACGGCAAGCGTAGGGTGATTGCGATAGTACAAGTACGGAAGCCAGTATTCATTCCAATAGCCCATAAACTTCATGATCGTGAAGACCATAATACCGTTCTTCGCCAAAGGAATCATGATTTGCAAGAAAATTCTAAAATCGGACGCGCCGTCCATTTTCGCGCTTTCCGCAAACGACCAAGGAACGCCTTTGAAGAAACTATGTACGTACAAGAACGGCCCGCCAAAGCCGCCGCAAAGCAGTAGCATACCCAAATAGGTATTCCGCAATCCCGATTTCGCCATCAACTTGAACGTTGCCGCTTCTGCGCCGAAGGTGGGAACGATCGAGCAAACGATAATGAACGTATAGAGCGCCGAGCTACCCTTGAACGGATATTTTGCCAAAATGTACGCCGACATACAAGTAAGCATCATAGAGAAGAAGGTTTGCCCTACCGCCAAGGTGATCGTGTTGTAGTACATTTCCGCAATCTTCATTCGCTTAAATGCTTCTACGTACGATTCTAACGAAATCTTCGTCGGCAATCTAAACGGATGATTCTCCATTAGCTTTACGGATTGACGAAGCCCTACCAAGGGATTCAACGAATGAAGAAAAACGAATATGAAGGGATAAATCAACGTGATAGAGTACACAATGAAGAGTACGAACACAATCTCGTGCAATATTTGCTCTCTCAAGCTTCTAATGACTCTCCC
>JAZTWL010000211.1:0-6356 GCA_045635845.1 Candidatus Scatosoma sp. | reverse complement strand
TCAATTTTTTTATTTTTCTTTTATATACGAAAGGCTTGCCTGCAAGCACCTTTCCTTTTCTTCCGTGCCGAACGCGCAATCGGCATTCCACGGCTCGTACGCGTGTGAGAAAATCAAATTCTTCACAGCGCCGTCCAAGCGAATTTTTTCTATCGTTTCAAAGTACTTTTCCACGTTTTGCACGGTGCAACGGAATTTATCCACGCCGTAGCCTTGTACGCCGTCCGCCGTAATCAGACTTCCGCTTCGCTTCTCGAAAACGCCGATGCAATCTTCCGTATGCCCCGCAAGCGGTAGCGTATGGAAATTTGGGGAAAGCTCGCGCGCGTCTATCACGAGCTCCATTTGCGGAAACCGCCGCAAAAGCGCCTGCGCCCCGCCCGAGTGATCGCCGTGACAATGGCTAATGACAAGATACTTCAAATCCCTGCCGTCCACGCCAAAAGCCTGTAAGCTCGGCAAAATATATTCGTCCACGTCCCGTTCTTCCGCACCGCTATCCACGAGCATATATTCCCCGCAATCGCACAGCAAAAAGACGGACGTATACACCGTATCAAACGGAATTTTCAGCCGATAAATCCCGTCCACGATCTTTTCAAATCCTGCCATAGCTACCCCCTTTTTCGTCGTTTACACTTATAGTGTAAATGCTTTTTGCCATTTTTTCAATGCCGTAGTGAAACAAAAATATACGGTTTTGTCACTTTTTATCTTGACAAGGCAATAAAAATATGCTATATTGAGTTTATGAACACGAAAAATCTCATTTTGAAAAGTCAAGATTATCCACAGCTGCAAGCGGACGGGTACTTTTATCAGCTCATCAAAAACCGACCGTTGATTGCGACGGCGCACCGCCACGATTTTTTTGAAATCGCCTTTCTTTTGCAAGGGGAAGCAGTGCAAAATATCGACGGCGTAAGCGTGCGCATGCAAGCCAAGCAGTTCGTTTTCTTAACCCCGCAAAACGCGCATTTTTTCGAAAAACAAAGCGACGAGCTCTACGTTTTTTCCCTTTCCGTACTCACGGAAAAATTCACGAAATTCCTTTCGGCGTTTGAGTTTTCGCCCGCCTATGGAAAGGTGTACGATTGCAAAAATTCCGCGCTCACGCAAGAGATTTTGAATTTGCCCACGACGGTGGGCGAAGGGCAAAAATTCGCCGTACATTCCATTCTTGCCAAGCTCTTTTCCGAAACCCTTTCCCCCGCCTTATTAGAAAACGACGCCGTGCCGAAAAATCTACAGCTTGCCGTGGAAAAAATCCGCCAACCGAGCTATATTTGCGGCGGTGTGGACACCCTTGCCGAGCTTGCGGGATATTCCCGAATGCACCTTGGCAGACTCACGAAAAAGCACTACGGCAAAACGCCGATTGCGCTCATGCACGAGATCCGTATGCGCCTTGCCGAAGAATATTTGCAAAATACGTCCTTCACGCTCGATACGATTGCAAGCAACGTCGGTTTTGCTTCGTTAAGTCAATTCCACGCGGCATTCAAACGACAGTACGGTTGCACCCCGCACGCCTATCGAAAGAACAAGGCTTCCCGCGTAATCGCCACCCTGTAGAAATACCAAAAGGCTCGTCTTACTCCACGTAAGACGAGCCTTTTTCCCTTTTCAACGCGTACACGCCCCTTTCGTTTGTGTGAAAGCGTAGTTTCCCGCGCCCACCTTGCAAACGAGATAGTCCTTTTCTTTTTCCACCGAAAGCACCCCTTCCGCCTGCGCGATAGGTTTGCCGCTTTCGAGTACTTCGTTTTCGCCCTGCAAGGGGATATACACAGCCGCCGTCGTATTTGCGGGCACGGTGATTTCCCACACGAATGCGCGTTCGTCATTTTTCCACGCGCTGCGCGCTTTGCCGCGCGGCGTTTCGATTTCCCCTTCGCACCACGTAATTTCTTGCGGGATATAGGGCTTAAAGCGCAAAGTGACAAAGCCAACGCCTTCCCTTCTTATGCCCGACAATTCCCCATAGAAAAATTCGTCCACCGTCGCGTACATGTGGTGATCGTACGAACGAGAATTTTCGTTCCAAAATTCCCAAAGCGTCGTTGCGCCAAGGGATAATAAATAGCCGTAGCTATGGTATTTTTCGTCCAAAATCATGCGGAGCGCCAAATCTATATAGCCCTTTTCCGCGAGCATGGGGAAGAGATATTTCAAGCTCAAAATGCCGCAATCTAGGCTTTGCAATTCTTCCGCTTTTTCTTGGATAATTGCCCAAAGCGCAGCCCTTCTTTCCTTCGGCGTAATACCGAACGCCAAGGGCAAAATTTGCGCGTTCAAATGGAACACGCCTTCTTCTTCCCGATAATACCCCGCCTTCTCATCGAAGAATATCCGCTCGAAGTTTTGCTTGATTTTTTCCGCGGTTTGCAAGTATTCCCCGCGTTTTCCGTCTTGGATAAGCGCGGAAATTTCCGCCAAAACGCACGCCGCCGCGTACATATGCGCACTCGGGGAAAGTCGGCGCAAATCCCCGCCGTGATCCCCCCACATGGACGAGAATTCCCCATTCTTTTCCAAAGAAAGTTGGTAGGCAAAAACCTTTTGCATCGCCCCGTAATTATCCCGCAAAATCTTGCAATCTCCGTAAAAAAGATAATGCTGCCACGGACAAAAAATCATTGCAAGCGACCACTCGGGCGCGTTCTCTTTTTCTTCGTCCCACATGGGCGCAGTTTGCTCCACGTAGCCGTTTTCCTTCACTTGCAAGCGAATATCCGCCGCCCATTTTTCGTAGAAACTCGCCACGTCGAAATTGTACGCCGCCGCGTCTTGCGTGATAAAGCCGTCCGCCAAATAGCCAAGCTTTTCATAGACGGGCGTATCACTCGGATAGCCGTGATAATTATTCAAAAGACTTTGACGGCAAAGCTCGTGAATGCGGTTAATCTTCTCATTCGAGCAAACGAATTTCCCCACGCTTTCCACTGCCGTATGCACCGCCTTCCCTTCCACGGAAAGGAGTGCCGTTTCACTCGGAAGCGTCACTTCCACAAAGCGGAAGCCCTTATACGTAAAGCGCGGCTCAAAACTTTCCACGCCGTCACCTTTTAAGATATAGTAGTCCGTTTGCCCTTCCCGCAAAACGCCGTCGAAAAGACTATCTTCCAAAAGCCACGCACGATCGAGATTTCCGTCGGCAAAAGCTCTTTCGCTATAGCGAATCTTCACTTCGCCGCCGCGTTTGCCTTGCACTTGCAAGGCACACCAACCGCTTGTCACTTTGCCCATATCAAAGACGAAACGATTTTCCCCTACGCAGTTTTTCTCAATCGGCGTAATACTTTCCGCCACTTTGATCGCGGGGATTGTCGTAGGCTCGGCTTTGCCTTGCGGCGCGTTCCGCAACACCGCATTTTTCCACGTAGAATCGTCGAAACCCGCCAAATTCCAACCGACGATTTCCTTGCGCGCGTCGTATTCTTCCCCGTAATGCGGTTCGTCGAAGGTAATCGGACTTTCCGCATATTTCCAGCTTTCGTCCGTACCGATAATTTCTTCCCCGTCTTCGTATTCCAAGCGAAGCTGCAAGCGCAATTTCCGTTCGTCGTGCCACGGCGCGTGCGCCCAGTTATCCACCTGCCAATCTCTGCCGTTGGGTAGGGTTGCGTAGTAGCCACGCCCCAAAATCACGCCGATTGCATTCTCTTTTTGTAAAGCGTCCGTCACGTCGTAAACGGAATAGAAATAGCGTTTATGGTACTGCGAAACGGCTTGTTCCAAAACTCCGTTTCCCACCTTTTCGCCGTTCAAATAGAGCGTGTAAAGCCCCAAACCCGTCACGTAAATGCGGGCTTTTTTCACTTTTTTAGGCAAGACAAACGCCTTGCGCAAATAGGGCGCGCCGTTCGTTTCCGCGCCGATCCACGCCGCGTTTTTCCATTCTTCGTCCATATTTTCAAGCATTTGCAATCGTTCAAAATACTTCATGGCGCATTACGCTCTTTTTATTATCATTTTTTGTTCGCCTTCGAAAAGAATTTCGCCGTCGCAAGCGTAGCCTTTTGGCAAGCAAAGTTTGCCCTTTGCGCCCTTCGGCAAGCGCACGAAAAGCTCGATAGTTCCATTCTCCAAACGTTCCCAACGGCTCATAACTTCCCCCTCCGCGCCCGTCGTTTTGCCTCCGGCAAATTCGAGCTTGGAAAGGAAATTCGGCGCGATTTCTACGTATGCGCAATCGTCGAAATGGGGATTGATTTTTACCCCCGCGATATACGCGATAAACCACGCGCTAATATCCCCCCAAAAATGGTGATTGAAGGAATCCTGCTTTCTGCCGTCCTTGCATTGAAAGCTATCTTCTTCCAACACGAAGAAATTTTCCAAAAGACTTCTCGCCCCACGTAAAACGTGTAAGCCGTAGGAAGGATAGCGATTTTGTGTGATGAGCGTATAAGCCAAATCCCCTTCGCCCATATCCGTCAACACTCTAAAGAGTGTTCTTGCGCCCAAAACGCCCGTCGTGAATACGCCGCCCGCGCGCGCAATCGATTCCAAAAGCTGTGCTTGCAACGCGGCTTTGTAATCTTCCGCCACGCCGTAATATAAGAGATAGGCAAGCCCCGTTTGCTCCGTACAAGTGGATTTTCCGTCTTGGATATACGTCGCAACGATGGCTTTGCGGATTTCTTCCGCCACGTTTTGCGCAAAAAGCGCAAGCGCGGTTTCACCCACGGCTTTCGCCATTTTCGCCGCCTTTTCACACATATCCATGCACTTGATCGAATCGGTCAATTCCGTCGGCGTTGTGAATACGTATTCACTCCCCGGCTGACACCAATCCCCCAAGCCATACTCAAACAAACCGTTTTCCTTCCGCTTCGTAAGCATATACCGAAGATACGTTTCTATCGCGGAAAGATTATCAAAGATAATCTTTTTATCCCCGTAATAACGGTAGAGTTGGTAGCTCACTTCCACGAGCGCGTCGTCCCAATTCGGGCCTGCGCCCCACGCAAAACCCCAACCTGCCGTCGGCACGATTGCGGGGATTGCCCCGCGCCCGTCCTGCGCCTTTCGAATGGAAAAGAGCCAATCATTCATGACGTTTTTCACGTCGAAATTGAGAATCATATGTTCGGCGGAAAGGGCAATATCCCCCGTCCAACCATTCTTTTCCCGTTGCGGACAATCGGTGGGCACGTAGAAAAAGTTGGATAAATCGGAGCGGCGCACACTCGCTTGCAAGATATTCAACATTTCGTCCGAGCAAGTGAAATCCCCACGCGATTGCACGTCTTCGTGCATGATTTCAAAGGTCAATAATTCGAGCGTGGCTTGTTCGTCCGTCAAGCCTTCTACGGACACGTATTGAAAGCCGTGATAGGTGAATCTCGGCGTATATTCTTCTACGCCTTCCCCCTTCAAGACGTACCAATCGCATTGCGTATAAAGCTCGCGGCCTTGATGGCGGTCAAAGCCCACGCCGCGAATATCCAAATCCCCGTGCAACAAAATTTCCCCGTGCGTAAGACGAAGCATTTGTCCGCGCGCGCCTTGCACTTTCAATCGGCAAACGCCCGTGAATACCAACCCGAAATCGTAAAGATACGCCCCCTTCGGCGTCTTTGTCACCGAAACGGGCTTCACTTCCCTTTGCACCACGATCGGCTCGGCACTGACAAGTCTTGCTTCCCCTTTCGGCGTCGTTGCCAAAAGCGCGGGCTTCCACTCGCGCTCGTCGCAAGCAAGGGTGTTCCATTCCGCCGTTTCCTCGCGCGCGTCGTAATGCTCGCCCGCGCGATAATCGTCAAAGACGATCGGGGAAGACTTCGTCAAAAAGCTCGTATCACTCTCAAAGCGCAATTCCCCGTCTTCCCAAAACGCCATAGCGAATTTGGGCGCGCTGCGAAAGCTCGCCTTATCGAAATCCCACACGTCGCCGTACGGATTATTTTGAAAACCGTTTCCAAGCCAAACGCCCACGACGTTTTCCCCGTCGAAAAGGTA
This sequence comes from Candidatus Scatosoma sp., assembly GCA_045635845.1. Taxonomy (GTDB): domain Bacteria; phylum Bacillota; class Clostridia; order Christensenellales; family Borkfalkiaceae; genus Scatosoma. The sequence continues at coordinate 389 of JAZTWL010000211.1, read as the reverse complement.
GTCCGTCACGTCGTAATCATCATAAAAAAGGGCTTGGTCGGGGTTGGAAATATAGGGCGAAAGCCGCCCCTTCGTCACGTTTTTGCCGTTGATATACAGCTCGTAAAAGCCCAAGCCGCAAATGCGGATTTCCGCCTTTTTTCCTTTTGCAAAGGAAAACGTTTTCCTAAAATAGGGCGCGGGGACGTAGTGCTCCATGGTCGTATAGTCTTCCGTCGCCGCAATAAAATTCTTCGGGAAAAACTGCATTATCTCACCTCGAATTTTTCTTCCCACGTAATATTGTTACGTCCGTTTACCTGCGCAAGGCCCGAAAGTCCCGGGCGTACGGTATGTCTCATTCTCTGTTCCTCGGTCATGAAAACCATATCGCGTACAAGCTGAGGTCT
>JAZTWL010000210.1:0-17033 GCA_045635845.1 Candidatus Scatosoma sp. | reverse complement strand
AATTCCCGTGGTAAAAATAGCACAATATACAAAAAAGAATACCTTCTCGGTGTTCTTTTTTTATCGTCTGTACTTTTCCATAACGGATGGAATACTTTACCGTCAATCGTTAAAAGCCGCGTTTACCGCCTTGATGACAATTTTACGTTCTTCATCACTCACGGGTTCGTCAAAATCATCAAAATCATTATTTGTGATATCTTTCCCCGTTAACGCTTTATACCAAGCCAACGCCAACAAATATCTTCCTGCGCCCAAAGAAGCGTGGAAGGTGTCTCTATGGATTTTATCTATGCCCATATTCGTTGCGTTGAACATGGCTTGTCCGCACGGAATAATACCGTCCGCTTGGATTGCCTGCGCCGCCTTTGCATAGGCATCGCGGATATCTTGGAACATGGCATCTGCGCTATCGTATCCGCCAACTTCTCTCAAGCGTTCCGTTCCGTCTTCGTATGCCCAAGTTTGGTGCATATAAATCTTAGAATGGGGGCAATATTTCTTTACGTATTCCTTCAAGTGCTCCAAATAGGGCGTGTACGTCTCGTAATGCGCACTCAAATGACTTGCTTGTTGGAACGTGATAACGTCCCAATCATCACTAATAAGCAGTTGCTTTATCGACACCTTCAACCCGACATCTTCGCCATTGTATTCAAACGAGTATCCCGCTTTATCTTCCAAAGAATTAAGATAATGCGTGCGGAGCGTACAACCGCCAATATCTAAATTGACCGTTTTGAAGTTATCCCCCGCTTTTTTCGCCAATCGATACAAGTATCTTTGTGCGTCTTGCGAAAAACTATTACCTATGGATAAAATCTTCATTTCTTGCGCTCCTTTAGCATCGTAAATATTGCACTTATTATAGCACGGGAGTTTCCTTTTGTCAATGCTTATTTTTATTTCGGTGTGATTATAGCGCAAAATACCTTCGTATATTCAGTACATACCAAAAAAGAGAACACCGTTTTGGTGTTCTCTTTTTTTGGTGCGGATGATGGAATTTGCGCTTTTAGCGGCGTTTCTCACGCAAAGCTGTTCTTTGCTCTCGGTCACGTTCACGCCTACCTATCGGCGTTCACTTATCTCGTCCCTACAAGACGTTCTCAACGCCTTGCTTAACGGGCAACTCGTCCCGCTCCGACGTTATTAACGTCGTCCTTTGCCATCATCTTTATCCTTATCCAAGCTCCGTAAGGCAAAGCGTATTGCTCCCGCAAAACGGCTCCCCCCTCAAATCCCTTCGTATTCGTGCGTATCGAAAAAATAGGCGACACCCAAAAGGGTATCGCCTATTTTTTGGTGCGGACGAAGGGATTTGAACCCACACGGTGTTACCCACAGGAACCTGAAACCTGCGCGTCTGCCAATTTCGCCACGTCCGCGTTTTCTTCGAAAATCGCTTTTATACGATTTCCGTCTTTTGTATTGCTCCGTCCTTGCGCTCTATCTTCCAAGCTTTTCCGCCACTCGATACGCTCCCGACAATTTCGCCGTTCTCGATAATAAGAGCAGCGTTGTCTTCAATTCCAAAAGCACAGTCGAAATTATAGCACACAATCTCGTCGAAGTCAAGCATTCTCGAATTGTAATGGGGGGAAATTTTCCCGTCGATCCAACCCAAGCCTTGGAACATTGCGTACTTATCCCCTTCCCCAAGCGCCGCTTCGGAATCGGTGTAGATATCCGTAAACCAACAGATTGCGCCCGCGGAAAGACCCGCAATAATCACGCCGCGCTCGTAAGCGTCCTTCAAGAGCGACAAAAGCCCCGTTTTCTTCCAATGCTCGATCATGAAAACCGTGTCGCCGCCGCCGACGTAGATCACGTCCGCTTTCTCGAATTTGGCTTTCATTTTTTCCATATCCACGTCCTTGAATACGGAAAGCGCAACGTCCGTTTTGATATTAAAAACGCCCGTATAGACCTTATGGAAGGTGTTATAATACGGCATAAAATCGTGACTTGCCGTGGGGATAAATAGAGCATTTGCTCTATTTTCCCCCGCGTGCTCTTTTGCAAGCGCTGCGATATATTCGTCTATTTTGAGCGTGGTGCGTTCACGAAGCTCCCCACCGCCAATCGCGATAATCCGTTTCATTTTTCTTTTCCTTATTTCGTGCCTTTAATCATTGATAGTTTTATGAATTTGAATAGCCAAAAGTATACTTTCAATAGTGTTTAGTTCTGCAATCTTTTTCTTTAAGACTTGAACCGAACTACCCTTCTCTTCTATACTTTCAATTTTATTTTTCAAAATTTCAATGCTATCTTCCGATGTAATATCAAGATTATACTTTACATTCACATACTTGATTAAATCTAAATGCTGATTCAAATTTACTTCCGTTGTTAGTACTTGAGTTTTGGTGCTCTCATGATATATGGGGCTGTCGTTATTGTCATCACAACTCTTATTCCTATTTGCACGCAAAATTCGTAAAACAGAATCATATTTTTGATTCATTTCTTTAACATTCTCATCAATCGAAGCCAATGCCACCATTGGATATAACATCACCCCTATTATTAAGGGAAGAAGCATTCCTGACCCAAAAAGTATTGCACCAACTATATCACCCATTCGAAATGCACCAGCTATTAATAAGCAAACAGCTATAAGGTCAAAAATAATCATTATTATCCAAGCAAATGCCTTCACAATTTTGCCACTAATCATATTCTCACCTTTATTTCGTGCCGAAAAGTCTATCCCCTGCGTCGCCAAGACCGGGCAAAATGTAGCTATGTTCGTTGAGTTCTCTATCCACCGACGCTACGTACAAATCCACGTCGGGGTGGTCCTTCAAAATGCGACGAACACCGTCGGGCGCGCTTACCAAGCAGCAAAGCTTGATTCTCGTTACGCCGCGCTTTTTAATCATAGTGATTGCGTCGGACGCGCTGCCGCCCGTTGCAAGCATAGGGTCAACGACGATCAAAAGGCGTTGTTCTGCATCTGCGGGGAGTTTGCAATAGTATTCGATAGGTTGGCAAGTTTCGTGATCACGATATAAGCCGATATGCCCGATTTTTGCGTTGGGAATGAGTTTTTGTACGCCCGAAACCATGCCCAAGCCCGCGCGCAAAATGGGGATAATCCCCACCGCTTTGCCCGAAACGGCATAGCACTTCGCCTTTTCAAGCGGCGTATCTACGAGCACTTCTTCCAAAGGAAGATCCTTCGTTGCTTCATAGGTCAAAAGCATTGTAATTTCTTCCGCAAGCTCCGCAAATTGCTTGGACGTGGTGCTCACGTCGCGCAAAATCGAAAGCTTATGCTCGATGAGCGGGTGCTTTACGTGGTGAAATTTAGGATTTTCATAAAATTCGTGTGCCATATTTTTAATACTCCCTTCGTAAATTATTTGCTATATTTTTCTTCGATCGCTTTGATTTTTGCAATACGGCGATCGTGGCGTTCCCCGCCTTCGTATTCACAAGTCAAGAATGCGTGCAGCATTTCTTCCATAAGACCTACGCCCACCACTTTTTCGCCGAACGCGATCATGTTCGCGTTGTTGTGATAGCGGGTGTATTTCGCGCAATATACGTCGTGGCAATGCGCGCAACGAATCCCGGGCACTTTGTTTGCCACGATCGAAACGCCGATCCCCGACGAACAAACAACGATGCCGCGTTCACATTCCCCGCTTGCCACCGCTTCCGCCGCTTGCAATGCAAAATCGGGATAATCGCAAGAATCGTTCGTGTACGTGCCGAAATCTCGTACTTCATGTCCGAGTTTTTCCAAATAGGAAATCACCGATTTTTTCAAATTAAGGCCACCATGGTCGCATGCAACTGCAATTTTCATATTCTTTTTCACTCCTTATTTTCCGCCGACGGTTGTTCGTCGTTTACTTCCATTTTCTTCTTTCTGCCCCGTTTTTTGGGTTGGTTTGCGTACTCACGCAAGCGCAAGCCGTCAATCACTTTCGGCATACCCGTCGCCAAAAGCGCATAGACGTACCGATAGCAATCCATATCCTTGCCGTAGGGATCGAGCACGTCTGTACCCGTCAATTCCGCAAAGGAATAGACGTTATTTTCAATCTCTTCCACGCCCGCTTTACGCAAAACGCTCCAACGCATATCCATAAGATAATCGCGGTGGCTCTCCGTCATACAAACGATTGCAAACGCGTCGCGAAGCATCGTGGGCGTAATCTTCTTCGATTTGAACTCTTGCACGAAAATCCCGCCTTCTTCCAAAACGGCTTGGGATTTGGGGTTAATCGTATCCCCGCGCTTTGCCTTCGTACCCGCGGACGTAATCGTAAAGCCGCCGAGTTTTTGCTCCTTCAACGCCTTATCGAGCAATTTTTCCGCCATGGGCGAACGACAGGTGTTTCCCGTGCATATAAATACGATTTTTTTCTTCTTTGGTGCACTCATCTCGTACCTGCCTGCCCCCTTTTACAATTTAGTGCTGTATATCCGAAGACGTACACGCCTTTCTCAAACGGTTCAAAACGCCCACCATCACGCCGTTTTGCTCGGTAGGCTCGATCGTAACGAGCACGTCACACAGCTTTTCCGCTTTCCGCAAAAGCTCGTAAAGGCGCGCCGCCATTTCACTTTCCGTCTTGCCAAGGTTGAGCGTTTCCACGCCGCATTGCTCGAAAATCTTTAAGAACTTCTCTTCGCAAAGCACAGCCACTTTCTTCCCCGCAAGCTTTTCCTTCCCGCATACGGCAATCGAATCTTCAAGCTGATCCGCCGTAAACAAATGAGTTTTACAACGGGGGGAATAGTGTTTATAAAGCACACCCGGACTTTTCACTTTTTCACCCGAAGAAAAATCGGGCGTATATTCTTCGCACGCGCCAACAACGGCGGCAATCATTTCTCTCGTAATGAGCCCCGGGCGCAAGATTACGGGCACGTCGCCCGTCACGTCGCAAACGGTGCTTTCAATCCCGCCTTCGCACGCGCCGCCATCCAAGATCAAGGAAATTTTCCCTTCGAAATCGTCGTAAACGTGCTGTGCGCTCGTCGGGGATACGTGCTTGGATAAATTCGCACTCGGCGCGACCACGGGTACGTCCAACGCTCTCAAAAGCGCTTGTGCGCCTTGGTGCGCGGGCACTCGAATCGCGAGCGTATTCAAGCCGCAAGAAACGTATTTGCTCACCTTTCCCGTAGACGGATAAACGAGCGTCAACGGACCGGGCAAAAAGGCTTTGCGAAGCTTTTGCGCATACGGCGGATCGTAATCGATAATCTTCGATAAATCGTAATCCAAATGTACGTGCGCAATCAAGGGATTATCGTTCGGCCTACCCTTCACAACGAAGATTTTTTGTACCGCTTCGTCGTCAAAGGCGTTGCCGCCCAAGCCGTACACCGTTTCCGTAGGAATCCCGACCACGTCGCCCGAGAATATTAAGTTTTTCGCTTCCGCAATACTCTCTGCGGTGATGGTCTTGATCTTCGTTTGCATAGCTATCTTTCTTTCGTATTATTCGAATGGAATTTCGTCGTCCACGAGCGCCAAATCACTCTTTCTCTTTGCGGAAGGCGGGGGCTCGGGAGCGCCGTAATCGTAATCGTCCTCGGGTGCTTCGTACTCCACGTCGTCGTCATATTGCGCAGGTTGCACGCCGAATTGCGGGGGCTCGTCGTCGCGGTTTTGATCGTCCACGTCCACGAACTTCGTGCATTCGCCGATAAACTTCAAGGAAACTCTGCCTTGTTCACCGCCACGGTGCTTTGCAAGAATAAGCTCTGCCGCGCCCTTCACGATCTTGCCCGATGCAATTTCTTCCGCCGTTGCCACCGCTTCGGGACGATTGATAAACATTACGATATCCGCGTCTTGTTCGATCGCACCCGATTCACGAAGGTCGGAAAGGGTGGGTTCTTTGGATTGAATACGGCGGAGCTGTGAAAGCGCGATAACGGGCACGCCGAGCTCTTTTGCCATAATCTTCAAGTCACGGGTAATCGACGCGATTTCTTGTTGTCTATTTTCCGCGCCTGCCATCTTGGAATCCCCGCTCGACATAAGCTGGATATAGTCGATCATAATCATATCGAGATTGCCGCTTGCCGATTTCAAACGACGGCACTTGGAAAGAATTTCCGCGGGCGTCACACGCGAGGAATCGTCGATATAAATTTTGCTCTTTTTGAGTTGATCGCTCGCAAGCATGAGCTTCTTCCACTCTTTCGCGGAAAGACTGCCGTCAAGCGCCTTTTGCATACTCACCTTTGCGTAGGAGCAGATCAATCTTTGCACGATTTCACTTCTCGGCATTTCGAGCGAGAATACGGCGCACGTCTTGCCCGCATTCAAGGACGCGTGTTCTACCAAGTTCATAGCAAGCGACGTCTTACCCATACCGGGACGAGCGGCAAGAACGATGAGTGCGCCCGGTTGCAAACCGTGCGTCATTTTATCCAAGCGTTTATAGCCGGTGGGAAGGCCTTTGAAGGAGTTGGGGTCCGATTGCAACTTTTCGAATTTTTGCAGCACTTCGCCGATAATGTCCCCTTCGCCCATACCTAAAAGCACCGATCTTTCCGATTGTTGGGAAATATCGTAGATCGTCTTTTCCGCAAAGGAAAGGGACGTCTTTTCGTCCGTATTCTTCATGGACGTTTCGATAATCTTTCTCGACGCGCGGATGAGCTTACGATTGATGCTATCACGAGTGATAATGTCGTAATAGGATTTATAGTTCGCCGCCGAAGGCGTGAGCTGCGTAAGCTCGGTGAGATAGACGATCCCGCCCGCCTTTTCAAGCGCGGCTTCGCTTTCAAGCTGATCGGACACCGTAACGATATCCACGGGCTTTCTATCGTTGAAAACCGTACGCATTGCGCGCAAGATCAACTTGTGCGAATCTTGATAAAAATCCGCTTCCGTAAGCTTATCGATAAGCTCCGACGCGATTTCGCTATCAATTAAAAGACAGCCCAAAAGCGCCATTTCCGCATCGCGGTTATAAGGCATGGTATTGATTTCGTTTGCCATAATGTTTCCCCTTTTTGATAAGCAGTCGCGATTCAACGCGTACCTGCCCCTATTCTTTCGTTATTTTTTCTTAAAGCAAGCTCTTGAATTCCGCCAAGGTTTCCTTAAATTCTTCCATTGCCGCTTCGAAGGGCGCTTTCGTGGTAAGATCCACACCCGCCTTCTTCAAAATCGTCACAGGATCGGTGCAAGCACCCGAAGAAAGGAATTCAAAATAATCTTGTACGGCACTTTCCCCTTCCGACAAAATACGCTTCACAATCGAGAGCGCGGATACGATACCCGTCGCGTATTTGTAAACGTAGAAGGAATTGTAGAAATGGGGGATTCTCGCCCATTCGTACGCAATTTGTTCGTCGTGAATCACACCGTCGCCGTAATATTGTTGGTTGAGCTTATAGTACGCTTCGCTCAAATTTTCTTTCGTCAAAGCTTCGCCCGCTTCCACCTTCGCGTGCGCGATTTGTTCAAATTCCGCAAACTGCGTTTGACGGAACAAGGTAGCGCGGAACATATCCATATAGTAGTTCAAAAGATATTTCTTGAAGTTGATGTCTTGACTCGTCTTATACAAGTGCTTCAAAAGGAGCACTTCGTTCACAGTGCTTGCAATTTCCGCAAGGAAAATCGTATAGCTTGCCTTCGCGTAGGGTTGCGTTTTCACCGATTTATAGGTGTGGAGCGCGTGCCCCATTTCGTGCGCAATCGTGAATACGTCCGTCGTGGTGGGTTGATAATTCAAAAGCACGTACGGGTGCGTATCGTAAATACCCGCCGAGTACGCGCCGCAACGCTTGCCTTCGTTTTCGCAAACGTCGATCCAACCCTCGTCCTTGCCCATACGGAGTAAGTCTTGATAATCCTTGCCAAGGGGGGCAAGACCTTCGATTACGAGCTCGTACGCTTCTTCGAAGGGGATTTTGATATCCGCGTCTTCCACGAGCGGAAGGTTGATATCGTACATATGTTGTTCGTCAAGCCCCAACGCTTGTTTGCGGGTGCAAATATAATCGTGCATCAAAGGCAAGGCGCCGTGTACCGATTCAATCAAGTTTTCGTAAACGCGACCGTCCACGTCTTCGCCGTGCAACGCCATATCTTTACAGCTTGCGAAATTGCGAATCGTCTTATAGAAAACGTCCTTTTTCACGTTGCTATAATAGGTTTGTGCGATTGCGTCGATAAGCTTGATATACGCGCCGTAATATTTTTCGAACCATTCCTTTCTCTCTTCACGATTCGACGAACGCACCGCCACGCCGTACATGCCGTGGCTCATTTTCGTTTCTTCGCCGTTAAGATTTGCCGTAGGCAAATTCAAATTCGCGTTGTTGAGCATGGCAAACACGCCTTGGAAGTCCCCCATAACGTCGCTACCGAGCGCGAGCAATCTTTCTTCCGCTTCGCTCAATACGTGCGCTTTGGAATTCAAAACGCCGCGCAATTTATATTCGTGCGCCGCGAAATCGGGATCGGCGATAAAGCCCTTCAAAATTTCTTCGTCCACCTTCGTCAATTCGGGATCAACGAAAGACAAGCGCGCAAAAAGTTGGGGAAAAAGCCCCGCGATTCTTGCGTGCATGGACGTATACTTCGCAATACGCAAATCTTCGTCGTGGCGCATGTGCGCATAGAGATAAAGCTTTTCCAAACGACGGGAAAGCTCGTCCGTCAAATGCAAACAAGCAAGCAAGGCTTCTTTATTCGAGAGCTTGCCCTTGAATGCGTCGAAATCGTACGCCGCGTACTTCGTTTCTACGCTTTTATATTCTTCTTCCCAAGCTTCGTCGCTTTCAAAAACGTCCGTAAGCTTCCATTTCAAATTCTCGGGAATGTCTTTTCTTTCCAACATATCTGATTTTTCCTTTTTTAATTCTTAAAACTGTGAATGGGGGCAGGGATATTGCCGCCGCGGTTGATAAGTCTCGACGAATCGCAATTATGCACGGGCATAATCGGCGCGCGGCCGAGCAAACCGCCGAAGTTCACTTGTTCGCCAACGCCCTTATTCGGCGCGGGAATAATACGCACTGCCGTCGTCTTGTTGTTGATCATACCGATCGCCGCTTCGTCCGCAATCATTGCGGAAATCGTCGTAGCGGGCGTATCACCGGGAATTGCAATCATATCCAAGCCCACGCTACAAACGCAGGTCATCGCTTCGAGCTTATCCAACGTAATCGCGCCCTTTTCCGCCGCGCGAATCATGCCGATATCTTCGGAAACGGGAATGAACGCACCCGAAAGCCCACCAACGCGCGAGCTTGCCATTACGCCGCCCTTTTTCACTGCGTCGTTGAGCATTGCAAGCGCCGCCGTCGTGCCGTGTCCGCCCACCGTTTCAATGCCGAGCTCTTCCAAAATCGCCGCAACGGAATCCCCTACTGCCGGCGTGGGTGCAAGGGACAAGTCCACAATACCAAATTGCGCGTTCAAGCGCTTTGCCGCTTCTTTTGCGACGAGCTGACCTGCTCTCGTAATTTTGAACGCCGTGCGCTTGATCATTTCCGCCGCGTCCGTCAAGTCTGCATCGGGAATTTTTTCCAACGCGTGCTTTACAACGCCCGGGCCGGAAACGCCCACGTTGATCACCGTATCCGCTTCGCCTACGCCGTGGAATGCGCCCGCCATGAAAGGGTTATCTTCCACTGCATTACAGAACGCCACGAGCTTTGCCGCGCCGATCCCGTCCGCATCCTTCGTCAAAAACGCCGCTTCTTTGAAGACTTCGCCAAGCATTTTCACCGCTTCCATGTTGATGCCCGATTTCGTCGAGCCAACGTTCACGGACGCGCAAAGGCGTTTGGTCGTTGCCAACACTTCGGGAATGGTGCGAATGAACACTCTTTCATAATCCGCCAAGGATTTATGCACGAGGGCGGAATAGCCGCCCAAAAAGTCGATACCAAGCGTAGCCGCCGCATCGTCGAGCGCCTTGCCGACAAGGGGGGCTTTTTCGGGAAACGCCGCCGTAATCAAGCTAACGGGGGTGACGGAAACACGCTTATTTACGATGGGAATACCATATTCCCCCGAAAGGTCCGCCGCCGTTTTGACGATATTTTCCGCCTTTTTACAAACGAGATCATATACCTTTCTCGCCGTTTCTTCCGCGCTATCGCGAACGCAACCGAGCAAGGAAATCCCCATCGTAATCGTGCGGATATCCAAGTGCTCCTTTTCGACCATTGCAATCGTTTCTAAAACGTCGTTGTTGCTAAACATATCCTTTCACCCCGCGTTTTATACGTTATGCATTGCGTTGAAAATATCTTCGTGCTGCATATAGATCGCCATGCCGATTTGCTTGCCCATTTCCGAGCATTCTTGCGCAAGCACGGCAAGCTCCGCTTTTGCTTCGCTCATATCCACGATCATAATCATGGCGAAATATTCCCCCATAATCGTTTGGGAAATATCTTCGATATTTACGCCCTTTTCCGCCAAGAATGCGCTTACCTTTGCGATAATGCCCTTCTTGTCTTTGCCCGTAACCGTAACAACTGCTCTCATAGTTTTTTTCTCCTTTTGCAAATTCTCTCTCACGTCTGATTTATTCTGCCGATTTTTCAAGCATTTCTTTCGTTTGGCGCAACGACTCCAAGGACTCTTGATAATCGTCGTCCACTTCTTCAAATTCAAGCGCCTTCTTCGCGATCATGCGGTACTGAATCACGAAATTGCTTTGTACGACGTACTGCACGTAATCCCCGCTTTCAAACTCGGGAAGGGGCATTTCGGGATCAAACCACGCTTCGCGTTCGCGCCATTCTTGTTTCTTCTTGTTCCACGTTTCGAACACGCAGGACATAACGTCGATATTGTCCTTTTGCAAGCTCTTTTCGTCGAAGCAATAGAAATAGTTCTTTTCTTCGTTTTTCAAGCCTTCGGAAACGTAGGTGAGCATACGGAAATATTTTCTCACTCTGCTCCATTTGATTGCCAAATACGGGAAGGCGAAAAGAATATACGCCACCGTACCAAGGTACACCGTCCACTTGGGTGCTTTGGCAATCGATACGCCGTAGGGCAAGCCCATATAGTAGATCCAACAACCAAGGCAAAGCCCTACATAGAGCGCCGTGATTGCCATGAAGAACCAAAAAATTCTTCTCTTTTGTTTATATACCGCCAAGAAATAGGCGTCGTTATATACGGAAACCATTTTTCCTATTCTCCCTAATTTTATTCAGCAATAAAGAGTACGCCGAGCGTATTTTTGCCACAATGACTCGTGACAATCGAGCCCGCAACCGTTTCAATCACTTCGTCAAATTCGAAGAGCTCTTCTAATTTTGCTCTCGCCGCGTCCACGTATGCTTGTTCCGCCGTGGAATGGGTGAGGAAACAACGCGTTTTGTCGTACTTGGGATATTGATTCTTCAAATCTTCCACGTATTGCTTTAAGTACATTTCCGGCTTGCCGCGGTACTTTTTGCCTGGTACGAGTTGACCTTCTTCCATGTAGATAAGCGGGTGAATTTTGAACATTGCCGCCACCGTTTTTACCATGCCCGAAACTCTGCCGCCCTTATGCAAATAATCCAAGCTATCGGGCACGAAGGACGTATTCACCTTCGAGCGCAACGCGAGCACCGTTTCCACGATTTCGTCCACGCTCTTGCCTTCGTCGCGCAAATCCGCTGCCTTCATAACGAGCAAGCCTTGCCCCGTGGAAAGCGCCATGGAATCGATTACGCGCACTTTATCACCAAAGCTTTCCGCCGCTTGAAGCGCCATATTGTGCGAGCCCGAGCTCTTTGCGGAAATATTGAAATGAATCACGTAGTCCGCGCCGCCGTCTAATTCCTTTTGGAAAAATTCTTCGTATTCGCCGATACTCGGCGCGCTCGTTTTGGGCAAAATACCCGTTTCCTTTACGAAGTTGAAAATATCGGTGGGCGTAATGTCTACGCCGTCGCGATAAGATTTGTCGTCAAGCGTCACTTGCAAGGGCAAAATGCCGATATTTCTTTCTTGAACCAAGTGGTTCAAATCGCAAGTGCTATCCGAAGTAATACGAATGTTCATAGTTTGTGCACTCCTTGTTTTTACGTTTTTAGAAAAGTAAAAAATCGAATATTTTTCGATATTTCACAGCCCAATCGGGCACGATTCCATAGATTTCGTCGAAGGTATATAAGCTATCCTTCAAATGTGAATAGCCTTCTTGATAACGGCTATCCATGCTGTTATTTCGATTGTCGCCAAGGAAGAAAATCTCGTTTTCGCCCAAGACGTACTCCCTAAAATCATACACTTCGCGGTGCGTGTAGTAGGCGTAGGACTCGTCCAAGAGTACCCATTCCGTCGTACCTGCATAACAAATGGAAATTTGCCCATCCGTACATTTCACCGCATCTCCTTCAATGGCAATCAAGCGCTTGATCAAAAAGCTTACTTGATTATTCGGGTGCGTTTGATTGTACTTTATAATTTCGGGGTGATTGCTCACGTCAAGCACGATAATATCCCCGCGGTCGGCTTCCCTACCGTCGTCCACGTACTCCATCAAAAGCTGTTGCCCGTCGGCGAGCGTATTGTTCATGGATGCGCCGTCCACCACCACACCGCCGTAATGGCTCGTGAAATAATAGCGCACGCCAAACACCGCCAAAACGCAGCAGCAAAGCACGGCGATAAGCCACCACCAAGAAGAACTTTCCTTTTCTTCAAAGCGGCTTTTATATAATTCGCTTTCTTTCAAATCTCTCTCGCTCACAATTGCTCCTTCGTTTGTTGCACCGCGCGCTTTTTTAGCTCATCACGCGTCAAATTTACGTACTTCCCGCAGGTACAGCAGCAAAGCTTAATATCCGCGCCGATGCGCGCGATTTGCCACTCTTTGCCCCCGCACGGGTGCGCTTTTTTCAAAATGATTTTATCGTTTACTTGCATAAGAATTTCCTGATTGCGTTTGGACTGCGTCAAGGCTCAGCCCCTTCTAAAGCTCGTTTCGTACCGCCGCCCGAAGCAGACGCGTAGCCTACTTAAAGAACGTACGGCAAGACGCTAAGACTGCGTCAAGGCTCAGCCTTGTCACAACCAAAGAATGTTCGTAATGGCGAACTCTTGTTCTTCCCCCGCGCAATCGAAAATCAACGCACTGCCTTGATAGAAATTCTTCAACGGAATACCGCTCTTTTCGCCCTTAAAATCGACGGATTTGAGAATAATTCTCTTCCATTTCCCACCCGCGCGAATGGGCACTTCACAGCTAAAAAGCTCCGAGCTTGCGCCCATATTCGCCACTTCAATGGCAATCTTCAAATCCTGCTCCGTCGCCGAGTAGGCATCAAATTCCAAAAGTGCGTTTTCGTCGGGAATGTATTCGGGCGAACTAATTTTATACGTCTTAATACCGCCCACGGAATACGCGCCTTGAATACCGCCGTAGCCCACCGATTTCTTGGGAATGGCTTCTCTTTCCAAGAAAATATCCCCGATCGAATATTCGCCGTGTTGCGCCACACCGAAGGTATCCATTTCCTTGCCCATAAAGAGCATGTGGCTCTTCACCGCGTTCGCATTCACGTTTTTCAAGGTCTTGGAAACGATTTTAGACATTACCCTAAACCCGTTGATATACTTCGCATACGCATAAACGAACACCGCTTTCGCGCCTGCAAAGGGCTTCACCGTACAATGCGCGGTGCTATTTTTCACCGATCGACCGTCGATCTTCGCAATTCTGCGCCATTCACGATAAGCAGGCTTCGTGCTCAAATCCGCTTCCGCGTAATAGACGCCCGTTTCTTCCAAAAGCCCTTCTTTATCGCAGTATACCGTAATATCCAAGCCGTTTTCGCCTTCTTCCAAACTCACGTTTAAGGTATCGGGAATGTAAATTTCTCTGCCCTTCAAGTTCTTTTCCAAGAACAAATCCATGTCCGTAAGCCCATAAGGACCGATACAAGCCCCACTTTCGGGGGAATAGACGATTGCATGATCTTCCTTATTGCCGATACGGGAATAGGTGTCGTAAGCGCGATCGCAATCGAAACGATCGTCGCGCATTGCGCAAAGCATAAGCACGGGACATTTCACGTACGGCGCGTAAGATTGCGCTTCCACCGCCGCGATATAACGGCGGGTGTTGTCGTCAAAGTTTTGCTTTACCGCTTCCCCGAATTTCGGCATTTCCATGAAGGAATGCCAACCCGTCGCGTTGATCGGTACGCCGCATTTTACGTCGGGAGAGAGCATTGCGTGCCAAGCGATTTCGCCGCCCATACGCACGCCAACGATCCCCACGTTGCCGATGTCTACACGCGTTTTCAAGTACTGAATCGAATAGAGTGCTACGTACGCCCACTCGATCCAAGTGGTTTCGTCGGGCTTGACGTTTTCCATATCGAAAAGCCCCTTCCCTTTTTCGAAATTGCCGTGCTCCAAAGATTTGGGGTAAATGGTACGCATCACGTTTTCGGGATCCGCTTCCATTTTACCCGTATAATCGGGCACAAGCACCGCATAGCCGCGTTCCAAGAAATACCCCATCATTTCTTCGTCGGGCGTTTTTCCTACGTCGGATAAAAGCAAGACTGCGGGGGTTTTATCCCTACCCTTGGGGCGCGCGAAGCGCGCGTAAACGCGCACGCGACCATCCTTTGCCGCGTGTCCGGAATAAGTGACGTGGTGAAAGGTACCGTTGTCCCTTTCTTCAAAGCCCCACTCACTCGTGTTCAATTCCAGGCTAGTATTAAATTTTTTCCAAAGAGAAACTGCACTTAAAATCATACTTGGTTTTCTTACCGCTTTTTTATTTTGTTTGCCTTGCCGTAAACGAGCGCGCACATTTTTTTCGAAAAAAATATCGAAAAAGTATTCCAAAACACCTTGCTTTTATCTTTCAAAACGGGTATAATGTACGTACTCGCACACAGCGTTGCGTTAAAATTTCGCTACATTATTATACACCATTTCTTA
The DNA here is from genome assembly GCA_045635845.1 of Candidatus Scatosoma sp. Lineage (GTDB taxonomy): Bacteria > Bacillota > Clostridia > Christensenellales > Borkfalkiaceae > Scatosoma. The sequence continues at coordinate 2,119 of JAZTWL010000210.1, read as the reverse complement.
TAGAAATGCAAGGCAATGGGGCGAAAAAGCGGAAAATTTTTCTTAATTTACACAAAACTAGGCGGTAATTTTATGGCGTTTTGTTCTTTTTCCAAGGATAACGATAATTCTTATACGATTATCGAAAACAAATTTATCACCAAATATTTGCCCGTAGCGGACGGGTTTGCCGTAAAGGTGTACCTTTACGGGCTTTACCTTTGCCAAAACGTTGCATCCGATTTTAGCGTACTTTCCATGGCAGAAGTTTTGAAATGCTCGCCCGAAGAAATTCGCGCGGCATTCCTTTTGTGGGAAGATTACGATTTGGTGGAAATTCTCGCGCAAGAGCCCTTGACGGTGCAATATTTGCCCGTGAAAACGGCAATCGGCAGACCGAAAAAGAACCGTCCCGAGCAGTACGCCGATTTCAACAAGGAATTGCAACGCAAAATGCAAAAGGTGGGCAAGTTCATTTCCGCGGCCGATTACGTCAAGTATATGCGCTTTTTGGACGAGAACGACATTCAACCCCAAGCCTTCTTGCTTATCACCGAGTATTGCATCAATAAGCAAGGCGAAGCAATTTCCCCTTCGTACATTTTCAATAAAGCGAAGAAGCTTATCCGTAGCGGGCTCACCACCTACGAGCAAGTGGAAAGAGAGCTTTCCAACTACAATTCGCACGAAGGCGACGTGATCGCGATTTACAACGCCATGGCGATTTACCAACGCAACCCCGACGAAACGGATTACGCGCTTTATAGCAAATGGACGGAAAAGCTTGGCTTTGCCAAGGATGGCATTTTGACGGCGGCAAGAAAGCTCAAACGCGGCAGTATGACTTCTTTGGACTTGACTTTGGACGAACTTGCGCAAAAAGGCAAACTTGTAGCCAAAGAAATCGAACAATATCTCACCGATCGAGAATTTTTAGCAACGCTTACCTTCCGTTTGGGCAGAAAGCTCGGTGTCAAGGTACAAAATCCCACCGCTTATATCGACGAATACGTGGAAAAATGGTATAATTACGGCTTTGAAGAAAGTTCCCTTTTGGACGTTGCGCTCTATTGCTTAAAAACGGAGCGCGGAGACTTCGATTCTATGCATGAACTCGTACATGGTATGTACAAATCGGGTTTTGTAAGCGCGGAATCGGTGAAGGAATATCTCAAGGAAAAGAATTCCGAACTCAAGCTTTTGACGAAAATCCAAGCCCTTTGCGGCGGCATGAGAAAGAGCGCGGCAAACCTTGCCATGATCGGTACGTGGCGGGAATGGAAATTCAGCGACGAAATGATTTTGGAAGCAGCAAGAAGAAGCGCAACGAGTGCAAATCCCGTGCCGTACATGAACAAAATCCTTTCCGAATGGAAACACAACAACGTCTATGCAATCGGGAATATTCCCACGGCGAATACGAGCGCGGCGCACACTACCTACGCCAACCCCACGGTGGAAGCAGTCAACGCGAAAGCCGATCGCGAACGCTATTACGCACTCCTCCGCGAAAAGGCACTTACGCGCGCAGACAAATTCTTGAAGAAGGCAAATGGAAACGCCCGTTTCAAGGAAATCACGGCACTCCTTGCGAAAATGGAAATCACCCTTGCGAAAGCGGAAGTTTTCGAGCCTGCAAAGCTCCCCGGCTTGGAAAAGGAAAAATTCGAACTTTTGAGCGAAAGAAAGGAAATTTTGCAAACGCTCAAAATCAACGAAGAAGATTTGCAACCGCAATTTGCGTGCAAACGTTGCTCGGATACGGGCTTCTTGGCAAGCGGCGCGGCTTGCGATTGCTATAAAGCGAATACTTAACGAGAAAAAGCGGACTGCGAAAACAGTCCGCTTTTATTTGAAAAAAAATAATTTTTTTAAGATTTTTCACAAACCGCAATAAAAACGCTTGCATTTTTTGAAAAAATGAGATAATATAAATAGGCTTGAATGCAGAGATGTCTGAGTGGTTTAAGGAGCACGATTGGAAATCGTGTGTGCGCCTGAAACGTACCGGAGGTTCGAATCCTCTTCTCTGCGCCATACAAAAAAAGGATATGCCCGACGGCATATCCTTTTTTTGTACCTTGCGGATTTTGAAGAGGATTCGAGGGTGGGAGCCGTTTTGCGGGAGCAAAACGCTTTG
>JAZTWL010000209.1:0-5716 GCA_045635845.1 Candidatus Scatosoma sp. | reverse complement strand
AATAAAGCCCGCCGATAGCAATGCCGCAAAGGCTCGGGTTTGCGTTTCATGTTTTTAAGGGTTAGTTTCTCGTGGAGAGCCACACCATAAGCACGGAAATATCTGCGGGGTTCACGCCCGAGATTCTGCCCGCTTGCCCCAAATTGAAGGGGCGGATGCGATCGAGTTTTTCTCTTGCTTCCAAGCGCAAGCCCGAAATGGAATGATAATCGATATCCGCGGGCAACACCTTTTCTTCCAAGCGTTTCGCGCGTTCGATAATTTCCAAGCCCTGCTTTAAGTAGCCTTCGTACTTGACGGTGATTTCCGCCGTTTCGAGTACGTTCTTGGGGTATTCGTAAAATACGTTGAAGCGTGCCATAATATCCTTGAGTGGAATGGAGCGTTTGAGCATATCCGAATAGGAAACGCCGCCGTTAGGCGCGCCGTAGCCGTAGTCGGCTAAAAACGCCGTTGCATCCTTTTGCGCCACCCGTGTCTGCAACGAAGCGAGTAATTCTTCGTATTTCGCCTTTCTTTCCAAGTAGCGCGCGTACCGTTCTTCGCTTACCAAACCTACTTCCTTGCCCTTTTCCGTTAAGCGGAAATCGGCGTTGTCTTGTCGCAAACAAATACGGTGTTCGGCGCGGGAAGTCATCATACGATAGGGCTCGTCCGTACCCTTCGTCACCAAATCGTCGATCAAAACGCCGATATACGCTTCGTCGCGGCGGAGAGTGAAGGGGGGAAGGCCACGGAGCTTGAGCGAAGCGTTTAAGCCCGCCATAAGACCTTGCGCCGCCGCCTCTTCGTAGCCCGAAGTGCCGTTGATTTGTCCTGCCGTGTAGATCCCTTCCACCTTCTTAAATTCCAAGGTGGGGAGTACGTCGAGCGTATCAATACAGTCGTATTCAATCGCGTAGCCGTAGCGCATAATATCCGCGTTTTCAAGCCCTGCTACGGATGCGTACATTTCCCTTTGTACGTCGTGGGGCATGGACGTGGACATACCTTGCACGTACACTTCCAACGTGTCTGCGCCTTCCGGCTCTAAAAAGATTTGATGGCGGTCCTTGTCCTTGAAACGAACAACCTTCGTTTCGATGGAAGGACAGTATCTCGGCCCTGCGGAAAGGATTGTGCCGTCGTATAAGGGGGAGCGATCGAGATTATTATTGATAATCTCGTGCGTTTTCAAGTTCGTGTAGGTGAGATAGCAAGGGAGCTTGTTTTCGGGGGGCGTATCGTGCATGAAAGAGAAGGGGTAGATGTCCGTATCCCCGTTTTGCACTTCGCACTTGGAATAATCGACCGTTCTGCCGTCCACGCGCGCGGGCGTACCCGTTTTGAAACGGCGGACGTTGAAGCCGAGCTTCACAAGGCTTTCCGTCAAGTAATTTGCAGGCGCAAAACCGTTCGGACCTGCTTTTTGTACGACGTGACCGGTGATTGTTTCGCCGTTCAAATATACCCCCGTACAAAGGATTACGGCTTTGCATTGAATAATCCCGCCGTAGGTGGTTTTCACGCCCGTACACTTGCCGTTTTCCGTCAAAATTTCCGAAGCTTCCGCTTGGATAATGCGCAAATTTTTCGTGTTTTCGAGCACCCGTTTCATTTCCGCGTGGTAGGCGTTTTTATCCGATTGTGCGCGCAAGGATTGCACCGCCGCGCCCTTGCCCACGTTGAGCATGCGGATTTGCAAAGCGGTCTTATCCGCCACAATCCCCATTTCGCCGCCGAGCGCGTCGATTTCGCGTACCAAATGCCCCTTCGCCGTGCCGCCGATAGAAGGGTTGCAAGGCAAGAAAGCAATGCTATCGAGATTAAGCGTCAAAAGGGCTGTGTTGATGCCCGTGCGCGCCAAAGCAAGCGCCGCTTCGCAGCCTGCGTGCCCCGCGCCTACTACCACCGCTTCCGCCGTATATTCTAAAAAGGTGTGCTTGGTTTCTATCATACTATCTACCGTGTGTGTTCTTTCAAAGAAAGCAATGGGCAAACAAGCGTTGCCCATTGTAGGTTTTTATTTCTTCAATACGATATTTTTAATATCGTCGATTTCTTTTGCAACGCGATCGTTGAGCTTTGCGAGCTCTTCCATTTTATCGCGCGCGTAAATGATCGTCGTGTGGTCGCGGCCGCCGAGTAAATTCCCGATGGAAACGAGTGGAAGGGAAAGCATATCGCACATAAGGTACGCGCAAATTTGGCGCGCCTTTACAAGATCTGCCTTCTTCGCTTTGCCGATCAAATCTTCCCGTCTTTGCTTGAAATAGGTGCAAACAGCCGAAAGAATCTTTTCGGGCGTCACGTCTTCTTCTTCCGTCGCTTCGTTCACCGATTCGTTGAGTGCCTTTCTTGCAAGCTCCAACGTGATAGGTTCTTCGTGGAGCTTACTTGCGAAAATCACTTTCGTGAGTCTGCCTTCGAGTGCGCGAACGTCGTGACCGGAATTGCTTGCCAAGAATTCGAGCACTTCTTCGGAAACGGGGCACTTTCTATCGAGTGCCTTGCGCTTCAAAATGGCGATCTTCGTTTCCGTATCGGGCGGTTGAATATCCACAATCATACCACCTTCGAAACGGGTGCGAAGACGTTCTTCGAGCGTTGCGATTTCCTTCGGAGGACGGTCGGACGTCAAAACGATTTGTTTATTTTGTGCCGAGAGTTCGTTGAAGGTGTGGAAGAATTCTTCTTGGAGCTGCGTTCTTGCTTTCAAGAATTGTACGTCGTCGATCATCAAAACGTCCACGTTACGGTAGTGGAAACGGAATTTCGCGCCGTTCTTTTGCGCAATGGAGTCAATGAGATCGTTCAAGAAATTTTCACTCGTCGTATAGAGCACTTTCTTTTCGGGATAGTGTTGGGAGATATAGTTCCCGATTGCGTGCATAAGGTGGGTTTTCCCCAAGCCCGATTCCCCGTAGATAAAGAGCGGGTTGAACGTAGAGCCAGGGTTTTCCGCTACGGCTTTCGCCGCCGCATAAACGAACTTACTGCCCGAGCCTGCAACGAAGTTATCGAACGTGAACGCCTTATTGATAGGGGACGTGCGGAAAGTTTCCGACGCGTCTTCTACAACGTCGAGCGTGAAAACGTCGCTCCCGTCCACAACCAAACGGAAATCGGAAAGACCGACGTCGCATTTTACGATCGCGTTTTTGAGTTGTTCCGCGTGTTTTTTCATAATGGTGGAAGCGTTCAAATCGGACGAGCACTTCAAAACGATTTTTCTGCCCACGACGTCTACGGGTTCTAAATCACGGATAAAGTGATTGAAGGTGACGGGCGGAATGAAATTTTGCGCGTGTTCGCTAATTTGTTTCCACAAGAATTGAAGTTGGGCGTTTTCAGACATAAATTTACCCCCTTTAGGAAATTAGTTTTCCTAACTACTTGTCTTTTCGTAAATTATTTGTTATAATTATAATACAAAATGCAAGGAAAAGAAAGCAATTTCGGCGGGTTTTTTAAGGATTATGCAAATAAAAAAATTATTCCTTCAAAATTTTAGAAATTACGAAAACGAAGTTTTCAAATTTTCCGACGGACTCAACGTCCTTTTCGGGAAAAATGCGCAGGGGAAAACCAACTGCGCCGAAGCCGTTTTCTATTTGTGTACGGGCGCTTCGCTCCGTATCCGCCACGATAAACAGCTCATTCGTATCGGCGCCGACCACGCGAAAATTACAGCGGAAGCGGAAAACCGCTACGGCAAAGTGACGATCGAAGCCTTGATTTTTGAAAATAAGCGGGAAATCCGCGTGAACGGCAGTAAAATTGCCAAGAACGCCGATTTGATGGGGCATATCAATAGCGTGTTCTTCTCACCCGGGGAATTGCGGCTCATTCAAGACGGACCGGATGAGAGAAGAAGGTTTATGAATATTTCAATTTCCCAAACGTCGCCCGCTTACTATACCGCGCTTTTGCGCTATAATAAAATTCTCGATCAACGCAATTCCTTGCTTAAAAACCACGATTCGTCCTTGATTTTGGATACCTTGCCCGTGTGGGACGAGCAACTTTGCCGCTACGCGGCAATAATTGTGAAAAAGCGCGCGGAGTTTTTGGAAAAGCTTGCGCCGTATGCAAAGGAATATCACGCCTTTTTGACGGACGGCGGGGAAGATTTGCTCATCAAGCCGGATAGAAAGTACGATGGGGACGAAAGCGAGATCGCCAAAGTTTTGCTCACTCGTTTGGAAAATAACTACGAAAAGGATTTGCGCTTGGGCTTTACGACGGTTGGACCGCATCGTGATGATTTGGACGTAACGATCGGCGGTATTGATGCAAAGGCGTACGCTTCGCAAGGACAAACGCGGACGGCGGCGCTTGCGTTGAAGCTTGCGGAGGTGCAAATTTTTAAGAACCTTTCGGGCGAGTACCCGATTTTGGTTTTGGACGACGTTATGAGCGAGCTCGATTTGAAGAGAAGAAAGAAACTCGTGCATTGTATTGCGGATTTGCAAACGATCTTGACGTGCACGCACACCGAAAGGGTGTTGTATGGCGCGGAATGTAAGAAAATCCGTATCGAAAACGGCAAGCAACGTGACGTTGCATCCAAATCATAAGTACGGATTACACTTTTAATAAGTTTACGCGTCTACTATGGGTGTAGCGTACTAAACAAGTTTTTTGGTTGAATTTAAAAAACAAATTTTTATAAATAAGCAGTATTTACGGAGTTTTTATGTTTGCGGATTTGCATATTCACAGCGTATATTCGGATGGGGGATATTCCCCTGATGAAATTTGTCGGCTCGCGGCTTCCCGCGGGCTTGGCTTGCTTTCTATCACCGATCACGATACGCTTGCGGGCTTGCAATCCAAGCAAGAATGTGCGAAAAAATACGGGCTCGCCTACGTTTCGGGTTGGGAAATTTCCGCTTACGATGGGAACGTGAAGGTGCACATGCTCGGCTATGGCTGCGCCACGGAAGGCGCGTATCAAAAATTCGTGGAAGATCGGGCGAACGCCTCCTTTTTGCGCGCGCAAGAGAGTGTGCAGAAATTCCAAAAACTCGGCGTACCCATCACTTACGAAGCCGTTTTGAACGAGCGTTCAAGCCCCGATTTGCCCGTGCATACCATGCACGTTGCGCGTGCCGCAAGTCGGTTTTTGCCCCTTTTCCCGGGGGACGTTTACGAGCGTTATCTCGCGCCGGGAAAACCCGCAAATTCGAATATCGGTCGGCCTACGCCCAAGCAAGCCGTGGATTGTATTCACGCGGCGGGCGGGATTGCCGTAGTGGCGCACCCCGGCAGAATTACCCTTTCCTTTGAAGAAAGAGAACGCTTACTCACAGGGCTTTTCGAGTATGGCGCGGACGGTATAGAAAGCGAATATCCCACCCATACTGATACGGATAAAGCCTATTTCCATGCCCTTGCGAAAAAGTACGCGCTTGTGGAAACGGGCGGCTCGGACACCCACTACGAAGACGGCACTCGTCAAATCGGCACGCCGAACTTTTCCCCGTCGGAAAAATTACTCGAAAAATTGCGGATTTTGTAAAAAACACCCACCCATGTCCGCGTTGAAACCCACTTTTTGGTGGAATACATAGCGCAAGGGGATAGCAAAAAATGGGTAAAAAACACGTACGATCACTTTGGACGCTCCTAGTTGCGAGCGTCCTTTTTCTTTTTAGCGGACACCGAGTTTTTCCCGCCGCGAACGCGGGGGGAGGGGGAACCCACAGGTGGGGGTTTCTCTCCTCCCCCCCCA
>JAZTWL010000208.1:0-6603 GCA_045635845.1 Candidatus Scatosoma sp. | reverse complement strand
TAAGACCGCTTGGCCTCCGACTTTGATTTGTTAATCCCGCTTTATTCAACTGCACATACATTGGAACAAGAAGTGCATGAATCGGAATCATCATCCCGAGTATAAAGTAGTTGTAAATCAAATTTCTTCCACGGAAACGGCGGTGGCAGTGAGTCTATTCACCACGGAAAAATCCGTGCCTTTATTTTGCGTGCGGATTTCTAAATTTTCCAACGCGAAGTCGGAAAGAATATATTGCGTTTCGTCCTTGCTTACGTTGAAGAAACATTCACAATCCACGCGGCAATTTTTGAAAGAGATATTCTCCACTTTGGAAATCGGCTTATCGGTGCGCCCCTTCAAATCAAAAAACTGCGTCCACGGATTGATATTCACAAAACTGCCCGTAAGCGTACCTTCCACGTCTTCAAACGCCACGTACTCGTAACGTTGGGGGGTATCGGGACGGAGCTTGAAATGGGCGAGCTGCCAAATATCTCTCAAATGAATACGGCGCACAAGAATATTTTTATTGTGGATAGATTCCGAGCCGCAAGTCAAGCCGCTATGGCAAAAGCCGTAGGTACAATCTTCAATCAAGATTCGTTCGTTTGCGCCGTTGTTTTCGTCGGTATCCGCCCACGGGCCTTTACCCCCTTTGAGCGCGACGGCGTCGTCGTTCACTTCCATATAGCAACGCTTAATCAAAACGTCCGTGCATGCATCCACGTCGATTGCATCCGTGCTCGGTGCAGGGACGGGTGCGCGCGGTGCAAAAATCGAACAATTTAAGAATTTCACACGTTTACACTTGTAAATATGATTCGTCCAAAAATGGGAGTTTTGCAAGCGCAAATCCGCAATCACCGCATTCGTACAATGGGATAAGTACACCAAGCGGGGGCGTTGTTCGTCCTTATTCGTGCAGTTTGGGTTCCACGCGCGACGATGCCAAAACGCCTTCCAAGAACGAAGTCCGTTGCCGTCGATCGTGCCTTTGCCGCACATAACGAAGCCGTCCACGCCGTCCGCATTGATAAGAGCGGGATAATATTTGCAAGATTCCCCTTCAATTCGCGTATCGCACACGGGATAATCGGAAATATCGTCGCTGCCTTTGAGCATACCTTCTTCACGAATATATAAATGCACGCCTTGCTTGAAAAAGAGCGCGCCCGTATAGAACGTGCCCGCGGGAACGTAGAGTACGCCGCCGCCCTTTTCCGCAATCGTATCGATCAAGGCTTGCAGTTCTTTCGTATAGACTTTCCCGTCGTCGCAAATGCCGTACGCGCGGATATTATAGGCTTTCCCAAGACTTTCAATCGTGGGGACTTCCGCGCCGTAAAACCATTCGTCTATCGGCGTGCCGTCGGGGAAAAATTCTTGTTTTTGCTCGCTCATATATGCATTCCTATCCTTGCTTATTTCCCCTTTATTATAAACGATTTCTCTGCCTTCGTCAAGGGGTTTGGAAAAAGTTCCCGTCCTTCCTTATAATAAAAAGAGACAAAGCTTCGTGCCTTGTCTCTTTTTTCTTGTCTTTATTAGGAAAGGTGCGTCAAGCGCATGGTTGCGTACCATTCCGTCGTTTCCACTACCGCGTACGTTTCGAAGTTCACGTCGATCGAGAGCGCCTTCTTACCGCTCAAAACGTCTTGCGAAAGCGCCGTTTCCAAAATCACCTTCGCGCTTGCTTGACCCTTTTCGTCCGAGTAGAGGGTGAACTTACCGTCTTTCACTACGCCTTTATAATAGTATGCCACCGCGCTATCGAATTCTTGGCAGGTGACACCGTTTACCGAGATTGTCGCATACGCTTTCACCCAAGGGCTATCCGAAATGTTCGCCATAATCACGTAGAAACCAAAAGACGTTTCTTCGTAATCGTTGAAATTGAACCCCTCGAAGAAAAGTTCGATATCGTGCGGCGCGCCGCTAATCGTCGATTTATAATAGTGCGCGTACGTTCTCGAATCGTACTTCTTGTTGTTGCTTGCGTATTCGCCGTTGTAGATTGCCGCCGTGCCGTCCAACGCCTTCACGTAATGGTGGTTCGTATAGCACATTTCCTTTGCTTCTTGATAGTAAGCGTCGATAATCGCGTTCACCTTCGCAACGTTTGCTTGGTAGATTTCCGATTGCTTATCTTCCGCGCTCAAACCGTTTGCCCATTTTTGGAAGGACATAATCAATTTCATTTGCGCCTCGCTGCCGTTTTCAAGCGCCGCAATTTCCTTATAAAGCATACTGCTTTGGTAGCTTACGTCCGTTGCCGAAAGACCGTAGTTTACGGCAATCCAATCGATATAAATATACGAGTTGGAAATCGCGAAGGAAATACCGCTCATTTTTTCGCCGCTATTTACGAACGCCGTCAAGGGCATTTCCATCACCACCCATTCGCCAAGCGTGATTTCCATGAAAGGCACTTTACCGTCCTTATGCGCGATATTACCCGTTTCGTAGCGCAAGGTGGAAGCTTCTTGATCTTCGTACTTCACGTCCGTTGCGACGCCGATATAGACAAGGAATAAATCGGTGGGTACGTACATCTTCACCTTCACCGAAGAAAACTCATTCACCGTCACCACTTCGTCGAAGTTGTAGTTAAAGGACGCCCAAGCGGTGCTATATTTCACGTGACCGTTCAAATCGGACGAAACGCCATTCGAATCGGTGCAGGGAACGTTTTCGTATTGAATAATACCCGAGCCTTCGCAAAGCAAATGCCCGTCCGTCGTGGACGCCGTGAAATCGTCCTTCGTTTCGTTTACGAAACGCACCGAAACGGTGACGTCACGATCCGGCATAGTGATATATTTGCCCGTATATTCTTCGCCGTCCACAAACACTTGCTTCACAGGCTTCTTATATTCGGGGTTGCCGTCCGCATTTTCGTATTGCAAAGTCACCACGTCGCCATAAAATGCTTCTACGACGTGATCCACCGTGCCGTCGATATATTCGAACGAGCAATTATGATAACCGTAAACGTGAATCGCTGAAGATTCCGTATGCGATTTGCCTTCGTATTCAAATTGGGCAATAACAACCGTATCCCCGCCGCTCATCGGCGTCAACACGCTGCCTTCCACCGACGCGATTGCGCTATCTGCAACCGAAAACGAAACGCCGTCCAACGCTTGCAACACGCCGTCGTTATTGACGTAGAGCACCAAATCAAGCGGTTTGCCCGCATAGATTTCCTTGCCGATCGTGGAAAGATAGAATTCCGTTTGCTTTTCAAGCACGGAAACTTTCACCGTCTTTTGCGCAACGCCATACGCCGTTTCCGCGCTAAACACAACGTCCGTTTCCCCTGCGCCGATTGCCGTGATCACGTTGCCGTCCGCGCGCACGATTTCTTCGTTTGCGCTTTCCGCCGTGATTGCAACGTCAAGCTTTTGCGTAAGGTAATAGCACGCCAAATCCACCGTGAACGAATCCCCTTCGCTCAAAGTGATTGTATCTTGCGCCGCCGTGATATAGGGCACGGGATAAAATTCGGGATCGTGCACGACGATTTGCACGAGCGCGGAACGCCCTTCCGACGTCGTTGCTTTCACAACCGTCGTACCAACGCCCACACTTTGCACTACGCCGTCCGCCGTCACCGTAACGATACTTTCGTCGTTGGATTTATAGCTTACGGTTTCGCCGTCAAAAAGACCTACGAGCGAAAGCGTTTTGCTTTCCCCGAAAATCATTTCTATGCGTTTTTCCGAAAACTCGGGCGAAGGAATTTCCACTTCTTCGCTCGTTTGCGTGCCGCTACCCGCATTGTCGCTCTTTCCGCAGGAAACGCCGAAAGCGCCCAAAGCAAGGGTGCATATTCCGATAAATAAAAGGATAAATTTCTTTTTCATTGATCTACCATGGATCCGTTTTATTCTTAAATTTTGCCTTACGGCGAACGGACGGAACCGCCCGTTCGCCGCGGCTTTTTTGTTTATATTTTGCAGCTTTCACCGCACCATGTACGCGTTGAAGGCGTACGTTTCAAAATTAGTCAATCAAAGACAAGTTCTTCACTGCCACCAAATTGGTCACTTCGAACCAAGCGTAAGCCGCACCCGATTCGAAATTGATTTCCAAAGCTTCCGTGCCGTTCAATACGTTTTCGGAAAGCGCAACGCGGAAGAAGTAGCCGTTTGCCGCATAGTTTGCTCTCGTCAATACGTCGTTGGTCGAACCGTCGTCGTAGAAGGTGATATAGCCGTCTTTGATAACCGCTTTCATCTTATAGAAATGTCCGATTAAGTTTTCGGGAACAATCATGGTTTCCCCATTGATCGTCATCGAGCCCTTCTCATTCGTCACCGCAAAGGCAACGCCAAAGCTCACTTCACTATAAGCAGCATAGTTGAATGCGTTCAACGCAAATTTCAACTCCGTAGCATTGCTATTCACGATATACGAGAAAGTACTGTACTTATTATCATTCTTGAATTGGCTTGCGCACGCAGGTACGACAGGCGCGTTCGTTTCGCCGCTAAAGCCGCCATTGCCCGTACGGCTTGCAACCGCCGTATCGTTAATAGCTTCCGCTTTATATTCGCCAAGCGTCGTCGTAGTACTCCACAATTCGGAAATTTCCACTTGCGCCCAGCCAGCCGTCGTCCACGTAATCACAAGTCCTTCGCTGCCGTTCAATACGCTTTCGGGAAGTGCAACTTCCATAAGCTTTTGACCTTCATTCTTAGCACCGTCGCCCACAACCGTAAGCACGCCGTTCTTCACGATAAACTTCGTATAAACGTACCCAGCGTTCAAATCGAAAGAATAGGAAGCGCCGTTTACGCCAACGGTTGCATCACCCGCCGCCGTTACACCTGTAAAACCGAAGAATACTTCTTCGTGCTGCGCAAAATTGAATGCAGGTAAAGTGTAAGTAGCCGTGTACGGAGCGTCCGCAGCATTATATTGTGCAAGGTTGAAGGATTCGTACTTCGTCAAGAAGTCAAGCTTAATACCATCGCCCCAGTGGGAAGATAAGTGATAGCTGTTGGGAGTACTAGCCGTCGTACCACTCACGGTCACCGTAGCTGCATTATCTGCCACTTTGCTCGAAACGCTTTCTCCGGGAACATAGAAATATTCGTTGAGAATTGCATTCACCTTCGCAACGTTTGCTTGGTGCGCCGCACTTGCCGATTGATCCGCCGAAAGGGTTACGCAGTACGCGCGATATTCTTCGATTGCAAGCATTTGCTCGTAGCTGCCGTTCGCTGCATTCGAAATCGCTGCACACTTTGCGTTATCTTCACCCGAGATAATGATTGCAGGTCTTGCATAGTTTGCAAGCTCGTATTCCGTCAAATATTTTTCCGCAGCAAGATATGCATTGATTGCAGCGGTGTGTTCGTCCGTCAATTCGTCCGCATTTGCAGGAAGCTCGAAAAGTGCTTCTTCCATCACGCCTTGATAATCCGTCGCGCGGCTCGTTGCGTGGAATTCGGTGATATTGATTTGCATGTAACCCGTCACAGAGATATTAAGGCGCAAGCCTTCGCTGCCGTTCGCTACGCTTTCAGGAAGGGTGATCACCGCTTGTGCGTCCTTCGTCACGTCGCCCGCTACGCTGTTGATTTCACGGAAGTAAAGCTTCGTGCCCGTGCTATCCGTCACGATACTAATAAGCTTATTCGTGCCGCCAAATTGCGCCACTTCCGTGCCGTAAATCGTCAATGCTTTAATGTTTGCATGGTTCGTGTAAGCAAAGTCTACCTTCGAAGCGGCTTTATAATTGATTGCAGGAAGTACGAGATAGGTTTCTCTGCCTTCCGCAACCGTACCCGCGCCACCGTCAGCCGTCAACGTGAAGGTCACCCAGTTCATGAACTTATTCGCATCCGTGCCGCCCGCACCCGTATTTCCGTTATAGTCAGCGTCGAAATACCAACCCGCATTCGGGTTTGCGCCATATCCAGCTTCATTGTTCGCGTAGCCAATTTCCCATTGCGTATTTGCCGCAATATATTCCGCAGGAATTACCATATCCGTGCCGTTGTTATCCACCACAGCCCACTTTGCCACGAGCGTCACGCCTTCCGTAATAGGAGCGTCGAAGATTTCGCCGTCCTTCATCCAACCTACAAATACGTAACCCTCCATCGTAGGCACTACGCTCACCTTTTCGCCGTGGTTTACGGTGATAGGCGCAAGCGCACCTGCGTTCAAGAAGGAAACTTCATAAGAATTAATCGTATAAATAGCGTTTACGGTGATATCGCCGATCGTAAGCTCGTAAGCTTCCCAAACGCCCGTGTAGCCTTCCTTTTCGGGAACTGCGGGCACTTCGATTTCCGTATTTTCTACCGTGTACGTCTTCGTAGCAACCGTTTCGCCATCCGCTACGAACGTCACCGTGTATTCGATTACCGCATAAGCAACCGTTACGTTCAAGCCACCGATTGCCAAATCTGCCGCCGTCTTATCCCAAGCCGCCGTGTAGCCTTCCATTGCAAGCTCTGCGGGCACTTCGGGGAATACCACTTCGCCCATATTTTCCACCGTGTAGGTGATAGGCGCTGCTACGGGCATACCCGTTCTAGGATGCGTGAACGCTACCGTATATTCGATAGCCGTGTATGCGGGATTTACGTCACAACCACCAATCGT
>JAZTWL010000207.1:0-7157 GCA_045635845.1 Candidatus Scatosoma sp. | reverse complement strand
GTATTATAATGAAAAAAAATATGCCGAAGCTATTGAGCAATTTAATAAGGCACAATCTCTTGGCTGCGAGCAAGTAAGCATTCATCTGGCAAATTGTTATTATTACGGAAACGGTGTGGCGCAAAGCTACGTGGAAGCGGTGAAATGGTACCGTCTTGCAGCAGAGCAAGTGGATTTTTATGCACAATACAATTTGGGCTATTGTTATGAAAAGGGTGAAGGCGTAACGCAAAGCTATACGGAAGCGGTGAAATGGTACCGCTTATCGGCAGACCAAGGGTTTGCAAGAGCGCAATACGATTTGGCGCTTTGCTATGAAAAAGGCAAGGGCGTAGCGCAAAACTATGCGGAAGCGGTGAAGTGGTACCGCCTTGCGGCAGACCAAGGCTATGAGAATGCACAATTTAATTTAGGTGTTTGCTATGCAAATGGTAACGGTGTAAAGCAGGATTATGCAGAAGCTTTAAAGATTATGCGCGTGTTTGTAGATAAAGGGGATGCGGATGCGCAAAACTGGTGGGGTCAGTTCTATTATTACGGCAACGGCGTAGCGCAAAACTACGCGGAAGCAGTGAAATGGTTCCGCTTATCGGCAGACCAAGGGGATGCGTATGCGCAAAATAATTTGGGCGATTGCTATTATTATGGCAACGGCGTAGCGCAAAACTATGCGGAAGCGGTGAAATGGTACCGCCTTGCGGCAGACCAAGGGTTTGCAAGAGCACAATGTAGTTTGGGTACTTGTTATGCCGAGAATAAGGGCATAGCGCGAAATTATACGGAAGCAATGCGATTGCTTCGTTTGGCGGCGGAACAAAATCTTGCAAGAGCGCAAGGGATTATAGGCTATTACTATTACTGGGGTGAAGGCGTTGAAAAAGATTACGTGGAAGCTTTGAAATGGTTCCGTTTGTCGGCGGCACAAGGAAATAAGGCCGCTCAATTGTATATGGGGCATTGCTATCGTTATGGCAACGGCGTGCCGAAGAATTACGCCACGGCAAAGAGTTGGTACAAAAAAGCTGCGGATCAAGGGCATGCCGAAGCGAAAAAGGCGTACGACGAATTGACGAGTCAGGGCTACTAAAAAAGCCTTCCCGAAGGAAGGCTAACGAGATTTAGTTTTCTGCATTTTGTTTTTTCGCAGGGCTTGATTTGCCGAGCATGAGCTTGGTGAGCTTATCCAAGAGCCCGCTCTTGGCGGCGCACACGAGCGCGAGCGTGGCGATCAGCGCGTCGGCGGGGATATAAACGCATTGATAGATGAAGGAATACGCCACGGCGTTGCCCATTGCCCATTCGGGTAAGGAAACCCAAACGGAGTTTTCCAAGAAGAAGACCATGCCCGCGACGAAATGGGCAAAGAAGCGCATGGAAAATACGCAAATGCAACCCAAAACGACGGGGAGCACCGCTTTTTCCTTGCGGCGGAGTTTGCCAAAGAAGCCCATAAGACCCACGCTTGCAAAGGCGATTAAGTAATCGAAAATAAAGGTGGCGGCGTTTAAGATATACGGGCTTTCGATGAAGTTCAAAAGTCCGTGGATAAGCCCCACCATAAAGCCGTCGGCAACGCCGTAAACGTAGGCGTAGATGAGAATGGGCGCAAAGGATGCAAGCGTGATCGAGCCGCCGTATTCAACGGGCTTGAACTTGATAATGGCAAGGGTAAAGGACGTAGCCACGCACACGCCCGCAAAGGCGATGCGCTTCGTATCGTACTTTCTTGCCCCGCTCGCTTTCTTCGCAATACCGATGAATCCGATCACTACGAGCAAAATCACGGTAGCGGCAACGGAGCACCACTTAACGACGTTCGTCGTTTTGGCACTCGCTTCTAAAAGGGAATAAAGATACATAAAAACACTCCTTTTCCGCCGTTTGTGATATTAAAAAACACCCTACTTTACGAAAAGTGGGTGCAAAAACGCTTTTGCCGTACGATGACGGAAAAAGGGAAGTCAATCTCTCGCTCAAGTATTACCTTGCCGATTCAAATGGTATAATCTCAGCCTTGTTTAAGGGCACCCACGACGGATTTTTAATTTTGTAGTTCTATTATAATGCACGAAAACCGAAAAGTCAACGGTTTCAAGAAAAAAAAGGAGAAAAAATATGCGGCACGATTTTTACGCGTACATGGACAGAATGAAATATATCAAGCGTTGGCAACTTATGCGTTCGACGCGTGAAGAAAATATTATGGAGCACACCCATTCCGTCACCTTGCTCGCGCATGCGCTCGTCACCATTCACAACGATATTTACGGCGGAAACGCCGACGTTTTGAAGACGGTGCTTTATGCGATGTACCACGAAACGAGCGAAGTGATGACGGGGGATTTGCCTACGCCGATTAAGTACTATAATAGCAGTATTCACGGCGCGTACAAAGAGCTTGAAAAGCGGGCTTGCGATAAGATTGTGGATATGCTCCCCAAAGAAATGCAAGGGGGGATCGCGCCCTTTGTTCACGCGGACGAAAGCGGCGTGGAATATAAGCTTGTGAAAGCGGCGGATCGTCTTGCGGCGTATATCAAGTGCTTGGAAGAAATTCGTTTGGGGAATACCGAGTTCACGAAAGCGAAAAAGAGCATTGAAGAAGATTTGCGTTCCCGCAAAATGCCGGAAGTGGAATATTTCTTCGAGAAGTTTATTCCCGCTTTTGATTTGAGCTTGGACGAACTCGAAGGCTTCTAGTGGCGAGCCGCCACGGGCAGACTTTAGCGTGTGGTCGTCCTTTTGTAAGGGGGCGGCGCTCTGCTATGGGCGTGTGACGTTGAACGAGTTTTGGGTGGCGAGCCGCCACGGGCAGGTTTTAGCGTGCGGTCGTCCTTTTGTAAGGGGGGCGGCGTGTCTGCTATGGGCGTGTGGCGTTGAACGAGTTT
Organism: Candidatus Scatosoma sp.; assembly: GCA_045635845.1. Lineage (GTDB taxonomy): Bacteria > Bacillota > Clostridia > Christensenellales > Borkfalkiaceae > Scatosoma. The sequence goes on along the minus strand of JAZTWL010000207.1, from coordinate 4,269 downwards.
TGGGTGGCGAGCCGCCACGGGCAGGTTTTAGCGTGTGGTGCTAAACGAGCTTAATTATAGCGGGGTGGCTTCCATATTTTGGGGAAATTTCGTAAAGTTTTCACAAAATCGTAAAATAAAAAGCAAGAAAATGCCGTATAATAGAGATATTTAATACGGCAAAGGGTTGGTATGAAAAAGATCGTAAAAGGTGCAATTTCGGCGGCGATTGCTATAATGTCGGTTTTCGGGCTTGTAGGTTGCAAGGAAAAAATCATTTCGGCGTATGATATTGCCGTGAAAAACGGATTCGTGGGCACGGAACAGGAATGGCTTGCGAGTTTGGAAGGCGCGGATGGTAAGGATGCGGAACAAGTCGGCGTACAAGAGCTTTACGAGGCGGCGGTTGCGGACGGTTTCCAAGGCAGCATGAGCGATTTCATTAGGGAATACCTTTCGCTCGATATGAATGAAGACAATAATACGGAAACGATCGCGCAAAATCTTTCGTCCGTCGTAAGCGTTTGCTGTGCGTTCACGAAAACGGAATCAAAAACGGTGAAAGGCTACGGCTCTATGGGCAGCGGCGTAATTATCGATTTGGATAAGAAAAACGGCAACGCGCTTATCGTCACCAACTATCACGTTTTATTCCACGACGAAGCGGATGCGGAAAATGGGATTTCCGATTGTATTTATATCTATCCCTACGGCGCGAGAAATCATTTCACGATCGGTATGGATGTGCTCGGGCGTTTCCAAGACGTGAATAAGGACGGCAAGAAAAATTCCGAGGATCAAGGCGATTTCGATGGCGACGGGATCCGCGCGCGCTTTATCGGCGGCGCAATGGATTACGACGTGGCGCTCTTGGAAGTCTCGGGCAGTGAATTTTTGAAGAACAACGCGGTGAGCGAAGCCAAAATCGGGGATTCCAACGCCGTGACGGTGGGGGAAAAGGCGTTTGTAATCGGGAACGCGAACGGCGACGGACATTCCGTAACGTCGGGTGTCATTTCCGTTGATTCGGAAATTATTGAAATGGAATCGCTCGTGAATGAGAATAAGTCGGTGGAATATCGCGTACTTCGTACGGATGCGGCAGTCAATCACGGCAACTCGGGCGGCGGGCTTTTCAACGCGCAAGGGGAGTTGATCGGGATCACCAACGCCAAGAACGTGGAAGAAGAAACGGATAACATGGGCTACGCCCTTCCAAGCCGACTCGTACAATACCTTTGCGATAATATTCAAGATAACGGCGGCGTGGTGGAACGCGCCATGCTCGGCATCTATCTTAAGGTGGAAGCGGTGCAAGTCGTCATGGGCGCAACGGGCAAACTTGAAGTGTACGAAACGATTGCCGTTACGCAAGCGTCGGGTATCACGGGCGCTGCATACGGAAAATTGAAGGTGGGCGATATCTTCCGTTGGATTTCTATTAACGGCGGCGAAAGAATCGAGATCACTCGCGAGTACCAAATTAGCGACGAGCTTTTGCGGGTGCGAATGGGTGACAAGGTGCAGCTTGGTATGCTTCGCGACGGCGAGGAAATCACCGTGGAATTGACCTATAACAGAGAAAGCTATTTCACCACCTACGCATAAAAAGGATTTTGATAAGCGCGCTCTTTAAGAGCGCGCTTTTTTCTATACCTTCCCCGCGTGCATTTTTTAGATAGGGCTTGACAAGTGGGAAGGGATATAGTATAATGATAAATGAGAAAATTCGTACTCTTTACGAGAAAAGGAAGGGAAACTATGCGTTCGGAAGAATTTATTTCCGTTATCTCGGCGCTTTCGCAAGGCGACGAAAAATTTGAAGAAATCCGCTACGGATTGCCGCTCGGTTTGGACGCGGCGAACAATCTCACGCTTGCGCAAAAAACGCGTAGACCGTTGATTGCGCGCCACACTTGTGTGACGGGCGTAAATACGAGTCAATTCATTCGTCGTTTGCTCATTTCTATTTCCTGCCTTTTTGAAAAGGAAGAAGCTTGTTTCTTTATCCTTTCCCCCAAGACGGAATACGGCGAGCTTTTGCGCTTGAAATCGATGGACGTCACCGTGCCCTATATCCGTTCGAAATCGGATTTGGAACTCGGCGTAGAAGGGCTTAAGGAATTGCTTCGTATGCGAGAAATGGGAAGCGGTTATCCCCACTTATTCATTATCGTGGACGGCTTGGATAGTTTAGCCGAATGCAATCACGGCGGGGATTTGGAAGAATACCGCGCGATTTTCGAGCTCATTCGCCGCCGCGAAGACGTGGATATTATTAGCGGTGTGGATTTGACGAAGAGTATTTTCAGCGGCTACCCCGGCGCCTTCGTGGGGCTTGGAAACTGCCTTGTCAGCTTGCGCGAAGAAGGCAAAGCGGACGTCACTTACGTTAAGGACGACGCGTCCCTTTCCTTGCCTATTCCCATTACTTATCCTTCCGTACCGTCGATCGTGGAAACGGTGATTTTCTTAAATTCCTTGCCCAAGGAAGAATAAGAAAAGGGGAAGAAAAACAACCTATTTGCATTATGAAAAAGGAAAATTTTGATTTTCAACGCATACCTGCCCCCTTGATAGAGTGGTACCAAGGGATAAAACGGGATTTGCCGTGGCGGAAAAACCCCACGCCCTATCAAGTGTGGGTTTCCGAAATTATGCTCCAACAAACCCGCGTGGAAGCGGTGAAAGAATATTATATCCGCTTTATGCAAGCTTTGCCGACGGTGGAAGATTTGGCGGCGTGCGACGAAGAAAGACTCTTGAAGTTGTGGGAAGGACTCGGCTATTATTCCCGTGCAAGAAACTTGCAAAAGGCGGCGAAAACGATCGTAGCCGTTTACGGCGGGAAGTTCCCGCAAACGGTGGACGAATTGAAATCTCTTGCGGGGATTGGCAGCTATACGGCGGGCGCGATTGCCTCGATCGCGTTTGGACAGCGCGCCGCCGCAGTGGACGGAAACGTATTCCGCGTTTGCGCGCGGTTGGAAGAAAATTCGAGCGTGATTTCCGATCCGAAATATCGTAGATATTTAGAAGAAAATTTATCGGCGGTCTATCCCGAAGAAGGGAAGGGTTGTGCCGATTTTACGCAAAGTCTTTTCGAGCTTGGCGCGCTTGTGTGTAAACCCACGTCGCCCGCTTGCTTGGAATGTCCTTTGCAAGGCTTATGCAAGGCGTATCAAAAGGGTACGCAGCACTTATATCCCGTCCTGCCCGAAAAGAAGGCAAAGCGCGCGGAACGGGTGTACGTTTTCCTTATCGAAACGCCGCAAGGCTTTTGTATTCGTCGGCGGGAAGAAGGGGTGCTTAAGGGCATGAACGAATTCCCGTCCTACGTGATTGAAGGGGACGATTCGGTGGAAAATATACTAAACGAATGGGGCGTGTACGAGTTTAACGAGATAAAACGGGAAAAATACGTGCATATTTTCACCCATATCCGTTGGGATATCACTTGCGTTTGGGTGCGGACGGAGCTTGCGCCCTTCGACGCCTATTCCTTGGACGAAATCGAAGAAACGATTTCCTTGCCGACGGCATTCAAACAATGCCTAAAAACGCTCAACAATTAAAAACGAATGAAAGCGCCGCGCGCGGACTGTGCAAGGCGTAAAAAGGAGATAAGAAAAAATGAAAGTATTGCTTGTAAACGGTAGCGCACACGAAAACGGCTGCACCTACACTGCCCTTGCGGAAGTGGCGAAAGCGCTCAATGCAAACGGCGTGGAAACGGAGATTTATCAACTTGGTAAAAAGCAAGTTAGCGGCTGTAAGGGTTGTTGGATTTGCAAAAAGACCAAGAAGTGCGTCATGGACGACGGCGTGAATGAATTTGTGGAAAAAGCGGCGGAATTCGACGGCTTCGTATTCGGTTCGCCCGTATATTACGCGTCGGCGGCAGGTGCGCTCGTAAGCTTTATGGATAGAGTTTTTTATAGCGGCGGCAAAAACCTTGCCTATAAACCCGCGGCGGCGGTGGTAAGCTGCAGACGCGCAGGCGCGGCAACGACGTTTGACGTGATCAATAAGTATTTCACGATCAACAATATGCCTATCGTTGGTTCTAACTATTGGAATGAAATCCACGGCAACACCGCCGAAGAAGCAGCGCAAGACGAAGAGGGCTTGCAAACGATGCGCATTTTGGGCAACAATATGGCTTGGCTCTTGAAGTGCATTGAAAAGGGCAAAGAAGCAGGTCTTGAACCCGTAAGAGAACGCAAAATTATGACGAATTTCATTCGTTAATCGATAAAAAAATAACCGCCCGACCTATGATAGGTCGGG